>JBCCWV010000058.1:0-25165 GCA_039192745.1 Verrucomicrobiota bacterium | reverse complement strand
TTCGGCTCGCCTTCCAGCTTTCCGGCGACCTCCGCAGGCGGGTGCACCTGAATGGAAAGACGGTCCCGCGCATCCAGAATTTTTACCAATAGCGGAAAACGCTCCTCTTCCCCTCCTCCGATCCCGAAAACACGATCTTGCTCCTTCTCCCAAAGCTCGTGCAGTGTCATTCCATCGAATTCCCCGCCCACGACGACACTTTGCTCGGCATCTCGATCGACCAATTCCCAAGACTCACCATAATGGGTGCCCTCCTTCGGTAATTCGCGTTCGTAAACACTCTCCAGCTTCCGACCTCCCCACACGCGCTCCATGTACAGAGGCTGAAAAACGATCGGCTCGGTGATGGCATTCATCGTTACCTCTCTGTCGTTAAATCCCGAGTTCCTTGAGTCGCTCGCTCCGTTTTTCCATTTCATGCTGCGTAACACGGAAGTCGATCATCGAGACAAACCGTTTCGCTTCGGCTTTCGATTTGCCTGGCAGGTTCAAATCGATCCTCCCGAGCTTCACTCCCGGAACTTCCTCCACCTTTCGGGGATCCTTAATCTTCATCACGAGGTGCGGCTTGAATAACCACCAGTGATGTTTGATCGCCGCTTCCTCGATGTCGTCGTAGGTCAACTCCACCGTCCGTAACGAGTTCTTTGATCGCGTGAATGTCCGGTCCTTGATCTTCCAGTGCAGCAAGACCTCCTTCTCAAGCGCCCGGAGTTTTCCCGCCACGTGCATTCTCCCCAGCGCGTCCGTCGCCGGGATCTCAAATTCAAACGATACCTGTTCTCCGTCCATGGTTCTTCCCGCACCATGCAAAGCGATCCTGCCTGCTGCAAGCCCTTGCCGACGGAGACTTTGCCCACTCACTCGCTCTCAGCGCGGCTTGCGCGAATTCCGCTTACCCAGCGCCCGGATCTCTTGCCGGAGTTTCCTTTCCAATCCCGGATGGCGCCGCCGATCCGCATAGCTCGCCGCGTAGTGGTAATCCGCCAGCTCGTCGAAAACCGGCGCCTGCCAACCGGCCTGCTTCATCGCTCCGACCGACTCCCGCACCGTCGACCCCGTTGGGCGGAAGACGCCCGCAAGCTCCATGAAGCGAAAGAACTCCTTCAAATACACCGGCATTGGAGGTTCACGGTCGAACGAATCCACACGCCCTGCCCGCTCCTTCCGGCGTTCTTCCAGATTTCCGCCGATCCACGGCAAAATCCAACGGACCAGCACAAGGACCAACAAAAGAGCGCCAACGCCCCGAAGAATCCAATCTCCCCAACGCGCGAGAAAACTTTCCTCTTCCACCGCGGCCTCAGAGTTTTGCGAATCGTCCGCGGCCGTTTCATCTTCGGCCGCTTCAATGATTGGCGAAGCGGAAACAAACTGACGATCTCCGAACGCGGGCGATTCACGCGGACCGCCTTGGGATCCCGGCGAAACCGGCGTCGTGTCAAAAACGGTCCATCGACCGTCGAGAAGCACCTCAGCCCACGCATGCGCATCCCGCTCCGCAAACGCCACCATTCGTTGCGTTTCATCGACGACCCCACCGCTGAATCCCATCGCCAGCCTCGCAGGCACACCGTGAACTCGCGCCATGATGACGGCCGCGCTCGCAAAGTGGTCGCAATAGCCCTTCTTCGTTCCCGAAAGAAAATTCTCCATGGGCGGCAGCCCGTCCGGATTCTCAACCACCAGCGAATACGCGCAATTTCGTCGCAAGTAAGCCGAGATTTGCTCCAGTTTCTCCCGCTTGTTCGCTCGCGGATCCTCGATCCCTTCCGCGATAACTCTCAGTTCGCGCAAACCCTGCCCACCTCCGTCGTCAAGATACCGTTCTTGGTCAACCCCGGTCGCCGGGATCAAGTTGCCAGCCGAAACACTCCTCGCCCGGTAATGCACGTCTCCAGTCAAGCCACCGCTAAACCAGCCCGGTATCTTAGACACGACGCTCCCGAACTCGAATCCAGTCACATCCACCAGTGCCGGCAATTCCACGCCGAAGCTGCCTACAACGAACACCTCATACTCGAACTCCTCGGCTTCCGGCATGGCTACCGCCACCCGCGTCCAGCCATCCATTCGGCCATCGTCCGCATCCCCGAAAAACTCCATCTCGTCCTCGCTCGCTTCCCAACGCCAGCCGTCGAACTCATCGAACGTCCGCGTGCGCACATAAACCGGATCTGACACCACGGCACGGAACTCTTCTTCACTTTCAAACCGGATCGCTACTTTCAATTCGTCCGACAAATCCACTTCACCACTTCCACGAACCTCATGCGATCCATCGAAAGGCTCCGGCGTCCTCTCTTCCGGCACCTCCTCCTCCGGAGATTTGGAAAACCACGGCAGCTTCAACTCCAGCCAATTCTGGATATCATTGACCGTCGATGAAACGAGCGGACGCGCGCCGTTGCTCAGGGGCTTTGACAAAGCCAACACTCCAGACGACCACAGCGGAAGGGCAAACGCCAGCATCACCGCCAAACCTACTGTGGCGAGGACCGCACCCGCCGCGAGCAACCTCAAACCGCGTTTTTCCCCCTCCACTTCCACCAACCCACGCCGGGATTTTCCTTTCGCCAAACTTCCCATCGCCGCCACAAGCGCCACAGCTCCGAGAAGAAGCCCTACCGGCCCCGCTTCCTGCCCTCCCGCGAGCGTCACCAACGCGGTCACCCCACCCACCGCAAACGCGAAAAAACCAAACGCCGCCGACCACGATCCCATCAACCACTGCACGAGCGCTCCAAAGGCGACCAGTCCTCCCGCCGAAACAAAAACCAGCCCCGCACTCCCCTCGAGGAAGTACCCCGCCACTCCGGCGCACAGCGAAACCACCAATTGGAAGACAACGATCATCTATTTACGCCGCGTCAGGCTTTCGCAAAAAATCACCCCATTTGAGAAGAGAAACAATCGGCGCCACCCGCATTCGGAGCGTATCGAGACAGATCAACTTGCGGGGCATCGCGGGCACCAATTCTTCCCAATGATCCAGCGACGACTCGCTGACCACAAAAACCGGATGCCCTCCCGGCAAGCCCTCCAGCACTTCGAGCAACCTGTCCGCCTTCGTCTCTGTCACTCGTTTAGCCAGCGCAAGCGAACGCAGAACCGGCGAAATCGCATCCTGCGGCTCCACGTTGATCCGGTCCCAATTCAAAAAAGACGCCGTTAAATCAACGGGAACTCCTGACGAACGCGCGTGCAGCAAAAGTCCGGTCAACAACTCCAGGGCATGATCAAAATTCTCCCGCCACTGCACTGCTCCCTCCGGTTGCAGTGAATGAAAAACAATGGAGAACCTGCGAGGCTTCGGTCGATCAAATTCGCGCACCATCAATTGCCCCGCGCGCGCCGACGCCGACCAGTGAATCCCCTTCAACGAATCACCCGGATGGAACTCACGAATTCCGCGAAACTCGCCCGTCCGGTCAATCTCGTAAGTTGCCTCCGCCCCTTCGTCCATCGCCTCTGGATCATTCACCGCATGCACCGCATCCGGAATAACGGGGCGCGGAAACACGATCGTTTCACTCGGAATATCGAAGCGATGAACTGCGGAAACCAACCCCAACGGAAACGCCGATCCCACCGTCACCGTATCCCCGCGCACTCTCCCGCGCTTCAAGAGCCTTGCCTCCAGCGAAACCGGCAGTTCCGACTTCGGCGCGAGAAATCCCGTCGCCATACCGCGATCAACAAATCGCGGAAGCAGCCTGTCCTCCACTTCAATCTCGAAGTGCCCCCACCACCTTCGCTGGCTTTTCAGAGACAACTCCAGCGGAAACCGGCGATGCGCAAAAACTTGCGAAGGCATTCGGCGTGAAACTCGCAGTCCCCGGAGATTCCACGCCGACATACACCAGGCAAAGGCAAAAACACAAACACCAAGCATCCCGAATTCGATCAACACCGGAAACTCAATCACTGCACCAACCACCATCATCACCACGGACACTATTAGCCAACGAAAACCCCGCTTCGTCACCGCCCGCTCCGGCCCCTTGCTTCCTCGACGCGATCCCCTGCGCCCCCCGCCCTCAACTCCCGAACTTCGACGACGCCGAGCCATCTCAGGGGTCCACTGTCGTCGCCGTCAATTCCTTGAACGCCGCCTTCAATTTCAAAGTCAGCTCACCGGGAACACGCTTCAACGCCTTACCGTCCACCGTCGCGATCGGCTGCACCTCTCGCAACGTCGACGTCAAAAACGCCTCGTCCACCTCAGCGAGTTCCTCAAACGGCGTATCGGTCTCCTTGCAACTCAGTCCGAAATCCTCACAAAGATCCAAAACGATCGCACGCGTCACCCCGGCGAGGCAACCAGATGAAAGCGGCGGCGTGATCAACTGATCATCACGCACGACAAAAATATTGCTCCCCGTCCCTTCACAAAGTTGTCCTGACGTATTCCCAAAGATGGCCTCTGTCCCGCCATTCTTCTTCGCGTGCGCCAGTGCGATCACATTTTCTCCATAGGAAGTCGTCTTCAACCCAGCCGTCGCCCCCTTTTCATTCCGCGGCCACTCGACACGAACGACATGCCCCTCCGCCCCATGCTTGGGCAACGGCCCAACCGCCACGATCACCATCTCCGAGTCCTCCCCCTTTTCCGATCCCAACGGCGCCGTTCCACCCGTGATCGTGATCCGAATCCGTGCGTGCTCCATCCCGTTGGTTTCCAACAACCCATTCGCCGCCTCCAAAAGCACTTCCTTCGCAGGCACCGCCAACCCAAACCGCTGCGCCGAATGCTTCAACCGCTCATAATGCCGCGAAAAAGCGAAAGCCTTCCCGCCATAAGCGATCAAGGTCTCAAAAACCCCATCCCCGGTGAGCAACCCATGATCAAACGGCGACACCGCGGCCTCATCAGCGGGAATGACTTCGCCGTTGAGCCATATCTGAAGCGCGGAAATCGCGCTATTCTGGAGCGAAGAAGTAGGCATGGGCAGAAAAAGAGTTGAGTGAGAATACTACGCGAAATCCCCGGGAATCTCTCGGAATTTCTTGGCCATTGCGCAGGCTCCCCTGAAGTTCTATCCTATAAAGAGATGGCCGCCGTATTGGAGATCGCGAATGACCCCGCCTTGAAGGATCAAACCGCCTTCAATCTGGCCGTGTGGGAAAAGGTGCTGGCTGATCCGTTTTACCACAGCCTAGAGCATCGGATTGAAACGAACGCCGTTGGTCAAATAATCATGTCCCCTCCTCCAGCTTATAGACACGGTGAAGAACAAGCGAAGATCTGCAAGTTGCTTTGGAGTTTAATGGAGGGTGGCTCCGTCATCACTGAGTGTCCGATATCGACACCCGACGGCGTGCGAGCCGCCGATGTTGCCTGGATTTCTGATCAACGGAAGCAAAACTCCACTTCCGATGTAGTCCTCACGACCGCTCCCGAAGTTTGTGTCGAGGTCCTCTCCCCTTCCAATACCAAGCGCGAGATGGAAGAAAAGAAGTCCTTGTTCTTCGCTGCGGGCGCTGACGAAGTCTGGTTTTGCTCGGAGTCAGGAGAACTCAGTTTCTTTCTTGAGGACAAGGCGTCCGCAATTGCAAGGAGTTCCCTTTGTCCGGAGTTCCCGGCGAAGATTGAAGTCTGATCGAGGACCGGGTGCAGGACTGAACAGGCCTCACTCCGCAGCGCGTTGAATTCCGCGACCGAGGGTTTGCAGATCCTCGCCGAATCCTTGGGCAGTCGAGCAAGAGGAAGTGGCGAGGGCGATCAAACCGAGGGCGATAAGGGAAAGGAGTGTGGCTTTCATGGTCACGAAATAAAGGCCATAGCGAGCGGGATGGTCAAGCGCGGTTGCATCCATGATGGCGACCCTCTTCAAAGCCAGCGCTCCAGACTACCTGTTTCATCTGTGTAAATTCGTGTTCATTCGTGAAGATTTGTGTCGAAAAAACTCTTGAACACGAATGTGAAGAAATGGGCACGAAGAAACACGAATGAGAGCAATCCGTTTGGACCGCCGGATTCGCGAAGGAGGAACTAACCTTTTGAGGATACTACACTTCGCACAGCGGCTGCCAGCGATACTAGCCCCACCACCAAGACGGCAATGCCTCCAGCTTGTCCACCGCTCCATGAAAGGAGTTTTCGGTTGAGCGATAGCCGGTCGCCAAGTTCCCAAACGAATGTCTCCGGGGAAACGATCATTGCGATGCCGAAACCAATGAAAAGACCGGCAGCAAGAAGAAGTCCGACCGTTTGTTGGGAGAGTAGCTTCGACATTTCGCCAGCTTCTTTAAACCCCATTGGCCCCGCGAACAAGCTTGGTGAGGTTGCGGCGGTATTGGGCGGGATCGAGGACCGTTTTCGAGACGGGTTGCGGGCGAGCCACGATGGCGCCGAGGTATTTGCTGTATTTGTAGAGGTAGCCGGAAACGGATTTATCGATAACGACGCGGCGGTAGTCGGTGGAAGCGTGCATCATGCGGCGAACTCCGCTGGAATCGACGTAGACGATACCCACGTGCGAGCAGTAACCGCCATCGTATTTCGTCACCGCGCCGATGATGTCGCCGTTCTGCAGTTTTGATTCGATGGAGGAAACACGGCTCCGGGGCAGATAATACACCGGCAATTTCTCCACGCGGGCTTCGTGTTTGGCCATCGGCGCACGAAGGCTCGGATTGTTTTTCAGGTAGCGGTAACTCTTCCAGAGCTTCGTCATTTCAGAAATGTCACGACCATAAACCCGCTTCGCTCCGCCAAGTTCCCGGGTAATATCCACGGCCACACCCCGTGCCTCGTTCTCAAAGAACCATTCCGCAAGGTAGTGGATGCGGTCGAGGTAATTCCCGTGACAGACTCCTCCCCGATAACGCGTGAATTCCACTTCGCGCAGCAACCGGGACTTATTCGCTTCGTAGTAACCACCTTCAATCATTCGTGAGAGCCCGAGGACGATTTCGAAAAACGTCCAGCAATCGAGCCCTTCAAGATTCACTGACGCCGACTCCACCTTGTCGTGAATCTCCAACGTGAAACTCTTGTAGGGAACCCCGTGCAGCTCCTTCGCAAATCGCGCCATCCGAGTACTCATCGGCAACTTGTGCCACCCCTCGCGTTTCGCCTTCGCCATGATTGACGAAAACTTGCGGCTTCCTGTGAAAGTGAGCGATTGCGGAAGGTGTTCCTTACCGAGCCCATAAGTCGGAATTCCCGCCAGCGCCAGCCAAAGCATCCTGCGTCGATCCATGCGGGTAGAGTAATAGACGAAGCCCTATTTCGCAATCAACCTGCCACACTCTCCAGCGCTTGCGCGAATCCCCTCGCCATTCCTTTCGACGAAAAGTTGTCCTCGACGCTCTTTCGCACTGCGGCAGCGTCAAAGTCCAAGTCCCCGTCCAGTGCCGCCTCGAGCGCGTCCGCATGGGCGCTCACGTCCTTTGGTTCAAAGAGAATTCCCCCTTTTGTCGCTTCGACGATCTCGATGAATCCCGCGTGACGTGGCTGCACGACGGGGACTCCGCACGCCAAGGCTTCGACGACGTAAAGCCCGAAAGACTCTCCATAAGTCGATGGAACCGAGAAAACCGTCAACGAACCGAGCAACTCCAGCTTTTCCTCGAACGTGACATTCGTTTGCCAGTCGACTGCCTCAGCGACTCCGACTTTCTCCAGTTTTTGCTTCAATCGCTCGACTAACTTTTCATCGTCCGGCGTCAACGCTCCTGCCATTCTCAGCCGCACATCTTCGCGACCTGGCCTCTTCTTGAGCTCGATAAATCCATCGATCATCGCATCAACACCCTTGTCTTCGCACAAGCGGGCAAGGTAACCGATGGTGGGTTTGTCAGGCTTTCCGGGACGGAAAGGAAAGTCATCGACCTCAATCCCGTTCCAGACACGCGTCAGTTTTTCATCCGGAAACCCAAGTCGCTCTTGCATCACGCCGCCGTAGTAATCGCTAACCCCGATCACCCGATTGAGAGACTCCACCACCCGAGAGAATGCCTTCCAACTTTCTGTTCGGTAAGGTTCCGGAAGCCGATCCAGAAAGGTATCTTCCCCTTGCAAGGTCGTCACCACTGGAACCTGCAATTCTTCTCTTAAGGCCGGAGCGACCCCGCCGAGCATTCCATTTGAAAGTGAAATCACGTCTGGCTTCGGCTGAGTCTTCAGCCAATCGAGCAACTCTCGCCACGCTCCCTTTTGCTTCCCCGCGACGCCTTTGAAGCTCTCGACGGTCAATTTACCCAACTCCTCCGCCGAAGTCATTCCCATGCGGTCGGCGGCTTTTCGCAGTAACCAAGGCGCGTTCAGCCACCCGCGCACGAATTTCGGAAGCCACCCAAACACACCGGCCTTCTGCTCAAGGTAGAGATTGATTCCACCAAGCAGCAGTGGACCGTCTTCTTCAATCCCATCCTCCGCCTGGTCGTGCACCAACGGGAGGTAGAGCGGAACGAGCGTCACGTCGTGGCCCATGGCCAGTAATTCCCGCACAAGAGTGAGATCGCGAAGACAGCTTCCGCAGTGGAAGGTCCCGGTGCCCGGTGTCAGTTGAACGATTCTCATGAATGACAGCGTTTGCTACGCTGCCATCGAATCACTTCGCGCAGCCTGCCGCCCATGCTCCAACCTCGGCGGGACTTCCGCAAACTTGGAAATCGCCTCCGTCAATTTTCCGAAGTCCTTGAAGACGTCGCCGATCAAACAGTCCGTCAGGTCTCCACGCACGTCGGGATACTCCTTGATGAGGTCGCCGAAGCTAAATCCTTCGTCGTAAAAAGCGTAAACAAGGGACCGCATGGCTTCGATCCCGTTGCAGACTTGGTCGCCGTAGCTGTCGAACTGAGCCGCAGAGTAGTCCTCCGCCTTCAACGCCGCGTCCACGGCATCCGCCGCCATTTCGCCAGTTTTCAAAGCGAGAAAAACCCCGGAAGAAAAAACCGGATCGAGAAATGCGAAAGCATCTCCGGTCAAAACCACGCCATCGCCGGCGCAATACTCGGAGCGGTAGGAATACTCTCCGGTGGTCCAGATTTTTCCGAACTGCTCCCCTTGGCTGAGGTGATCCTTGATCCATTCGTTTTCCTGAATTTCTCGCGCAAAAATCTCGCCCAAGTCGCGGGTGTCCCGATACAAGTAGTCGCGCTCGGCGACGATCCCCACACTGACCATATCGTTCTGGAGCGGTATGTACCAAAACCAACCCTTTTCCGGAATGTAGGCCACTGTCGTCGTCCCCTCGTCGATGCCGGGATCACGCTTCGCTCCCTTGAAGTAAGTCCAAAGAGCGATCTTGTTGAGCTTGGGGTCGCGCTTCCGCCATTTCAATTTCGTCTGCACGACTGAGTCTCTTCCGGAGGCGTCGATCGTGATGGGAGCGAGGTAGTCCCTCACTTCGCCATCCTCGTGTTCGACCCGCACGCCGATCACTTTCCCGTTTTCATCACGAAGAATGTCTTTCACCCGGCTCAACTCGTGCACGATCGCTCCATTTTCCTTCGCCTTTTCGAAAATCATATTGTCGAACTCCGCGCGCTGCACCTGCCAAGTTGTTGAAGAGGGGTGATCGTAATGTTGGAAAAAGTAGAAGGGTCGAGACGACTTCCCGTCCTGGGTGACGAAGGAGACGCTATATTTTTTCGTGAAACCAATCTCGTTGATCTTGTCGATAAGCCCCAACCGCTCCAGCGGGAAATAGCAGAACGGCATCAGCGACTCGCCCACGTGGTAACGGGGAAACTTGCTCTTCTCAAAGACCAGCACCTTGTGGCCTTTTTCAGCAAGAAGCGCAGCGGTCGTCGATCCGGCGGGACCGGCTCCAATCACAATGGCATCAGCTTGTTGGTCGGCGGGTTTCATCATAAGAAATTACGCCAGAAAACGCCCTAAAGACGGGGGATCTGCCAGAAATCGTCCATCCAACGTCCTGTTCGGAATTCCTTGGCGCAGCCCGATTCGGAGGCGAACCTTCCACGTGAGCACGCCAATCGAACAATTTCCCGCACTGACTGGAGTAGAGGGATTTTTGCATGCTTTTACGTTGCGAGATCCCGACATTCAGGTCGATGTCGATCGCGAAACAGCTCTCAGGAACCTCGATGCAACCCACTTGGAGGCGGCAAAGGCAGCCGGAATCAACAATCCACTCACCACCGGTGAGCAAGTCCACGGCAATCAAGTCGCGGTCGTGCGCGGCGAATCGCCCAATCACATCAAAGGCGTCGATGGACTGGTCACCATTGAGTCGGACCGACCGCTTGGGATTTACGTCGCCGACTGCGCTGCCGTTTATCTCGTCGATCCGGAGAAGCGTGCGCTAGGACTCGTTCACAGTGGGAAGAAAGGGACAGAGTTGGAGATCACCCGACTTGCCATCGAACTCATGGGAAGTGAATTCGGATGCAACCCGGCCAACATTATCGCGCAACTCAGCCCTTGTATCCGGCCGTGTCATTATGAGGTCGATTTCCCTTCTGCCATTCTCGATCAGTGTGTGAAGGCCGGTCTTCAGGAGCAGAACATCCACGATTGTGGCACCTGCACCGCCACCAACGTCGGCATCTACTACTCCTATCGACAGGAAAAAGGAAAAACCGGCCGCATGCTGGCGATGGTTGGGTGGAATTGAACCACGAAATTTCGCGAGTTTTCGCGCCTTTCGTGGTTTCAAAAGCCGCCTGCTACAGCTCCTTAATCCGGATATTCCGGTAAGAACACTCCGCCGGCGGTCCGCCATGAATCTGGAGACCGAAACGCCCTTTGGGAACAATGTCAGGGTCACCTTCGGTATAGTCGGCAGTGAGCATCCCGTTCACCCAAGTTCGGACGCGAGGACCCTCGGCAAGGATCGTGATGTCATTCCAATCCCCCTTGTTCACGTTCGCCTCGACAACCGGTTCTGAGCCCATCGTGAGAAACTGACGCCGGCGCGACTCATCGTAAATCTTTCCCCAAACCGGGCCTTTTCGTGTGTTTCCGATGTCGCACTGATACCCAATCATCTCGTGATCATCAGGGATTCGCTGGCTACGGAACTGCACACCGGCGTTGCTCGTTCCCACATATTTCGCCTGAAAACGCAGTTCGAAATCGCCGAATTCCTTTTCCGACGCGAGGAAGAAATTGTTAGGAATTTTCTCGTTCAAATTCCCGGCAATGATCGATCCGTCTCCGACGCGAAACCACGCCTCTTCCCCTTCCCAGCCGTTCATCGTCTCTCCGTCGAAGAGCGAGACAAAGCCCTCTTCGGACCAATCGCGCTTTTCGAGAAACCGAATACACATCGGCCGGGTGACGGCAATTTCGTGGCCCGTTGCCTCCAATTCCCCCGTCTTGGTATCGACGCGGAAAACCGGAACGTTGTTCGAAATCTGGTTGGCGGCAATGAGGAAGCTTCCCGTGGGATCGAGATTGATGTTCCGAGGGATTTTCCCGCCGACAGGTTCCCGTTCAACAAAAGTGAGAGCGCCCGTCTTACGGTCGACGGAGAAAACAGCGATGCTGTTGTGGCCGCGGTTCGCCGCATAGACGAAGTTTCCGGTCGGATGAACCCGAATTTCGGAGGTCGTATTTTGATCCTCGAAACCTTCAGGCAAGGTGCCGATCGTTTGCGTCTCTGTTAGAGCCCCCGTCTTCTGGTTCCAGGAAAACACCGTGATCGTGCTCGCCAACTCATTCAGGCAATAGACAAATCTACCATCGGGGCGGAATGAAAAGTGCCTAGGCCCCGCCCCCGGAGCAAGCTTGGCGAAGGCCGGATCGGCAGGCGTGATCTTCCCAGTTTCGAAATCATGTTCGTAGATGAAAAGCTTATCAGCGCCGAGATCCGCAGCGTACAAAAAGCGGCCATCAGGGCTCGTATTGACCGCGTGGGCGTGCGGCCCCTGCTGCCGTTTCTCATTCACGCTCGACCCCTCGTGTTGAACAACACTGGCCGCCTCCGCGAGCGAACCATCGTCTTTAACTTGCATGGAGGCGACGGAACCACTGCTGTAGTTTGCGACAAAAACCGTCGCGGAACCGGGATCAAGACTGGCGTGGCACGGCCCCCTACCGCCGGACGAAACTTGATTGAGCGCGGTCAACTCATGAGAATCCTGATCAATAGAAAAAGCCGCCACCGCTCCCTCACCATCGGACCCGCGTGAGGTGGCATACAAATACTTCCCGGAAGAATGCAGTTCGAGAAATCCCGGATTAGCGACTTCGGCGGCGAGCACTGGATCACTGAGCTTGCCCGACTCCAAGTCGAGCGTGGATCGATAGATCCCTTTGCTCCCGTCTTTGCCTCCGGTTTGCGTGCCGATAAAGACAGTCAATTCAGCGCCCGAAAGAGCGGCCGGAAAGAAAACAGCGAGTAAGTAAAAGAGTGTAGCGGGGATCTTCATAGCAGAGGTCTTTGGACGGAAGTCAGAGGTCGGAAAATCAGCAATCAAAAATCTAAAATCAGAAATCCCCTACCTGTCTTTCACACAGCGGAATCCGGTGTGATAGGAAGCGGTGATATCGTCGGAGAGTTGTCTCGCGGCGGGGCGATACCCTGAGCAGTAGCCTTCCGCACAGAGGAAGGATCCACCGCGGATCAGGCGATTTTTCTGCAGGTGCGCCTGCTCTCCTGGCACGACCGCCCCTGTCGGGCAGTAGCGGGGGCTGTTCGCATAATACCCTTCGGCATGCCGGTCTTGGACCAACTCCCAAACATTGCCGGCCATGTCGTAGAGGCCGTAGTCGTTGGCAGGAAAACTCTTCACCGGCGCCGTCGTTTCGAACCCGTCTTCCCCAGTGTTCGTGTTAGGAAAATCGCCCTGCCACATGTTCGCCATCCACTTTCCGCCCGGCACGAGTTCGCTTCCCCATATGTATTTCCGTTGCTCATGGCCGCCCCTTGCAGCGAACTCCCACTCTGCTTCGGTTGGTACACGTTTGCCCGCCCATTTCGCATAAGCCATCGCATCTTCGATTGTGACATTAACGACAGGGTGGTTCTCTTTCCCTTCGATGGATGAGCCCGGCCCTTCCGGTTGCATCCAATTCGCACCGGGGATCATGTGCCACCATTCCGGGGATTGAGACTGGTTTGACCACGGGTCAACTCTCGTCTCCGGAGTTTTCACCACGAAGGAAGCGGGAACCAGCATTTCCGGCGGAGCACCGGGGAAGTCTTTGGGATCAAGAGGACGTTCGGCAAAGGTCACGTGGCCGGTTTCTTCCACGAATTTCGCGAACTGCGCGTTGGTCACCTCCGTGGCATCCATAAAGAAACCTTCCAGCGCGACTTTGTGAGGCGGCCACTCTTCGGCGCTGGAGCGGACGGGTTCCGCCAGATTTTGGGGCGTGCCCATGGTGAAGGTGCCCCCTGGAATCCAGACCATCCCTTCCGGGATCTCCTCCGGCGAGACATCTGATCCTTTATTCGCGACACCGTCATTACCAGACGCGCTTCCGCTGCTGGCGTTTTCGCCGTCTGGAGAATCCGAGCAGGATGTCATCAGCAACACCGATCCGGCGACAACGAGAGGATCGATGATTCGAGGGATTTTCATGATACCAATACCGCCGAGATATGTGCTATTTCAACCAAAAGGACGCGCTTGCGTTCGCGGAGGGCGCGCCGATTCTTTCCGCGATGTCACGGCCAGGAACGCTCCTCACAGCCCTTTTCGCTGCAGTTCTCTCCAGCTGCGGCACGGTGCACTTCCCGACCGTTGATGATCAGGCAGCCTCCTTCTCTGCCTACCAGAACGACCGCATCCGGGGGGAATCGATCGAACGCTTTATCCTTCGTCGCACCATTCCCCTCCTTCCTTCCTCTGGAACCACGGAGATGCTGCTTGCCATCGAAAAGGACGGTGCCGGGCAATGGGATCCCGTGAGCGGCTCCGCCCTCGCAACAGCCATTTCCAGAGATGGTTATTTCCTGACAGCGGATCATGTGGTCGGTCGATTTCCACCATTCCATGCCCGAGCCGCCGATGACGGACTGGTCATCAGTTCCGGTCGCACCGTGAAGCGCTTTCCCTCCCTCGACCTCGCGATCATCAAATTCGAAGGCGTCGGCAGTCGACACTTTGAAGTGGCTCCCGCCCCGCCGGGGAAAGGCGAGATTTTGTTCTCCGGTGGACCATCTGGAATTGTCGTGAACGACCGCGGACCCCGCCGATTCTTCGCAGCTGGACCCGTTACCCGTTCACGCACGTTCCAGTCGCGCGGGCTTTCCGGTTGGCGGACGAGTATTGAGATTCCCAATCGACCCGGAAGCAGTGGCGGACCGGCCCTCGACGGTGAGGGGCGACTCTGCGGAATCATCGTCGCCGGACGCTATGGCCGATTCGCGAAACGCGAGAAACCCGTCACGTATTCCACGATGCTCGACATGAATTCCATTCAGAAGATCATTTCCGAAGATCGTGCCAAGCAGAAGACTTCCCCTGAATCCTGAAAACGCGCCATGACCCGATTTCGGCCATGCATCGATCTTCATGAGGGGAAGGTGAAACAAATCGTCGGAGGCACGCTTGGACAAGACGGCGGAACTCCAACCGAGAACTTCGTCAGTGATCGAAACGCGGCTTGGTTCGCTGAGCTTTACCGCAAGAATGAATTGCCCGGCGGCCACGTGATCATGCTCGGGCCCGGTAACGAAGAAGAGGCCCTTGCCGCCGTTTCCGCCTGGCCAGGTGGACTGCAGGTTGGCGGCGGAATCCGACCGGAGAATGCCGCGCGATGGCTGGAGGCGGGAGCTAGTCACATTATTGCAACTTCTTGGTTATTCGATGGTAAGGCACAGTTTTCCCGAAAAAATCTCGACAGTCTCCTCGCAAAATGCGGACCGGAACGACTGGTCATTGACCTCAGTTGTCGACGAAACGACTCAGAGGATTCGCCGCGTTGGACGGTCGCGATGAACAAGTGGCAAACGCCGACGAATCTTGAGGTCACTCTCGAAACCCTGGCAAATCTCGCGGATTCTTGCGCGGAATTTCTCATCCATGCCGCCGACGTGGAGGGCCTTCAGCGCGGCATCGACGAGGAGCTGGTCGAGTTGCTCGGTGTCTTCGAAGAACGACCCATCACTTACGCCGGCGGCGCCTCAAGCATCGACGACCTCGAGACCGTGGACCGCTTAAGCGGCGGTCAGGTCGATCTGACGATCGGGAGTGCTCTCGATATCTTCGGAGGGAACGGTGTCCGTTTCGATGACTGCGTCGCGTACAATCGGCGTTGAGCGAATGGCGTTGGCGATGATTTTCGCCATTTCCTCACAAGCATCGGCGGAAGGATGGAGCTTGTCCGGAAACCAGTCAGCCTTGTCCACGAAAGGACCGTGAAGATCGATGACCGTCGACTTCGTTTCCGCGGCGACTTCGTGCAGGAGAGGGATGATCTCGGATTCGATCGCAGCTCCATTCACACCAAATGCTTCGGGAAAAACGGGCGGAGGCAGGCAGACAAAAGCCCTCTGAGCCATGGTGTGTCGCTCTATCAACGCCACACCATCCTCCACGAAGGCGTCCGTCTTTTTCCAATTCCATGGCTTCACATCATTCGTTCCCAGCATGAGAACAACGATCTCCGGCTCGAAAGCCAGCGCCTCCTTGAACTCCGTTGAATACATGTAGGGGTAATCGCCCTTGGTAATCAGAGTCGCCCCATTGATTCCGTAATTCTTCACATGGTATTCCGGCCCGAGGAGATATTGCAAACGGCCGGGGTAACACTGCGTCTCCCGGTCTTTCACTTTGTGGCCGAAAGTGATGCTGTCGCCTTCGCAGGCCACACGGACGGCGTCCGGAAATGGCACGGCCGCTTGTTCCCCTTTCCGGCATCCCGGAAGCAGAAATCCTCCCGCCAGAGCACCGGCAGCGATTTCATGAAATCTACGTCGTCTCATTTTTTTAAAAAAACCGCAAATTTTGCGCGGGACAAGAGAAAATACACCCGTGAGATCGCTTCTTCAACGAGCGGTCCTTCTGGGACGAGTGCGAACCCCCCGACTTAGCGTATCGTTCACCGAAAAATGGCCCTGGAACCAGACAAAGACGTCAGCACCATCGATTTGAACCCCTACCGACCGCGCTCGACGCGTTCTCGGGTGGCGTTTGTCTGGACCATGGTCCTCGGGGTTGTCCTCGTCGGTGGGCTCTTGTTGATGTGGCTCAACTTCCCAAATCTGGCCGAGGGTAGCGTCGTCGAGCAGTTCGCCCTCTTTTTTGGGAACTTTCACCCCATTGCCATTCACGCCCCTATCGCGCTCTTGGCTGTGGCGCTCTTTGTCGAAATCTTCGGACGCACGCCCCTCGCGCGAAGCTGGCGAGGCCAGGGAGGCATGCTGCTCTGGATTGGGACCATCGGCGCCGTCGTCGCTGTCCTTTTGGGCTACATGCTCGGCGTCGCCGCAGAATGGCGAGGGAAGATTTACGAGACGCACCAATGGACTGGAATTGCCGTGGCCGTCACAGCGCTTTTGGCCACACTGCTCCGCTCGGTAAATCGCCAAGGCCTGAGCTTGTGTGTTTTGGTGATCTGCGTCGGCTTCGTTTCCTACGCAGGCTTCATGGGCGGCGAGCTGACTCATGGCAAAGGCCACCTTGGAAAATACATGCCATCCCCGTTGAAGGGCTTCATTCCAGAACCGATGAAGGCGTTTCTTGGAGTGGAAGACGATGAAGAGCAAGTCGTCGATGCTGAGCCCGAAGTTGTCGACGCGGACCCTGTCATTTACACCAGCCTGATCGTTCCCATGTTCGAACGCAGTTGCTACGAATGCCACGGGGCAGAAACGGACGATGGCGGGCTTCGCATGCACACCTACGAGGATTTGCTTAAGGAGGGAGACGGCGGAATTCCCGGTGTTACCCCCGGCGACATCGACGAAAGTGAAACGCACTTCCGCGTCACCCTCGATCCTGACGACGAAGAATTTATGCCGACAAAGGGTGAACCTCTGAGCGCCGACGAGGTCAAAATCCTCGAGTGGTGGATCACTGAAGGAAACGCCTCACCGGACGCCCGCGTTTCCGAAGTGGAGCAAAGCCCGGAGATCACCGCCATCCTTGAATCGAACACGATTCCCTGACGCACTTTTACCCGATGCATCAACGCCTCCTCCATCCGCTATTGCTGCTGCTTCCCGCTTTTGCGATCACCTCCTGTGATCGCGGCGGGGATCGTGTGGAAATCACCAAAACGCGTGATCTTTCGATCGTGGTTCCTGCGGAAGAAACACCCGAGCTTGGCGCGAGCGACGAAAGCCGACTCACTTCTCTCTCGTTCGACGAATCGAACAAACCTCTTATGCTGGAAGACCGGGAGATCGGACGATTCATTTTCCGAAAACCGAACACTTGGTTGCCCGTCGCCGAGTCCCGTCTTCGGCCGGTGAACTTTGCCTTCGGCTCCGCGTCGGAAGGCGAGGTCTACGTCACGATGCTCCCCGGCGACGGCGGCGGGGTTCGTCCCAATCTGGATCGCTGGCGCCGCCAAATGGGCAAAGACCTGCCGATGACCGAGGAGGAAGCGGCGAACCTTCCCCAGATGACATTCCTGCAAGCACCGGCCTCTCTTCTGGATATTTCCGGCGATTTTACCGACATGCGCAATCCGGATGTCACTAAAGAGGACTACCGCCTTCTCGGCGTCATCCAGAGCTTTCCCGGGTTCACCATCTCCGCGAAAATGGTCGGGCCGGAGAAACTTGTCGACGATCACCGACGTATTTTCCTTCGATTTGCCAATTCCCTGAAGTTTCAGGTAACACCTCAGACATGAGCGAAGCCGCTTCCATCGCCGATCCTGCCCTGCAGGACGGAACACAAGCCCCGCGCCGCCGCAAGGTCGGTCCGGTTCTGGCCGTGTTGTCGTCATTCCAGCTCGCCACTGTCATCTTTTTCTTCCTCCTCCTCCTGACTCTCTTCGGCACCCTGGCGCAGGTTGAAATCGGTATTCAGGACGTTATCGAAATCTACTTCACCTCCTGGTATGTCCTTCAGGAAATCCCGATCAAGTTCGGCGGCGAGGAGGTATTCAACCTGGTCATTCCCCTCCCCGGCGGCGCCCCGCTTTCGATCCTTCTCTTTTTCAATATCCTCATCGGCGGCCTCCTACGCCTCCGTGCAAATTGGCGGAAGGTCGGCGTGATCATTTCACACTTCTCTGTCCTTGTTCTTCTGGCTGGTGGATTCATTGCCCATCAGTTCAGCATTCTTGGAAGCATGGTTGTTGACGAAGGCGGCAGAACGAACGTCTTCCGCGACTTCCACCTCTGGGACATCGAAGTCGTGCGATGGACCGGAAAAGATGCGGGCGAAAAAGCCTTCATCCTTCCCGAAGAACAGGTCCGTCCGCTCAAAGATGACCGAAGCCGCACCTTCTTCAGCCAGGACATTCCTTTTGAAATCAAGGTCAGCAATTACAACCGCAACAGCCGCGTCGTCGGCACAGGCATGGACAATGGCAGGCATCTGCAATTGCTCGGCCAACGGGATGCCAAGGAAGCGGAGCGCAATGTTCCCGGTGCCGAAGTCGAAGTAATCAATAAAGATGGGATCACTATCGCAGAAGGCATCCTCTGGGGCGCTGGTGAATTTCCGCTGACCTTCGAAGCCGGCGGCGAGACTTATGGAATCAGCTACAACCGCCGCACCTACACGACGACGTTTACTGTCGTACTCGATGATTTCGTGAAGGAAAACTACCCCGGCGTGGCACGGGCCAAATCCTATCGCAGCAGCGTTCGAAAGCTCAAGGAAGGCATTGAGGAACCAGCCGTTATCAAGATGAACCACCCCCTCCGCGACGACGGCTACGCCATTTTCCAAGCTGACTATGGCCCGAAGGATGTCCCCGTCGGCGAAGAGACCTACTCCGTCTTCCAGGTGGCCAAAAACCCCACCGATCACCTTCCCCTCGTCGTTTGCGTTGTCATTGGCATCGGCCTCCTGATCCACTACTGTATCATTCTCTTCCGCTTCCTCGACCGTTCCTCGGCGAAGAAGACCGGCGCCCCCACTGCCGCATGAGACATTTTTCCAAACTCCTGATTTTTTCACTTCTCGCGCTTCCCGCTTTTGCCGCCGACGCGAAGGAGCCGGACATCGATGCCTACACGCGTTGGAATCCGGCGGACGTGGAGAAGTTTGCCGCCCTGCCCATACAGGATGGAGGCAGAGTGAAGCCCGTTTACACGCTGGGCCGTGTGACCTTGCTCCAGCTTCTCGGCTCACGCAGCGCGACCATTCATGTGCCCGGCGAAGGTGGCAAAGTCGAAAAGATTCGGCTCTCGCCGACCGAAGTCCTGATGGACATCACCTTCCGTCCAGAGGTCGCCCGCCAACTTCCGCTCTTTCTCGTCAACGACTCCGAAGCCGTCGCCGCCATTGGTGCGGAAGAACATCAGAAACGACGTTCACGTTACAGCTACGCGGAGATTATCGGGAACACGACGGAGATCGTACGGAACTCCAGCCAGTCCGAAAGATGGCAACGGCTCCGTAGCCTCGCCACCAAATACAACGAGATAGAGGCCCAGAAGCGAAACGGAAAGCAAAACCAAACCATCGACCTCTTCCGGAATGTCACCGTCTTCGAAGGCTTCGCCAACGAACTCGCCTTCCTCCGTTTTGACATCGAGAACTACCTCACCGAGGACGCTCCTCAGGAACTTCGCGGCAAAGGTGTATCAGACATTCTCGCCACCATTCCCGCCCTTCGCGAAAGACAACTGAATGGCGACGTCGTCGACGAGCAGGACTCCGACCTCATCGGTCTTGACGCCCTCATGCAGCACGCGCAGCTTTACGCGCAGCGCAACATCCGCGCTTTCTCCTTTTTCGCGCCGGAAGAGAAAAAGGCCACGGACTGGACGAGCGCGATCGAACTCTTCGACGGCATCTTCAACGACTTCCGTTCCGACCTCACGGAAAATGCCACCGCCAAACTCGGACAACTTCGCCTTCTGGAAAACCTGACGATGACCGCGTCGAAAAGCACGGACATCGCCGCGCCGTTGGCGGCATTGGAAAAGGAAGTCCTCGCCAAAGCCGAGCCACGTGGCGACACGGAGAAAATCGGACCTGAGTTGCAACTCTACGACGGCAACTACCTCGCAAATTCAAAGTGGGTCCTGTCCCTAGCAATGGCTCTTGCCGCGATCGCCTGGCTGGCACCTTCATCAAAATTTGGACAGGGTTTCCGCATGTCCGCGATGGGAGTTACCGCCTTGGCACTGGGGATGATCTGTTTCGGGATCTACCTCCGCTGCGTCGTCACCGGTCATCCGCCTATCGGCCGACTCTACGAAACCTTCATTTTCATCGCCGCCTCCGCCGTGGTTCTTGGGCTTGTCTTCGAATGGGTCGTGAAGAACCACATTGCTCTCGCCGTCGGCATCTTTTCCGGATGGACCCTCATGTTCCTTTCGGAACTCTATGAACAGATCGATGCCACGGACACCATGGCCCCGCTCGTTGCCGTCCTTCGCTCGAATTTCTGGCTCGCCACCCACGTCGTCATCATCACTCTCGGCTACGCGGCGGGGATATTCGCCGGTATCCTCTCCCATGTTTTCGTCTTCGGAAAATTATTCGGATGGCGGAAGGGCGACAAGAAGTTCTATCGCGGAGTCACCCGCATGGTTTACGGCGTCATTTGTTTCACGATGCTCTTCTCGATCATCGGAACGATCCTCGGCGGGATTTGGGGGAATTACAGCTGGGGGCGGTTCTGGGGATGGGATCCAAAGGAAAACGGCGCCCTTCTCATCGTCCTCATGAATCTCATCATCGTCCACGCGAAGGCCGGTGCCCTCATCCGGGACCTCGGCGTCCACGTGCTCTCGATTATCGGCGGGTGCTTCGTCGTCTTCTCGTGGTTCTACGTGAACAACATGGGCGTCGGCCTCCACAGCTACGGCTTCACCAGCGGCATAGTGAAGGCCGTTTTCATCTTCTGGGGCACGCAACTCTTCGTTCTCGCCTGCGCCTTCGTTGTCTTCCTCATGGAACGGAGTGCCGCCGCCGAACGGAAAACCGTGAAGGAAAAAGGACCCGTCGGCGAACCAACCACCGCCTGAGGCGGCGCGCCCGTACGCGGGCCATTTTTTCGGATTTCGGGGATTCGGGAATACGTCAGTCCGGGGCAGTCCGTTCCGTTTCTTGATTCCCCGACACCGTCCCTTACCGTCCGGCCATGTTTTCCCAGCTTTCGGACAAACTCGAAGACACCTTCAAGCGCCTGCGCGGACAAGGACGCATCTCGGAGAAGAACGTCTCCGATGCGATGCGCGAAATCCGCATGGCCCTCCTGGAAGCGGACGTCGAATTTTCCGTCGCCAAGCAACTCATCGAGCGCGTCCAGGAATCCGCCCTCGGGGAAACCGTCCTCAAGTCCGTCACCCCCGGACAACAGATCGTCAAAGTCTTCAATGATGCGTTGGTGGAATTGTTAGGCGGCGACGCCGCACCCATCGACCTCAACCCACCTGGCCGCATCCTTATGGTCGGTCTCAACGGCGCGGGTAAAACCACTTCCTCCGGCAAGCTCGCTCTCCATCTCAAGAAACAGGGCAAGAAACCCGCCCTCATCGCCTGCGACCTTTATCGCCCGGCAGCCGTCGAACAACTCGCCACTCTCGGTCGCGAAATCGACGTCCCGGTCTACGAACCGGAGAAAGGCGAAACCAACATCATCAAGGCTTCGAAGAAAGCCCTCCGCTGGATCGAAAAACAAGGCTGCAACATCGCCATCTTCGACACCGCAGGCCGCCAGGAAGTCGACGACGGACTAATCGACGAATTGAAAAAACTCTCGGCGATTGTGAAGGCCCGCGAAACCCTTCTCGTCGCCGACTCCGCCACCGGTCAGCAGGCCGTCAGCGTGGCCAAGGTCTTCAACGAAGCCGTCGGACTCACCGGTATTGTTCTCACCAAACTCGACGGCGACGCCCGCGGTGGTGCCGCCCTTTCCATGCGCGAAGTCACGCGCGTCCCCATCAAATTCATCGGTGAAGGCGAGAAAATGGATCAACTCTTCCCCTTCGTCCCCGACCGCATGGCCAGCCGCATCCTCGGCATGGGTGACGTCGTCAGCGTCGTCGAACGCGCCGCCGAAGCCATCGACGAGGAGGAAGCCGAGCGCCTCGCGAAGCGGATGGAGAAGAACAAGTTCGACTTCGAAGACTTCCTCGCCCAGATGAAAATGATGCGCAGCATGGGCCCCATGGAAAACATCCTCGGCATGCTCCCCGGCATGAGCAAAATGAAAGACCTCAACGTCGACGAAAAGCGCATGGCCCGCCTTGAGGCCATCGTTCTCTCCATGACCCCGAAGGAACGCAAGCGCCCCGAACTCCTCAACCCTAAGCGCCGCAAACGCATCGCCGCCGGCAGCGGCAACACCATGCTGCAAGTGAATCAATTCCTGAAGCAATTCGCCCAAATGCGAAAACTCATGAAGAGCAAAGGCAAGATGGCAAAGATGATGCAGGCCATGGGCGGAGACGCCGGCATGGGCGATCTCGGCGGCATGGGCGGACTCGGAAAAATGCGCTGACTCGTGGCGAGAGCATCCTGCTCTCGCGGCAGCCAAGGTCGCATTCTACGCCTTCGAAGTAGCCGCACTTCGACACGCATTCATCCGCCCATCCCCGGCAGTCGTTCCGCGGCATGAAAGCCAATGCCGCTCTTGTCCTCCCTTCTTCCGCCTCGAGAGAGCAGGATGCTCTCGCCACGGTCAAGCTAACTCCATCATCGGACGAGTTCGCACGGGCGGATATGGAGTTCCGTCGGTCTCGAAAACCTCTTCCCACTCGTCAATGACCTGCTGAAGCTCACGGGCAACCTCAATCGGATCGTCACCATGACAACCTCCTCCAAATAAGTCCGGACAATAACCAACGTAAGCCTGGTCTTCCTCAGACCACTCGACCCAGCGGTAGTATTTATCAGTCTTTTTCTTCATTTTTGGCTTTCCGAAGCGCCGTTTGCACGTCCCGCTCCTGATAGGTTCGTGCATCTCCGCCCGGTTTTCCACTCAAAGTAACCCGGACATTTCCCTTAGTGAAGTTTCGATGAGAGCCCTTGCCTCCGCGATTCACAAAGCCCGCTCTTTCTAAGTCGGCAATGAGTTCCCTGATTTTCCGAGGCATGAAAAAATGCGTTTCGCAGGATCGAGTAAGCCGTCTTATCGCGCAAAGATCAAAAACTTCCGACAGACGAAATTCACCAAAGCTGACGTTACAATCAGTGATACCTGCGAAACCATGGTCGGAAGACCGAACATCCCGATCAACAGCAACGGTCCTGCAAACAATCCTGCAAAGAAGCTGATCGCAGACACAAGAGTGAACAACGAAAACTCTTTCCACCGATTGTGTCGCCCGCTCTCGAAGACCCAGGCCACGTTGAGAAAGTAAGCGACAAAGTTCGACGGAATGAAGGCAATCGAATTGGCAATGACGCTGTTCCTTTCCCGGGCTTCCTGATCGACGGGACTCCCGTCCGCGAGAGTCATGTCCGAAAACGCCGGATAAACGGTTCTCATCAGAACGAGCGCGACCCCCATCAGCACCACAGTCGCCGCCACTCCACACGTCCCGTATTTACAGAACTGAATAAACGGATGCGCCTCCCGGCTGTTGATATGTTTCCACGAACCCGGAATTCCATGTTCGAGAAAATAACGCCACCCCTCGAAAGGCAACGCTAACAAGGCCTTCGGTGTCGGGCGCCACGGGGCACGGGCGGATGGGGTTGATGTGGAGGAATCGTCAGCCATGAAGGCGGAAATCGCGCCAGTGAACGCTCTAAACGCGTCAATGCAAGTGCTCAGCCTCAGTCCTCGCGCAAAGCCCCGCGAAACCTCATCCGGTATTGCCGCGGTGTCATGCCTGTCACTTTTCGGAAACGTTTCGTGAAGTGGCTCTGATCGTAGAATCCAACTTCCACCGCGACTTCCCCAAGCGCATCCTGACCCGTCGCGAGAAGATTGCGCGCCGCTTCGACGCGAAGCCGCAAAAGAAACTCCGACGGCGACATCCGGAGGAGCAGCCGAAAGCGCTGGTTGAACTGCGTCGATGAAAGCTCCGCCATCTGCGTCATCTTCTCCATGGAGATATCAGTCCGGTAGTTCGCCTCCATAAACTGAATCACCGGCAGCAATTCCCGGAAATACGCCGCCTGTTCTTCCGGCGTTTGAATGGGATACATCACTCCCACAATTCCAATGACCTCTTTGGCCGCGTTGAAGACGGGCGTTTTCGTGGAGACGTACCAACGCGGACGCCCACTCACGTGCGGCACAAGCCAAACCTCGTTCGGTATCGTTTCCCGCTGCTCCATGACGCGGCGATCCTCCGCGTGATAGGCCTCCGCCAGAGCTGGCGCCTGAAAGTCGCTATCCGTCCTTCCAAGCAAATCCTCCTCGCTCTCCAATCCAAACACATCCTCCAAAACCAACCGGTTCACCGCGAAGTAGCGATGATTCGCATCCTTCGCGTAAAAATATACCCCCGGCAAATACTCGAAAAGATCGATTATGTTTCGGGCATCAGGCTGTCGACGGAAATAGGCGTCCTTAAATTCTCGTCCGATTTGGTCCATTTCCGTCAAATTATACCAAAAAATAGGCAACTGCTACAAGACACCCACCCTTTTTTAGCCCAAGTTTCAACGTGGCCCCCGTCCGCCAGCTCGTTTCCGCGCTTTTCGTGACCTTCACGGCAACGAATTTGCCTGCCCGTGAACCCGTGGACTTCAATCGGGAGATCCGACCCATCCTTTCGGATCGTTGCTTTCACTGCCACGGCCCCGACTCCTCTGCCCGATCCGCCGGACTCAGGCTCGACACCTATGAGGATGCGCTCGATGTCATCAACCCCGGAGACGCCGAGGCCAGTGAACTCGTCGCCCGCATCTTTTCTGACGACCCCGACGATGTCATGCCGCCGCCGGATTCCCACCGGACACTAACTCAGCAAGAAAAGGAAATCCTGAAACAGTGGATCGATGAAGGTGCACACTACGATCAACACTGGTCATTCAAACCGCTTGCCGATCCCGAGCCTCCATTGACCGAAGATTCCAGTTGGCCCCGCAACGACATCGACCGCTTCATTCTCGCCAAACTCGAAGCCGAAGATTTCACGCCGACACCAGAAGCTTCGAAAGAACGCCTCCTGCGTCGCCTTGCCTTCGACCTCACCGGCCT
>JBCCWV010000057.1:0-25441 GCA_039192745.1 Verrucomicrobiota bacterium | reverse complement strand
TGTGATTGTAGGATCGATTCCTAACACTGCGATAAAGCCATGCCCTCGGATTCTCCACGTTGTCCCAATGCCGATGAAGCTGGAGAAAGACCTCCTGCACCACCTCTTCCGCGATCGCCCTCCGCCCGGTCAATGAAAACGCGAATCGAAGAAGCGGAGATTCCTCCGCTTCGAAAATCGCCAATATCCCACCTTCCTTTTGGCCATCGGCCTGCGCGGATTGGTCACGGCTGGTCGAAGGCATGAGGGATATCTTTTTAGCGGCGAGGGGTGGCATGTTTTGTAGGAAAAGCAGTTCGCATAGGCCTCACGCTTTCAGACACTTGAGGATCCAAAATCCTTAGAAAAAAGTACACAAAAAAGCGCGGAATGGGAACCATGCCGCGCTCGCAGATTTGCGAACCGCTCAACTCAGGAGAACTCCACGCCTTTGCATCGACTTTTTTGCACTGTCACACTCGGGCAAGAAGAGACTTCAAGTAGGCGCCGTATTGATTGTTGCCGATGCTGGCGGCGGCCTTTTCGACCGCCATATCATCGATCCACTTTTTTTGCCACGCAATCTCTTCGAGACACGCGATCTTCATTCCCTGGTGATGCTCGATGGTCCTCACGAATTGTGATGCCTCTAGCAAGGATTCGTGAGTGCCAGTATCAAGCCACGTATGCCCACGCCCGAGGCGCTCGACGAGCAAGTCACCTCTTTCCAGATAAGCTTGATTTACTGAAGTGATTTCCAACTCGCCACGGCTTGAAGGAATCACGGCTTTCGCGATTTCGACTACATCATTATCATAGAAATAGAGTCCAGTCACCGCATGATCTGACTTGGGTTCGACTGGCTTCTCTTCAATCGAAATGGCAAGACCTGAATCATCGAACTCAATAACTCCAAACCTTTCCGGATCACGGACCTTGTAGCCGAAAATCGTGGCTCCATTTTTTCGCTGGGCGGCTGTCCGCAACTGTTTGCCAAACCCGTGGCCAAAAAAGATATTGTCGCCGAGAACGAGAGCACAGCGATCCGAACCAATAAAGCTTTCAGCAATGAGGAACGCCTGCGCCAAGCCATCCGGGCTCGGTTGTTCTGCATAACTCAAATCGATACCAAATCGCGATCCATCTCCGAGAAGTCGTTCAAAAAGCGGCAAATCCCTCGGAGTCGAGATCAACATCACTTCCCGAATCTCCGCCAACATGAGGACGGAGAGAGGGTGATAGATCATCGGCTTGTCGTGAACGGGCAACAGCTGCTTGCTCACTGAGACCGTCACAGGATGAAGCCGGGTGCCAGCGCCACCGGCGAGAATAATTCCTTTCATTTTTTCGTTCTGAAAGCTAGCCCATTCTCTCCAGATGCCAAAGGACTGCATCTGAAACTGTCACAGAACACTTTTCCGGGCATTTGAGAAGAAAAGTCATAAAGGGAAATCGAGGATTTCCCAAATCAAATTCCAAGTTCCCTGAGAAGGCTCAATCGCATCCTCCACCCTTGCTCTCTCTTAATCTCCCGAGCAGCACGAGACTAAGGTCCATCAAATCGACACCCCAAGAGACAACAACCATTCTTCTGCTCCCAGATACCAATCGACGGTCTGACGGAGCCCCGTCGCCGCAGTTTCCTTTGGCTCCCATCCCAGTTCCTCTCTGATTTTTGAAGAATCAATGGCGTAACGAAAATCATGTCCAGGTCGGTCCATGACGAAATCAATTAGTTCACCGTGAGAAGACTTTCCGCTCCTCGGACGCAATTCGTCAAGAATCCGGCACAACTGCCGGACCAACTCGATATTTTTCCACTCATTGTTGCCTCCTATATTATAGGTCTCGCCCGGATTCCCCCGCTCCAAAACCATCCGCAGGGCCCGGCAATGATCCTCGACATGAATCCAATCCCGAACATTTTCACCTTTCCCGTAGACTGGTATCCGGTCCCCTTTTAGAACTTTCAGAATAACGACCGGAATGAGTTTTTCAGGAAATTGAAAGGGGCCGTAGTTGTTCGAGCAGTGTGTCACCAACACTGGCAAACCGTAGGTGTCTCCCCACGCTCGAACGAGATGATCCGAGGCCGCTTTACTTGCACTGTAAGGGGAATGGGGGTCATAAGGCGTCGCTTCCGAGAATGGCGGATCTTTCAATCCAAGCGAACCATAAACTTCGTCGGTAGATACATGAAGAAAACGATGTGGACTCATATCATCTTGCCATGCTTCGCGGGCTGCCTGCAAGAGATGGAATGTTCCGACAACGTTCGAGTGAATGAAATCCGCAGGCCCGGAAATAGATCGATCGACGTGGCTCTCTGCTGCGAGGTGCATCACGCAATCCGGATGATGACTTTCAAAAACACGCCTAACTTCACCAGCATCGCACAAGTCCACTTTCTCGAATTTGTAACGAGAATCAACTTCAAAGGCTTTCATTGAGAACAGGCTTCCCGCGTAAGTCAGCTTGTCCAGATTTACCACTTCGTGCTCGGACTCCGCGAGAAATTGACGGACTAGATTCGACCCAATGAACCCTGCGCCGCCGGTAACCAGAATTTTCATCAGAAAACGAACATTCCACCACTCACCCGCGCGGCAGGAACATGGTCTATATCAAAATTTCCGGGCGTGCGGCAAATCCTCATTTCCTGCATTTGATTGACGTCGGGAGACAGCGGGACTGACGGCTAAAATCCACTTGATTCAGAATCGACATGAGAAGTGTGAGGAGTGAGTTCAATCACTGGTTGACTGGAAGGTAAATCAATCATCCGGCGTCCTGCCAGAATGAACATTCGCAGCGCAGTTCTTATCATCAAGAGGTTTCTTGGGGTAGCATTGCTGGCATTGGATTACTAAAGTGTTTCCTCGAGAATATCAGCAATACGCACTGAAGCTTGACCGTCTCCAAAAGGATTATGCAACGAACTTCGTCGATGAAACTCCTGTTCATCGTCAAGAATTAAGTGCACCTCCTTCAGAATTCGATCCGGATCAGTTCCAACGAGCACAGAGGTCCCGGCATCGACGCCTTCAGGCCGTTCCGTGGTTTCCCGCATGACGAGCAGTGGCTTCCCAAGCGAAGGTGCTTCTTCCTGAACGCCGCCGGAGTCGCTTAAGATAAATGTGCATTGGTCCATGAGCCAGACGAAGTCCGCATAGTCGACGGGATCGATAAGAACGACCTCGGGATTGTCGCCGAGAATCCGATGGACGGGCTCCTGCACCTGAGGATTGAGGTGAACCGGATAGATGACGCCCAGACCCGGGAAGTCCTGAGTCAGACGCTGGAGAGCCAAGCAAATCCCCTCAAAACCCTCTCCGAAGGATTCTCTTCGATGCCCGGTAACCAACACCCACCGCCCGCTTGTGTTCTCAATGAAGCGCGTCTGGAACTCGAGTGGAATTCCGACACGGGACGCAACTTCACGACAAGATCCCTCGCTCCTGAGATTTCTTTCACGCATTCCCAAAAGCGCATCGACAACGGTGTTGCCTGTGACGTGGCACTTCTCTCTCGCATGTCCTTCCCGGACCAAATTCTCAAGACTTCTCTCTGTCGGGCAAAAATTCCAGCGAGTCAGAGGCGAAGTGAGACGTCGATTCATCTCCTCAGGCCAAGGCGACTCGATGTTTCCCGTGCGCAATCCCGCCTCGACATGCCCAACTGGGACACCGGCATAAAATCCCGCGAGAGTAGACGAAAGAACCGTTGTTGTGTCACCCTGCACCAGCAGTGCATCTGGCTTTTCCTTTTCTATCCAGCCTGTAACAGCTTCGAGGACAGCGCTTGTCAGCGAAGGTAATGTCTGCCCGGGCTGCATGAGGTTGAGATCATGGTCGGCTCGAATACCAAAGACCGTGAGCGCCTGGTCGAGCATCTGTCGGTGTTGGGCTGTAGCGAGAAAAATCGTTTCAATTGCCTCCCGCCTCTTTAACTCAAAATACACTGGCGCCATCTTCACGCACTCTGGACGAGTTCCGGCAATAACAGCGACTTTCGGTTTCACCGCAGGATCCTAGACGATCCACTCTCTCCGTCCAACGAATCCTCCTCCGGATAACGCGGAGCCACACCAGAATTCATTCTTCAACCTGGATTCCAGCAGCGCGCGTCGGTCGATACCCCACTAGTCCGAGGCAAAGGACCGATCCGCCAATCAGGGCAATCTACGAATCCTCACTACACGGAATTGCACCAGGCTCGAGGCCCCGTTCCATTCCTTCTTTTCTTCATCATATCCACCATGGTGCTGAAGGGCAATCGGCCCCTTTTCAGGCACTCCGGGTAACTGAGCATTCTCGATAACGGTTTCTCCATTCAAAACCACCGTGAGCCGGTCACCTTTCATCGTAATAAGAAACTTGTTCCACTCGCCCACAGGCTTGTCGGCATTGACTTTCGGGGTCACTCCGGCACGAATCACGGAATCTTTCTGGTTATTGCGATAGCCGTACACTTCCCCGGAGCCGATAGGCCAGCACCAGATATTCACCTGCGACTTACCGGCGCCACGCAGGTATATCCCGGAGTCCGCTCCCGGACCGGTCTCTGTGATCTTCTTTCCATCCTTGCCCATCTTGTAACTCCCGTCTGAAAGGACAACCGGAACAGCAAACGTTCCTTTCTTCTCCTTGATGCGCCACTCAAGCTCCAGCTCGAAATCCCCGAATTCCTCCTCTGTCCAAAGGTGCTTTTCCCCTTTTGGTTTCAACTTTGGATCGCAATCAATGACGCCGTCTTTTACCGACCAGATACCGGCCACTTCCGGCTCCACCCACCAGGAAAGATCCTTCCCATTAAAAAGTGAAACCCACTCGTCCTCCGCGGAAGCCAAAAAAGGCAGGAAGACAATCGCAAAGATGGACGGGATGAGGAAGACAGAAGGGTTTTTCATACGCGGATAATATCACGACGATCCAGCGATCTTACGAAAAACCCGTCACTTCATCGCCGCACGCCGTTTTCGAAGTGCTTTCACATGCCGGAAAAAATAGGCATAATGAATGACCGCCGAAGTTGCGCTCACACAAGCCGTCGAAAGCGCGATTCCCTTCACTCCAAACTGATTCATAAAAACAAAGTTCAGACCAATGTTGAGCAAGAGCAGAAAAGTGGTCGTCACCAGCAGAATCCGCCCCGCTCTTATCGCCATGATGATGCGAATCCCCAGAAGGGCCAATATGAATCCGGGAATGTAGAGTCCTGCAAATTGCAGCACCTCCGCCACCCGCTTGGTGTCTTCCGGCGTGAACTCGCCGCGCTCAAAAAGAATCCGCACAACCGGTTCGGCCGCCACCCAGAAAAACACGACGAAGGGAATCGAGCACGCGAAGACTATGAGACTGAATTGAATGACCGACTTCACCAACCGTTCCCAGTCTTCCTTCACCACCAGCTTCGCCACATGAGGAAAGAGAACCTGCCCCGCCGCGGTTCCCCCAATCGAAAGAACAATCGTCGCCACCTTTGCCGCGTAGTTCAAAACCGTCACACTCCCCGATTTCAAACTTGCCGCCATCACCGAGTCCACGAAGACACATCCTTCCAATATTGAAGCCCCAATAATCAGCGGAAAGACATGGGAAGCCGCAGATGACGTGGACGAATCCCATTTCGGTTTTTCCAACATCCACCCACCTCGCAAGCGCGTCGCCGCCCAAAAAACAATGAGGAAAAGAAAGAAGGCTCCAACGGAGTGACCGACCGCAATGTATGTCGCGCTCGGGCTGCCGGGGATCGTCAGAAGAAGGACGATCGTCAACAAAGGAACAACGGCTGCGGCGACGGATGACACCCCAAAGCGGCCGTTCGCCTGCACGTATCCCTTGAGCAGTGTCGCCATCCCATAAAACATGGCGAAGGGGAACAACCAAAACAGCAACTCCCCGGCCCGCGCTTTCTTCGCCTCCGAAAAACCTCCGCCCAAACCGTCCGTCACCGGAAAACGGAAAACGAGAACAACAAGACACACCACAAAAGCCGTGCCGAGGCAGATCCAGAGCATGTTCGACACCAGCCCCGCCGCCATCTTCTCTCCCTTTTCCTTCAGTTTCGCATACACCGGGATGGTCGCGTCACGGAACGAATCACCCAACACGTTTGAGAGAAAAATCATGAGCGCACCCACAATGAGGAAGGCGTCCACTTCATCCGAAGTCCCAAAGCGACTTGCCACAACAAGTTCCTTAGAGAAAGCGATGCACTTCACCGCCACCGTCATTGCCCCTCCAACCAGAACGCCGGAAAGAAGCGGAGAGCCCTTCATGGACTGGATTTTGCGGGAAAGGGAGATGGACACGCTGGCCACAGGTTCTTAAGGTTTTCAACCGTGATTGCCCACGGTTCAGAATTTGATCGGCCTCGTCGCTGCCACTGGCACCCAACGCCTTCGTGCCGTCACCCGTCGCTCGCCAAGCACGGCACACAAATACCCCACCCAAAGAAACCCGATCGTCGTCGGCCCGAAGGAATCACTCAGCTGATTCGCCAGCATATAGACCACCGCCCCGACATAGAGCACCCAGATCCGTTTATCATCGTCGTCGCCATGCCCGTTGAGGACATAGAGCGTGCTCGTCAGCATCCGGAAAAGGATAGTGAGACAAAGGACCAGAACCGCCAGCGCCCCGAAAACACCGATCCCTTTGAAGTAATCGAGAACGAGGTTGTGCGCGTGCGTGAGCCCGAGAACTTCCTCGCCGGCTCCGCTCCCGATTATCCAATGCGCTTTCCCCTGCTCGATTGCCTCAAGCCAAAGCAACTTCCGAGACTCAATCGACTGGTAACCAGCGACCCCTCCTTCCGCAATGCTTCGCAGCTTGGCCCCGATTTCCGGATCAAGCGCTTCTGCAATGGCGAGGCCATGGCTGGAGACAACAAATCCACCGAAGACGAAGAGCATCGCCATGATGCCTGTCATGAGAAAGCTCTGCGCGCGAATCTTCAAGATCACGTAAGTGAAGAGACATCCTGCAAAGCTCAGGAACATGGCGAACTTCGAACCCGTGCGGAAAATCGTGTAGAGGAAGAGTAGCGCTCCGACACCTAGCAGCAGCTTCTTCCACCATCGTCGCGCGAGAACACACTCACCGACCAGCACCGGAGTGATCGCCCCGAGGGCAATGGCCGCTTGGAGCGGATTTTCAAAAAAGCCACGGTAACGGTAGAGCAACCACATCACATGTTCGCGCAGTCCAGGCAGGTAAAAGGAAAGGAAGTGAGGAACAACACAGGCGAAAAACGCGGCGACTAACAAAACACGAGGAATCATCAAGAGTGCCACACGTGACCTTGTCGCGATCACGACGAGGCTACCGAAAAGCGCAAAGGGCAGAAGACTCGGAAAGATGATCCGGAGTGTCCGAACCGGCTCGATACTGTTCAGAATTGAGAGCACACTCAGCACCGCCATCACCGCGAGAAGGAAAAACTCCAGCCGCAGGCGTCCAATCATTCCCACGATCTGCCGACGGGATGCCCTGACCAATAGCGGCGTGAATATCAGCAAGACCGGGGACAAGTAGGAAACCGGGACCGGTCGCACCACAAACAAGCTAACCAGGTAGATTCCGATCGGCCCGAAGAGCAAAACCAGCGGAATCACGTCAATTCGCTCCCTCGCCGCGCTGGAGCGCCAGCCAAATTCGCCCGCAGGCAGGGATGAAGTCGGCGCGAAATTCATAGAAAGCGAGTCAGTCGAGGCACAGTGGGTGATCGGTTTATAAAAATAATAGAATATACAATCTTTGCATTTAAATATTTGAAAAAGAGACGCATTTCTGCAATCTTTCTCAAATTTACCGAATTTTCATGGGATCAACAGCCCTCAACCTCTCTCAACCTGCTGGAAACCAGCTTTCCGCACCCTCCGAGCGGCGAGCCCCGGAGCTTGTCATTGATCCGCTCATCGACCGGTTCGACCTCACCTATCTGCTGAGGAAGCACTGGTGGAAGCTCGTTCTGGTTCCTCTCCTCGGTGCCGGTCTCGCTTTCGCCTACTACAAGACGCAGGACCCACTTTATGAAAGCTCCGCCGAATTGCTCATCGACCCGAGTTTCGAAAGGATCATTCAGTTCGAGCAGATCGATGGAAGGCTCGACTCCGACCTCACAGGATTAAAATCCCTCGAGCACGCTATCATTTCCGATTCCGTCGTCCTGCGCGTCTTCGATCGTCTCGATCTTCGCAACGCCCAGAACTTTCTTCCCTCCAGTTTCTCAACTACTCCTAATCTTTCTGACGCAGAGCTGGTCGAGTTCCTCCGCAAGGAACGCATTTGGGCGTCACTTGTCCCAGACACCCGGCTCATCCGCGTCAACGTTCTCGATTCACAGCCCGAGCGAGCGCAGGAAATCGCGCAGGCATTCACGACGGAATTCGAAAAATTCGTTTACGAGCAACGCCGCGACGAAGTCGAAAAGTCCCGTGAGGCAATTGCCGCCCAAGCCGACGCCGCACGAAAAGCCGCCCTCGAAGCCGATGAAAAACTTGCCGCTTTCCGCCAGGAAAACCCGGAAATTCCCGTGGAACAGGACCACGACCTCGTCGCCGCAAGGCTGACACGTCTCGGCGAAGAACTCGACCGGGTGGCCGAAGAACGCCGGGGTCTGGAAGGGCAGAAGGAAATCCTCGACAGCATTGACCCTGACAAAGCCACCATTGATGCGATCGAACTCGCCCAATACCGCGATCTTCCACACGTCTCCGAGTTACTCACCGCCCTCGCCGGAGCCCGGACGAAGTTCGATGTCGTGAAGGAACGCTACCTCGAAAAGCACCCGAGCTACAAGGAAGCCCAAGCGGAAGTGACCCGGACCGAAAGCCAGCTTCAAGGTCTTGTTCGCGAGATTGTTTCTTCCGTCGATGCAAAGTATGACGCAGCCGTGGTCAAGGAAGCGACACTGTCGGAAGAACTCGCCGTAGCCTTGGAGCGCCTGGCCGCCATGAAAGACCAGAGTTCCGATTTCCGGGCCTTGCAGCAGCAATCAGAACGCGACTGGGCCGTTCATCAGACTTTGCAAACGAAGCTCGGCGAAAACGATGTTTCCACGGAAGTCTCCAGCAAGATCGCCACCGTTGTCTCGAACCCGCTTGTCCCGTTCGAGCCCTACTCGCCGAACCTGCTCCTTCACCTTGTTGTTGGAGGCGGTCTTGGATCACTTCTCGGCGGCGCGTGGATTCTCGCCTCGGTCTTTGGCGGACTCCCGTTCTCCAACGTCCGTCAACTTGAGGAACGGCTTGGACTTCCGGTCATCGCCGACTGGTCGAAAGAAGAGGATGTGGACGATCACAACGGGAAAAGCGCGAAACTGCTCCGCTTCATTGGTGCCAGTTCCGAGAAAACCGTGCAGATCACCGCGCCGAACCTCAATGGTGCCGGCGAGTCCGTTGCGACCAGTATTGCTCGCTTCGCGTCCGAACACGGGCAAAAGACGCTTCTCATCCTCGTCCACGTCGGACACGAAGATTGCAAACTCGAGACCACTGCCGATCCCAATCTCTCCCTCCTTCGCATCCGACCCGAGCACGTCAGCGACCTTCGCAGTTTCCCGCAGGAACTCGAGCAGTTGAAAGCGAACTACGACAATATCTTCATCGAAACCGGCGGCGCCAACGACCCTGACATGGCCGAATTCATCGCCTCCCACACGGATCTGGATGTCATCGTGGTGGGCAAGGAAACGACGAAGAAGCAAGTGGTGGAAGACAGACTCCGGAGACTCACTGACTCCGGTTCCACCCCTGCTGGCCTCATCGTGGTCGGCGCCAGCCAGCACGGATAACGACGCCCCATCGTTTTCCGCCCATCCAGCCCCATTCCCTCAACAACTCTTGGACGCGAAACGCATACTCTTCATCATCGCCCGCGGAGACGCTTTCGGCGGATCATCCCGCCACGTGCATGATCTCTCGGTGCGTCTCGGACAAGACGGGCATCTGCCAAAGGTGCTGATCGGGGGCGACGCCAATGATGAGGTCCCCTCCCGGCTGCGCGAAAGCAAACTCGACTTCACGTGCATCCCCTCGATGGGACGCCAGATCAACCCCTGGCGAGACGCCCGATCACTTTTCGCCATTCGTCGGGCAACTTGGCAATTCCGACCTGATTTGATCTCCACCCATGCCTCCAAAGGCGGATTTCTCGGCCGACTCGCCTGCATCGGTCACCCTGCACCGAAGATTTACACACCGCATTGCTGGTCGTTCGTCGACGGCTTCCCAAACGCTGGGTTCTACCGAAACGTCGAACGCGTGATGGCAAGGATCACCGACAAGATCGTCGCAGTCTCCGAAGACGAACGACAATTCGGGCTCTCCTGCGGCGTCGGATCCGAAGATAAGCTCGTCCGCATTCACAACGGTCTTGGTGACGTGCCCGAGCACGCACCCCAAAGGACACAAAGGAAAGACGAGCCGGTCCAACTCGCCATGATCGCCCGCTTTGAGGATCAAAAGGATCAGCCATTGCTGCTTCGCGCGCTTTCCGAACTGAAGGATCTTTCGTGGGAATTGAAACTTGTCGGGGATGGCCCTCATCAGGAGAAGTGCATCCAGCTGTCCCGAGAATTCGGCATTTCTGATCGTGTCCGATTCATCGGCTACAGCAGTCGCGCCGAAAGCGAACTCGCCGATCAGGACATCTTTCTGCTGGTAACCAACTGGGAAGGATTCCCTCGCAGTATTCTTGAAGCCATGCGTGCTGGCCTTCCCGTGATTGCCTCCGATGTCGGTGGCTGCCGCGAGTCTGTCATCGACGGCAAGAACGGTCACATCGTTCCGCGCGGCGATGTCGAGTCATTGAGGACAAGTCTTCGTGAGTTGATATCGGAACCCGAAACTCGTCAGCGCATGGGTGAAATGAGTTTCGAAATCTACCGTCAGTCTTTCAATTTCGAGCCGATGTATCGCGAATATCTGTCCCTTTACGCATCGCTGTTGAACACCTCTCCGGACGAAGTCGATGCCCTGCCCCAATCGCCGGTCCCTCGTCCCGCCAGCCACCCGCGGAAAGTCGCCGCCCGCCGCCTGGAGCCCGGCACTACCTACAATAAGGTCATCGAAAGACGCCAGACTCTCGAGGATTGTCGGCTCGCACTCAGACGAATCCATGAGATGAGAGCACGACCTTTTCCTTGCGAATTCAAGCGATCCGGCTATTCTCTCCGGTCCCACGCGGGCGGGAATTTTCTCGCTTCGACGCTACAAAAAGGCTCAGTAGCTCAGTTGGTAGAGCAGAGGACTGAAAATCCTTGTGTCGCTGGTTCGAACCCGGCCTGAGCCACCACCCCTCCCATTCGGAGCTATCGCTCGCCTCATTCAGGCGAAACTCTTCCGCCCGATACTTCGAAGATTTTGAGGCCGTTCGAAACCGCTTCATCCGCCCAGTCCAGATGCGTGGTTGTGAGCAGTTTTTGCGAGTCGGCGGGAAATGCGGAGAAGAGCGCATTACGGCGGGGTGGATCCAATTCCCCGAAAATGTCATCGACCAAAAGAATCGGTGATTGGTTCCGCAATTCTCTTAGCACATTTGCCTGCGCCAGCTTCATCGCCAAAGCAATGCTCCGTTGTTGCCCCTCGGACGCAAACTGACTGGCCGGCATCTCCCCTATCTGAATTTCAAGATCATCGCGATGAGGACCCACGGTCGTTTGTCGACGCCGCGCATCTTCCTCTCGTGAATTCTCAAACGCATGCTCAAAGTCTCCGTCGCCCGCCCCGCTCATATAACGCAAACCCACCGGCGCACATTCCCCGAGGCTGATTTGCCGATACGCTTCATCGGTCAGCGGCTGCAGAACCGAGGCCAAATCCGCTCTTTGCTCGGTGAGGGTCTTACCATGTTCAACAAGGAGCTGCGTGTAGGCATCAATGGACTTCCAATCAGGTCGGGCATCCCGCTTGAAGAGAAAATTTCGGGCCCGTAGTGCACGGTCATAGTTTCGTAACGCCTCTCCATATCCGGCATGCAATTGACTGGCCGCAAAGTCGAGAAATCGGCGTCGATTCTCTCCGCTTCCACGCACCAACTCCAAATCCGTATTCCCCATCCACACAACGAGTCCACTCGATGCCAGATAGTCTGCCCTTTTTCGGCACACACTCCCGTCTGCCGCCAATCGCTTCCTCGTCCCCGCCGAAGAATATTGCAACGGAACCCCATTCCATTCTCCTTCGACAAAGAATCCCTGTGCCCCAATCCGGACAAAATGATCCGACTTGCTCGCCCGCGGACTCTGCAACCTCAAGAGCACACACACCGCCTCAAGAATCGAAGTCTTCCCCTGCGCATTCCTCCCCACGAACGCACTGGCCCCCGAGCCGAACTCAAGCGAGAGCGACTCAAAACACCGGAAATCACGCAGTTTCAGCTGGAAAAGCATCACCTAGAAAAGTCGTGATTTGCACTGCATCAATCGCAAGTGGAAGTCAGCCAAACGTCTTCCTTCCCTTCGCCCAGTGCGTGCGGGGGACATCTTCGCAGACGGTGTAGATCTGCTCTTCGGGGATTCCGGTTTCGCGGGAGACGAGTTCGGAGAATCGCGCGACCAAGTCTGGAATGGAATCGGGCGACAGGCCCAGAGTCTTGAATTCCACCCAAGCGGCGGGAGAGACTTCCACGCCGAGTTCGACGCGACTGGCCGGACGAATGACGGAGATGAGATACTCCTCGGATTTGCCGAGGACGTCTTTGATTGCTTTGCCGGCTTCTTGGATGACTCGGGTTTCCACTTCCGGGGCGAGGACTTGAGCAGTGGTCAGGGAAAAATAGGGCACAGGGCTTCGATGGTTGAATTTCGATTTCCGATTACGGGAATCCGCTCTCTATTGGGCGCAGATGGCTGAGAAATTCAAGACCTTGCCGGGATTTCGCGACTTTTTCCCCGAAGTTTGCGCGGAGCGGAATTATGTCTTTCAAGTCTGGCGGGAGGTCGCGCGGCGCTATGGTTTCCACGAATATGAGGGCCCGATCCTTGAGCCGACGGAACTCTACAAGAAGAAGAGCGGCGATGAAATCGTCAGCCAACTGTTTCACTTCGTCGACAAGGGAGAACGAGAGGTCACGCTACGCCCGGAGTTGACCCCGACGCTTGCCCGCATGGCGGCGGCTCGGCAACGGGACTACAAGAAACCGCTGCGTTGGTTCTCCATCGGTCGCTTTTTACGCTACGAAAAACAGCAGCGGGGACGACTTCGCGAGTTTTATCAGTGGAACGTCGATATTCTCGGCGAGGAAAGCCCGGCCGCCGACGCGGAATTGGTGGCTCTGGCCATCGACACGATGCGGGAGTTGGGATTCACCAGCGACGACTTCTGCATCCGACTGAGCAACCGCAATATCTGGCTCGACTTTCTGGAACGCGAAGACGTGGAGACCGAAAAGACACCGGAATTTCTCCAGATTATCGACAAGCTGGAACGCGAGAAACCCGAGGTCACCGCCGAAAAGCTGGAGGCACTGGGAACATCCCGCGCTGCCGTCGATACCTTCATCGAAGACACGACGAAAAATGGCCATCCGCTTCTTGAGCCGGTAATTGGCGATCTCGAATCACGAGGGATGGGTGAATTTGTCAGGATCGATCTCTCGATTGTCCGCGGCCTCGCTTATTACACCGGCACTGTTTTCGAAGTCTTCGACGTCGCGGCCAATATGCGCGCCGTCGCTGGTGGCGGTCGTTACGACGAGCTGGTAGGAACGCTTTCCGGCGGTGGTAACATTCCCGCCAGTGGATTCGCGATGGGCGATGTCGTCATTACTGATCTCGTGAAATCGACGGCTCAACCGAATAGCCGGTTGTTGAATTGGATCGCCGACTCAGGCTCTGTCGATGTCTATGTCGTCATCGCGGACGAAGAACACCGGAACGACGCGTTGGGACTTGTGCAGCGCCTGCGGCAATCCGGTCAACGCGTGGACTACCCCCTACAACCGGCGAAGGTCGGGAAACAGTTTCAGTCTGCCGAGCACTTCAAGGCGAAAGCCGCCGTCGTCATCGGCAGTGAATTCCCCGAGGTCAAAGTAAAGAATCTCAGCACGCGGGATGAAACGGCAACCGATGCGGGAGGCGTCCCCGGCGCGGTGGCAAAAATCCTTGCTGACAACACTCCGGGACCGTTGCTGGCATAATTCGCGCTTGAGTCGCATGCCGTCAGAACGACGTTCCCTCAACTCATGAATCTCGATTGGCTATCTGAACTCCCCATCAGGGAATACTCGTCCGGCGAAGAAATCATCCGGCAGGACACTTGCATCCAGGAATTGTTCTTTTTGCGGAGCGGACAGGTCGAGGTGATGAAGGGCGACACTCGCGTCACTCTTATCAAAACGCTGGGCAGCGTTCTTGGGGAGATTTCCCTCATGCTGAATATCAAAACGACCGCGACGGTGCGTGCGATGAGCGATGCTTCCTGTTTTGTCGCGAGCGAACCCTTTGAGTTTCTCAAAGCCCACCCGGAAGTGCACGTGCAGGTTTCCCGGGCGCTCGCTTTCCGCCTCAACGCGGCAACCACCTACCTCGTCGACGTGAAGGATCAACTGAAAGACTGTTCCGATCATGTCGGCATGGTCGATGGCGTCATCGACGCGCTTGTCCATCGCGACCTGAAGAAGAAAATCCCGGTTTAGCTCGCGAAGGAATCGTCCTCACACCCTTCCATTCCGCACCAGCGGAGGCGTTTACCATCGGTTTCGATCTCGATCGTCGCGGGCGCCTCACCCGTTTGTCGGCCGCTGTTGGTGATCACCGTCCCGCCCAGGCGATCAATCCACGCACCCTCCGGCGGATAGTAGGGAGCGTTGTGAACGTGACCGGTCAGAACGAGGTTCGGCTGGTAAGTTTCGATCCAGTCGACCAGTGTTGGATCCCCCAAGTCACGCTTTCCGCTCCAACTGGTTTTCGTGCCTTTCGGCGGCGCGTGGTTCACCCATATCTCGACTTTTTCCTCACGGCTCTTCGCCATTTCTGCCAGCCAATCGGCGACTCTTCCCCGCTCTTCCGGACTTTCCCACCAAGGTAACGCCAGCATACGCAAGCCCGGAACTTCAAGACATTGCAAGTCCACATGCAGCCCGGTCACGGCGAGATCCTCAAGCCACTCCGAGGTTCGCGTCCCGTCCCCTTCGTCGACGAGATCGTGATTCCCGGAACAGACGACCATCGGAGTCTCTTTACAAATTTTCCGGAAATACTGTTCCAAGACCGCTGCCTGCGTGTCGGAATCGACATAAGACCCCAACTCCATCAGATCCCCGGCAATGACGATCAATTCATAACGAGACGCGTTGCGAACCAACCAGTCGAATTGCTTCAGGCTGTAGTGGAGGTCGGAAACGGAGAGGATCTTCATGCCCGGCAGACAAAGACGCGACACGAAGACAGCACGGCGCCGTTCCCCGCAACCCTCAATTGGCCGACGTTATGCTCCTTTGGTCTTTTCCAGCGATTCGGCACGCGCGTTGTCTTCGTTTCCAACGACCTCATCCGCGTCGTGGAACTTCATGCCAATGCGCTTACTCACGCCGAATTCCTCCATCGTCACACCGTAAAGAACGTCGCAGCGATGCATGGTCCGGCGGTTGTGCGTGACGATGACAAATTGGCTGTCCCGAATGAAGCCTTCAAGCATTCCGAGGAAGCGGCCGATATTGGCGTCGTCGAGTGGTGCATCCAACTCGTCGAGGACACAGAACGGGCTGGGCTTCACCATGTAGATCGAGAAAAGAAGCGCGACGGCCGTCATGCTCCGCTCACCACCGGACAGCAACGTGATGGATTGAAGCTTTTTGCCTGGTGGCTTCGCGATGACGTCGATTCCGCTTTCGAGAGGATCCTCGTCATCAACCAGGACGAGGTCCGCGCGGCCCTTGTCACCAAAAAGCTGGCGGAAGGTTTGCCTGAAATTAGTGCGCACTTGCTCGAAGGTTGTCGCAAACATCTCCTTCGTTTCACGATTGATTTTTGCGATGATGCGATGGAGCTCCTCTTTCGAATTCGTGAGGTCGGCGTGTTCCTTTTCGAGGAACTGGTAACGTTCTTCGAGTTCGGTGAATTCCTGAATCGCGTCGAGATTGACCGGCCCCATTCCGTCGAGTCGCTGCCGGAGTTCGGGGAGATTTTCGCCGACAAAGTCCCAATCAGGACCACTTTCCTCGGAAGGAATTGAGGTCTCTTCGACTTCATTTTCCAAATCCGCTTCCAGCTCGACGCCGGACCCGTTCTCAGCTTCTGCAGAATCTTCGAACTCCATCGGCTCCGTCTGTGCGCCCGCTTTCGCCTCCATCGTCGCGCGGCGTTTTTGACGGCGGCTTGATGCCTTCTTCTGGCTTTCAATAGCGGCAAGCAGTCGATGCGCATCGGGCTCGAAGCCATCGAGATTCACTTGATAACGTTGTGCCACCGCTTCCACCAAGTTCTCGAGCCGCAAACTGATCTGCGTGATCTTCACCTCTTCCTGGCCCTTTTGCTCCGTGTTCTGAGTCAGATCACGGCGAAGCTGCGAAACAGCACTTTCTGCCTCACCGACTTTCCCGGCTTCCACTTCGCGTTCGCGCCCGAGGGACTCGATCGCGCCCTCGAGAGCATTGGTCTTTTCGCTGAGCCCTGCAATCTCGTTGGTGAGCGATTCGTTTTCCTGAGCGGAGGCGGCGATGCGTTGACGATGACTTTCGATTTCTTCGCGACGGCGTTCAATCGCTTCGTGCAACTCCTCCAACCGGGCCGCCAACGGTTCCTTCTGTTCTTGCAAAGATTGGTAGGAACGGGCTTCCACCGCGATGGAAGTCCGCTGCTCGTTGAGGAGTTCCGACGCTTCCGCCTCACGACGCACGGCTTCCGCCAAGCCCGATTCGGCCGCTTGAATTTCGCCGCGGACTGACTCCAGCGTCGCCCCGGCTTCTGCCTTCGCTTGCCGAAGCCCCTCAAGCTGATGCGTGAGTTCATCGGTCACCGTTTCTGCCGATGCCTGCTCATCACGAGCGCTGCCCAGACGGACTGAAAGCTGATCCAACTCCCGCTCGACGAGGGAAACCTGCCCTTGGAACGTCGAGACCGCGACTTGCGCTTGCTGCACCGCCTCACGTTGCTCCTCGCGACGACCGCGAAGGGACTCCACTTCGGAACGCAGCCGATTGAGTGACTCTTCCTTGCTACGGTGCTCGTCTTCCAATTCTGAAACATCCGATTCCAATTCTCGAATCTCCTGCTGCCGGTGAAGCATGGAAGACGTCTCCTTGTCGCCGGCGCCGCCGTGAATGATTCCTTCTCGCGAAATGAAGGAGCCATCCTGACCGGCAATCGCTACGCCTGAGGGAACTTCCGTGCGCAACCGAAGCGCCGTTTCCAAATCCGGCGCGATAAGCACCTGCTCCAACAGCCGTGAAACGAGACCACGCACACGTTCGTGAGGCGTCACACGATCAATCGCCCATGCGATCGCCCCTTCCGGAAGCGCTTCAATCTGCGATGAGGGTGCCGGCGTTGACCACACTTCGGGAACCACGCGAGCCGAGCCCAGTTCTCCATGGCGCAAGGTATTCACGATGCTTTCCGCAATCTCTGGCCCGGTCACGACGATTGTTTGCAACTCGACGCCGATGGCCGCTTCGATGGCGGCAATTGACCCGGGTTCAACATCCAGAAACCCGCTGAGTAATCCTCGAACTCCATTGCGGAAGAACTCGGGATTGTCCAAGCCCTGCATGACCGCTTGCGTCCCGGACTCCAGGCCTTCGCCCGTTTCGACGAGTTGCTTCACCACCTCAAGCCGTGATTGCTTTTCGGCGAGACGTCGATGCAGGACAGAAACTTCTTCCGACAAACTCGACAGTCGGCCTTCCGCTCCCCGGAACTCATCCTCCACGACCGCCAGCGATCGACGCGCTTCATCAAGCGCACGCCCCTTAGCTTCGAAGTCCGCTGCAAGCGTCGAACGTTCTCCGTCCTTCGATGCTTGTTCGTTTTCAAGACGGGCAACATCTTCTGCAAGTCGGAGCTTCCTGCCTTCGGTGCTGGAAATTCTTTCGTTGTGCCCCTCGAGTTGGGCCTCTGCCTGCACGATGGCATTTTCCCGATCGCGCAAAGCCTCTTGGAATGACTGAAGACTTTCTTCCAGAGAATTCTTTTCCGCCTTCCGCTGCAGATATTGCTCCTGAAGTGAAGCCAACTGCTCACGAAGCCTCGCCAGACTCGTCTCAGAAGCGGCGAGAAGATCGTTCGTCGACGACAATTCAGATTCACGCTCGGTCAAGCGACCCTTATTACCCGTGATGTCCGTCTCATGCTGCGCTATAAGGCCCTCAAGCTCAACACGTCGCTCTTCGTTGAATTCGATCCGATTTTCCGCGGAATGCCGCTGGTTTTGCACACGGATTAGCTCTTCGCGCTTTGAGGAAAGAAGCGCCTCAATCGACGACAGAGCCTCGCGCAATGCCGAGACTTCCCGTTCCGAATCGGCGATGCGTTCTTCCAACTCTTCATGCTCCTGCACGAGTGCATTGACCGACGTCTCGAACTCACTTCGCTCCCCCACAAACTCCGCATGCTGACGATGGCTGAAGTGCGTGTCTAACACTTTGACGTCATCGAACAACGCCTCGAATCGCTTGGCTTTCTGGGCTTGGCGATTGAGCGTGTTCATCTGTCGCTTCACTTCCTCGATGATATCGACGACACGAATGAGATTCGCTTCCGTGTATTCCAACTTGCGAAGGGCCTCCTTCTTCTGTGATTTAAATTTTGTGATCCCTGCAGCTTCTTCAAAAACCGCGCGCCGGTCTTCCGGCTTCGAACTGAGAAGCATATCGATCTTCCCTTGCTCCATGATGGAATAAGCCGTGCGACCGATTCCTGTATCCATGAAAAGGTTGTGGATATCCTTGAGTCGGCAAAGCTTCCCATTGAGCAAATACTCCCCTTTCCCGTCGCGATAAACGCGCCGAGCAATCGCCACTTCGTTGAAATCCGTCCCGAGTGCGTCCTCGCAATCGCCGAGCGTCAGGACGACTTCCGCCATCCCATGCGCTTTGCGGGACTCGGTTCCGTTGAAAATGACGTCAGCCATTTCGCCGCCGCGGAGCGCCTTGGCCGAGGTCTCGCCGAGAACCCAGCGGATCGCGTCGACGACGTTGGATTTCCCGCAACCATTCGGCCCGACGATTCCCGTGACGCCATCGTGGAATTCGAACCGGGTCTTTTCGGCGAAGGACTTAAAACCGTGAAGATCTAGAGATTTGAGAAGCATTGAAATTGTGAGATTAGCACTCCTTTGCACGATGAAAGCGGAAATAGTTTCGAGCAAGGAGAAAGCACCACGATCCCGTATCTTGTATTCAGTCACTCAAACTGACACAAGATGTGGGTATTTGCGGAGAGGATGTTTTTTGGGAGTAAATTAGTTGCAAATGGGAGTAATCGTGGCAAGATTCAGGAATGGAAAGGAAAGATCAGAAGAGCGGATTCGAGGCGAAAGACTTCGGCTCGAGTGTTTTGCGGGATGAAGTTGCCATTTATCGAACCCATCGGATTCCCCCGGCGGAGGAAAGTCTCTCTCGGATTCGAGACGGACTACCAGTCGAGGAGTTTGATGCACTGTTAGACATCCTGGGGGTTAGCACGGAAAGGCTGCTTCAACTGCTCGGCATGACGAAGAGTACTTTGAGCCGTCGGCGGAAGACTTCCCGTCTAAGCCGTGAGGAGTCGGATCGTCTCATGCGTTTCACCAGGATCTTCGGGATGGCCGTCCGCATGCTGGAGTCCGAGGAAGCGGCCAAAAACTGGCTTTCCGAACCGGCCCCGGCGCTCGCGCATGAGGCACCGCTCGACTATGCGGATACCGAGCTAGGAGCACGCGAAGTGGAAGCTCTCCTCTGGAAGCTCGAGCATGGAGTTTACGTCTAACGGATGGCGACGATCACGGCTTGGCGTCTGGTGAAGCCGGAATACGCAGCGACCGCCTATTCCGGTGAAGGCGCGCGACGATTCGGCGGACGATGGAATCCAATGGGATACTCCATGGCCTACGCTTCAGAAAGCCGGGCGCTGGCTGCACTCGAGATGCTGGTGCATTTACGTGAGTTGCGATTGATCGAGTCTCTGATGTTAGTCCCCTGTCGATTCGACTCGGCAGAGATGGAAGTCCTCGAAACAGCAGAAATCCCCCGCGATTGGAAGGTCCGGCATGGCGATGCCGTTACTCAAGACTTCGGCGCCCGCTGGATTGAAAACGCTTCATCTGCAGTTCTCGCCGTTCCCAGCGTCGTGGTGCCGGCGGAAAAAAACTACCTGTTCAATCCCGGCCACCCTCGCTTCGGCGAGTGCAAAGTCGGCCGAGCAGAGGGTTTTGAATTCGATTCCCGCCTCTCGGCCTAACGGGCGCGGCTATTTCTCGAACGGACTGGCGGCAAGCTTTTCGAAGCTTTCCTTCACCGCGGCGACTGACTTCTCCGGACCAGTCATCTTGATGAAAACCGGCGCATCGCCCCCTTCGATAATTGCTCCATGGAGAGCATAGTTCGCTTTCGGAACCTTCTGGCCAAAGGGAGGGCCGTCGAGATAGGTGCCCTTGCCGTAAACAAGCGTGATCTTTTTCCCGTCCCCCTTGTCGATCACTTTCTCCTCGATTTCGGGCTTCCCCTCGAACTGTCCAACCCAGCGATCGACATTCGCCTTGGCGCTTCCGCCCTGGCCGGCGCCGAAGTAGTAGAACTTCGCCCCGATCTTTTCCATACCTTCGCCTTTCGGTGTGACCTCGATGTAGGCTTTGACCATCCGGCTCGTCGGCTCGGCCGCAACCCACGGTTCGGAGAATGCAAAAGTGAGGCCGCCCACCTGGGCTTTGGAGGTCTTAGCTTCCTTGGACTTTTCTTCGGCAAGCCCAGTTGAGACACTGATGACCAGCGTCGCGAGAATGAACAGTGTCTTTTTCATGATGGGAATTTTTTGATTGGTTAGTCTTCCTTTTTCTCTTCCGCTTTCTCCTCTTCTTTTTCCTCAGCTTCCTCTGAAGCCCCAACGAGCCGCACGGACTCAATGACCACGTCTTCAACCGGAACATCTCCTGCTGGCTGAGTAATGACTCTCCCGTTGTGAAGCATGCTAAGCTCGCGAGTTCCCGTCTTCACTCCCTTGATTTTATCCACAACGTCGAGACCCTCCGTCACTTTGCCGAAGACGGCATAGCCCCAACCGTCGAAGCTGGGATAATCGAGATTTGAATTGTTGCCGACGTTGATGAAGAACTGGGCGCTTGCACTGTGAGGGTCATTCGTGCGGGCCATCGCGATGGTTCCCCGATCATTCTTTAGGCCATTCTTGGCTTCGTTCTGAATCCCAGAGCGGGTCGCCTTTTCGACGATTTTTCCATCGTCAACAGAGAAGCCTCCTCCTTGGATCATGAATCCATCAATGACACGATGGAAGACGACCCCGTCATAATGCTTGTCTTCAACGTATTGAAGAAAATTTTTGACGGTGCCCGGAGCTTTTTCACGGTTGAGTTCAATTTTGATTGTGCCCTTGTTGGTCTTCATTTCAACAACGGGCGAAGTGTCTTCTTTCGCGTTCATGGAGAGTGGTAGAGCAGAGACAAGGCCGGTGATGAATGCGGCGGTGGTCAGCGCTTTCATGAAATTCGTGGGTTTATCAGCTTTGGGTTAGTTTTTAAGGTGGCGAAGCAGACACCAGAAATATCCGCGGCGCAAGGAACCTCACCGGGCAATAGCGTGAGAAAGATCCTGCACATCGATATGGACTGCTTCTACGCCGCCATCGAAGTCAGGGACAATCATGATTTACGCGGGAAACCGGTCGCGGTCGGTGGGTCATCCCAGCGCGGGGTTCTCACGACCTGTAGCTACGAGGCCCGAGAGTTTGGATGTCGTAGCGCGATGCCCACCTACAAGGCCCTTCGGCTCTGCCCCGATCTCATCGTCGTCAAAACCCGCTTCGAAGTTTACCGGGAAGTATCGCGACGAATTCGCTCCATCTTTAAGCAATTCACGCCTCTGGTGGAACCGTTGTCGCTCGACGAAGCTTATCTCGATGTTTCATCCGCCCGGTCTTCCGGGTCTGCAATCGCCCGGGAAATACGGCGACGCATCCGCCAAGCGACAAACATCACGGCTTCGGCGGGGATCGCACCGAACAAGATGCTGGCCAAGATTGCCAGCGACTGGCGAAAACCCGATGGTCAGTTCGAACTTCGCCCGAAGGATGTGAGTGACTTCATGAACGACTTACCCATTCGGAAGATTCACGGGGTGGGCGCAAAGACGGCGGAAAAGATCGAGGCGTTTGGGGCACGCACGTGTGGTGAATTGCAAAAACGATCGGTTCTTGAATTGAGAGAACGCTTCGGAAGTTTCGGCGCCGATCTCCATAGTCTCTGTAGGGGCATTGATGATCGGAGGGTCAATCCCGACCGCGAACGCAAGTCCGTGAGCAACGAGCGCACGTTTCGAGAGAACCTGATCTCTCCAGATGAGGGCCTGTCCCGCCTTGCTCCTCTCGTCGCGGAACTCCGGGAAGACATCTCGCAAAAGCACTCAGAACGCGTTCTTCATAAGGCATTTGTGAAGGTGAAGTTCGCGGATTTTCGCCAAACAACCGTTGAGAGACCGATGGACTCCTTCGATGACTCTGTCTTCGAACCATTACTTCGTGAAGGTTGGGCGCGCGGTGGAGGACGGGAAGTGCGTTTGCTCGGCGCCGGGGTGAGGTTCCGCCCCAGGGATCACGGTCGACTGGAACAACTCGAACTCAGTCTTTGATCTCACCGCGGACCAAGACCCTCGCAAAAGCAACAAGTGTGACCAGAAGACCCAAAGCACCGATTCCGCCATACAGGATTCTTGCTCGCACTGAGTTCTCTTCGTCAATGGGAACCAGCGTGTATTGAAACAATCGGCCGAACCACACACTGGTTGCGCCTCGATACCAATCATCCTCCACGGTCAATTCCTGTTCCGTCACCGTGTGTCCAATCCTTCCGATGAATTGAATCCGACTCTGCAACCGCACGCCTGAAATATCACGCCGAGTGACAGGCTCTGGGAACTCCCACCGTTCCTGAAAAGCTTCAGTATCCAGTAAAGCACTCCTCACTCCGCCACTGACATATTCACCACCTTTCGTCTTCACCGAAAGGGTGAGTTCGGGGACCGATTGTCCGACATCGGTCGTGAGTGCCTGGAACGTGTTCGCCAGCTCCCCGAGCAAATTCTCACTCGGCAACCAGCCCGTGTTCTCGTCGTAGGCGTCTTTCAGGTCCTTCAGTCTTTCCACTGAGCGCGGGACGAATCGATTATTCAGCCGCTCAACCTCCACAGCACCAATAGGTTCAGACCACCATTGGCCGTTGATCCGCACTCCCGCAAAGAACGTCACGCCAAGGGCAACCACGGCGGCGAGAAGCGCCCGCGCAGGAAAGCGGCGCTTCGCGGTATCTAAACTCCAATTCTCGGTCCGTTTTGAAAACGTCAACTCCGCAAAGACGGAAGCAACAACGGCAGCGGCAAACAAATAGATCCCAAGCGTCGGCACCATGCGCACGTAACCATCGACCTTCACGAGCACGACGATGAGGGCAATCACCACGACATCGAGCAATGAATACTTCGCGGTGTAGCCCGAAAACTTGACGAGCGTCTGACTGACTTTCGGGTCAAAGCGGTGCGCGCCAATACAGCAGACAAGGACAGTGCCCAGTTTGAGAATCGGGAAGATCATACTGAAGACAAAGATCAAACCCGAGAGGAAGATGTTTCCTTCCTCGTAAAGGAGCTGGATTCCCGACCAGATCGAAAACCAACGCGAGCCTTCCGCTGCGTCAGAAACCAGCAATGCCGGCACAAAAAAAGACGGCACCAGCGCCACCAAACCCGCGAGGCAGAAGAACGCCGAAACCCGGTTGTCGCGAAACTTGAGCTTCACCGACTGTCCATCGCACCCAATAGAGAGCCCCGCAACCGCAGGTGCGGAAGCAGGGCTCTCAGCGGCTGGATGTGGGAATCTCTTGCGGCCTTATTTCAAAAGCTCTTTCAGGTGGTCTACGTAGCTGTCGGCGCCCCCTCTTTGATACCCGGTGCGGGCGAGTTCCTTGCCATTGGCGTCAACGAGAAGGATGGTCGGGTAGCCGCGAATACCGTATTTTTTCGCAAGCGCTTCATTTTGCTTCTTTTCTTCGACCGACTGCTTCTTGCGATTCGGAAAGTCCAGTTCGACTAGCACGAGATTTTCCGCAGCATAACTCTTGAAGCTCTTTTCTGAGAAGACTTCCTTGTCGAGTTTGATACACCATCCGCACCAATCGGATCCGGTGAAGTCCAGAAGCAATGGACGACTCAGCGACTTGGCAAGCTCCTTGGCTTTTTCGAAATCGGTGTGCCATACGGCTTCGCTTGAGCCGGAACTCGGCTTCGTTTCGTTCTTTGCCTGAAGGGTGATGCCAGCGACAAGCACGGCTGTGAGGGTTGCTAAAAGTAATTTCATGTTTTCGATGGTTTGATTCCCGGTAGTTGGGTTCCTCACGTGGGACGAAACAGACCGCACTTTTATTTCATTTTTTTCGTTAAACCGAAACGGACAGGGCCTCTTGCCGACCGGATGTCCTTTACTTCCCCACGTTGAGTGACTTCCAATTCCCCCGCTTCCGCCAGGCCCGCCGCAACAGTACGCACGTCTTCCATCAGGTCACGCCACTCATTCGCATCTACCGCTTTTGCCACCTCAGACGGACAGACCGTCTTCCCCTCGCCCCGACTCCGCAAGAGCCGAAGCATCTCTCTTTTAATTCTTATCTTCCTCTCAATCAACGAACTACAATGGACGAAGACTTGAGAGCCCTCCATCCGGTCGAAGCATTTGACCAGTCACCGACGCGGCGTTATCACTCAGGAGCAATTCAGCCAGAGCAGCGACTTCTTGGGCCGTTCCAATTCTTTTCAGAGGGTGCCTTGCCTCGGACACCTCGCGTTTGTCCTCGCTTCCCAAGAGCGTGGCGGCAAGTGGTGTATCTGTGAGGGAAGGCGCAACACCATTCACGCGAATTCGCGGGGACCACTCGCAAGCGAGAGATCGAACCAGCCCTTCGACTGCTCCCTTTGCCGAAGCGATACTCGCATGAAAGCCGAGTCCTGTTCCCACTGCAACGGTACTAAAAAGAACGACCGAGCTATTCCCTGCCTTTTTCATGCCGGGAAGCGCGGCTTGCAGCACTCTTACCGCGCCAAGAAAATTCACGTAGTAGTCGTGCAGAAACTCCTCTTCCTTAATCCGGTGAAACGGCTTCAGATTGATCGTCCCAGGACAATAGACAAGCCCGTGGATTTCGTCCGGCAAGCCTTCAACAGGAGAATCAGAGTCCGCGTCAAAAGCAATGTGCGATGCCGCCGATGTCACTTCGCTCGGCAGGAATGAAGTCGCATCGGCGGCATCGCACATTGCCTTTGAC
>JBCCWV010000056.1:0-25607 GCA_039192745.1 Verrucomicrobiota bacterium | reverse complement strand
CCTTCCGCGGTGGCGCTAATGGCCGGTGAGCCAGTGACTCCAGGACCAACGGGTGTGATCGCTCCCGTTAGACGATCAATTTGGACGAATTCCTGGGTTCCGGTGGCCGAATTGAAACGATTCCCCATCAAAATAGAAGAAGCGCTCAGCGGCATGCATTGACCGAAAACGATCAGCGAAGAAACGACGGCAAGTTTTGTAAGATGATTGATCCCCCTCATGACGGCGCAAAATTACGGGACCAGAGGAAAACTACCAATGTTTTGTTCAATCGACTGCATTGATATTATTTAAAATTTTATATGCAGATTCCCTCTTTCTGATCTCAAGGCCGTAAAAAGCAATTCCAACACCTTCTAGTTAAGCACCGTCGTTTTATCAGAACTAACAGATATGGAGCTACTGAACACTGTTCGTTAGTATCTTATCATCCTCAACCTGTCTTGGCCCCCGAAATGCTGACCACCCTGTTTTGAACGCATTGACTTTTTCGCCCATAAGCGGATCTTTTCTCGATCAATCGGAGGTAACTATGAAGAAATCACTACTCATTCTCTTACTAACTATATCCATGACCACGCTATCGTTCGGCGCGGCGTTTAACATCGACTTTGTTTTCACTGGCGGAACTATTCCGTCCTCAACATTCGGTGGAGACGCTGGACAGGTCGGCATTTGGTCCACCGAAACTGCAGGTGGAACTGGAAATATGACCGACATCCTCGGCGTGGTCACTTCCACCACGTTCAACGGTGGAGGATTCAATGAATTCGTAGGAGGAGGAGATCCGCTTTATGAAGACCTCTTTCGGGACCGGGCCGCCTTCGATCAGGTTTGGCAGTTCGAAATCCTAAATCTCGATCCTGGTGAATACATGTTCTGGCTCTACGCAGGGCCATCGGGCTCCGGAGAATTCAGCGTTGAGTCTGACAGCGTCACGACTAACTACTCTTCGATCTCCGCACTCACCTCCTCGGCAATACCAGTAACGGTCACCGCTGGAAACCGTGTCTTCTTCCTGAGCGACTCTTCCGCCGGTGATGAAGGGGTCGCGGCATTACAGATTGTTCCCATCCCGGAACCCTCCATTGCAGCCCTCAGCCTCATTGCACTTCCACTCGCCCTCCGCCGTCGGCGTAGTTGAGGCGCGTAGGCCTAGAGCTTTCCGATTTAAAGGTTGCATTCAAAATGAAGAAGGTGTTGAAGAAGGTGTCAGTCAATATTTTTTGACAGAAATTGCTCCAGCTTTCTGCCTTGGGACCGCAGTTTGCGGTCACCGGCTTCCTGCTCGGCCAGTAGTCGGACCGCGTGGCTCACGCGTCCGGTGACGCCCATCTGCAATCGCTGCGCAATCCAGGCCATCGGAACGGTGGTGCGGCTGCGAATGGAGCGGGCAATCATGGCCTTTCGCCAATCGCCCTTCTTCAGAAATTCCAATTCCTTGTCCTTGATTCCAAGAGCCTTCAACCCGGCCACCACCACTTCCTCCGCCCGGGCTTCGGTGTGACCTCCGGTTTCTTCCCCGGTAAAGCCGCTGGCTTTTCGCCGCCGCCCCTTTCGCCCCGCATTCATCAAGTGGGAGAACTGGTCGGTGATCTTTTCCCTGAAGGCCTCGCTCCCAAAACACCAACCGCGCCTGAGCGTTGAATGGAGATCATTTCCTTCAGGCACGATCCACCCCGCCTTCTTGCGGTCCTGGAGGGCAATGTCCTCGAGATGCCCGACGTATTTGCGGCGGTCAGCTGCGGAGTCTTGATATCGCATTTCCTCCAGCCCTTCAGCGACGCTCACCCAACTTCTTCGGGCTCGCTTGGGTCCGGTGTAGTCCGGAAGGCTGCTCCACGGGTAGTTCTCCACGCCCGATGCAACCTTGGTGAGCCCGGCCCGCGCGGGGTTGAGGTGAATGTAGTTGATGAGACTTCCCAGGTAGGCCCCGTCTTCCACCAACACGGCTTTATAACGCCCTCCGAAGACGTGCCCCCATAGCCGGTGCCGTGCATTGAAGCGCTTGGTCCACGTGTTCTGCAGCCATTTCATGCCCGCCACGAGGTTGGCCTCCGGCGTCTTGATGGCCAAATGGTAATGATTGTCCATCAAAACCCAGGCAAACAGCTTCCAACCGGTCTTTCCCACCAGTTCCTCCAAGAGCGATTCAAAGGCCTTGCGGTCGAAGTCATCGAGAACAATGGGCTCCCTGCGATCCCCCCGCGCCAGGCAATGGTAAATCGCCCCCTCATACTCGATGCGAACCTGCCTCGGCATGGGGATCAATGTCGAGAGTCGGCCGTTTTGTCAAGAAATATTGACTGACACCTTTTTCCCTTTTTCCCCTTAACTCAACGAGTTCAATATCTCTGCCACCGTTCAGATTTCACATATAAAGGACTGCGCACTCTCCCACTCCGCCCTTTTCGACCGCTATCCACTTACAAAGCATTCGAAGAGAGCGCCGGCTGTGGATTTTCCGTCGTCGGCTAGTGCTTCTAATTTGGATTAGGGTTGAAACATTCAGAGATAAGTGATGGGACGAGGACCTTTGACATTCCGCACATTTGGAACTCTGAATTTTGCCGAGAACACTTTTTGCTTTTTCATCATTGAAATGACCGGCTCGGCATGTTGAGCGGTCATTCCGGCTTCGATACAGAACCTGATTATGTCCTGCTCTGTTTGGAATTGCTGAGTTCGGAAGCCGTTGTTCAGAGCTTCTTCGAAGTTTTGAACCTTCTTCGGTTTCATCTCATCGAGTCCGAGCAGCAACTCCTGATTTCCAATATTTTCGCGGTCGACGTCGAAATTAGCTTCGCCGGCAATCTTGTCATTCTTCCATGTTACTTGGAGGAACTTGTGAATTCCGAGCGGATGTTGACTGCCAAATATCAGTCCATAAATATTGCTCCGCTTACGGATGGAAAACTGCCCGAGGAAAACCTCGTGTCCTTGCGGAATGAGCCCTTTGTAGTAATCAAACGCCGCGCGATGAACATGATAAGAATCATCCGGGTTGGCGATTTTCTGTTTAATCGAAGGGTGATCTCGGAACCGATGCAACGTTGAAGATGACAAGAAAAAAATAAAATCAGTCGTAGGAAAAGAAACAAGCCTGCCGAAAACGTCGTCACTGACGGCATCGACGCCACATTGGTCGATAATGAGAAGCTTTGCGGCGCGGCGGTTTCTAAGGATGTCTTCAAACTGGCTCAACGCCTTGGTGAATTCGAGCGCTTGAATATCAGTCGAAACATCGGGCACTGTAAGATTTTCGGATGCTACTATATCTTGAAGAGTTGCTGTCTTTCTGCTTTTGACGTCGAAAAAGTGCACGCGCTTCTTGACCTTGTTCCATCCCGCCAGTCCGTGCTGATGATACGTTTGAAGCTGGTCGAGGATTCGAATGGGAGAGCCTGATACGCGATTCTTGTCCCTGCCAGGTCCGGCGAAGAAATCAAAGATATGGAGTTCCTCAAACGGCGGATTTGGTTGCGAAAGGAAAACAGGAATCCACTCTTGCACATACAGTTCGAATATCGCCAACTTCGTGAGAGTGCCCTCGTCGTAAGGTTTGTCGTGGAATTCTTCGCGGGGCATGCGTTCAGGCTACACAAAGGCTGGCCATTAGTTCTCTTCGCTCATCGAGAGGCGCGACCGCGTTGGTAGATAACTTTGGGAATTCATCATACGTCCGACCGTCAAGAGTGCGTCCGGTAAGACTCTTTCGAACACCGCCCCACTGCTTAAAGAAGAACGGAACTTTTGCTACACGGCACTGTCGCCGAACATTTCGAACCCATTGTTTCTTTAGTGGGCGGGCGCCATGACCGCTTTCGCCTCCCACAATGACCCAATCGATACCTGACAAATCGAATTCCCCTAGATCTTCAATGAGTGGCTCGACGGATAGAAACGAACATGAGGCGTTTGCGTTTTGAAGACGTTCAATTCGGGGAAGCCCATACTTTTGGTTTTCGACGCTGACCCCCCACCAAATGTGAGGCGCATTAGCGGCCCGTTTCAGTTTCCGACGTAGCAAACTTTCAAGGCGACCTGCCCGCTTGGTGAGCACTTGGTAGGTGTGCCAATCGGCCGCGAGCATCACCTTGCACACCTGTTCGATGTAGGAATCTGGGACGTCCTCGTGAAAGAGATCGCTCATCGAATTCACAAAGATCTTCTTTGGATTCGACCAGCGAATTGGTTCTCCGAGCTTCTCTGGCACAATTCGAAGATCGAATCCGAACTCAAACGGGTGTCCGGGGATTCCGCGAAACCGCTCCGCTATCGTCTCGGCGTAGCAATGCTTGCAGCCAGGACTGACCTTCGTGCAACCGCGAACAGGATTCCAAGTGGCGTCCGTCCATTCGATCTTGGAAATCGCGCTCATGCGTTCAAATGAACAGTATATGGATTTTAATCAATCGCAATTGAAGATTTTTCGAGGGTTAGACGCCCCGCGCGGCTCGATTTGGAGGAAAATAACGCCCTTTCTCAGAAACGCTAGAAGGGTTGATGGTGATAAACGGCCTTCCCATAGCCACTGACAGGCTCGAGAACGAAAGCGGAAAGGCCCATTTCATTTCGGCGATGATTTCCACGGAACCGGCATCGGACGCGGGAATCCCGGACACTCAGCATTCGCTCGAATCGCTTGTTCCCCGCTCGACGCTCTCGAGTCGCCGCTTCCGCTGAAAGAAAAACTGCGCGCTGACTGACGCGGCGATGAGGACGAGGAAGACGAGGGAAAGCGGGCGGGTGAAGAAGGGTGCGAGGCTTCCTCCCGAATCGATCAAGGCGCGCCGAAGGTTCTCCTCGGCCATGGGGCCCAGGATGAGACCGATCACTAACGGGGCGACGGGATAGCCTGTTTCTTCCATGAAGTAGGCGGCCACTCCGAAGGCGATCATGAAGCCGACGTCCCAGAGGCTGTTGTCGAAGGCGTAGGCGCCGATGACCGAGAAGAGGGCCACGATCGGCATGAGAAAGGCGGTGGGGATACGCAGGACGTGGACCGAGACCCGGCTGAGGAGGAAGCCGAGGACCAGCATGGTGAACGATGCCCAGAGGAGGATGGCCGCCATTTGCGGGATGAATTCGGGGCGATCCATGGCGAGCGTTGGTCCGGTCCGGACGTCGTTCAGCTCGAGCGCTCCCAGCAACATCATGGCCGGGGGCGATCCCGGAACGCCGAGCGTGAGAAGGGGAATGAGGGCGCCGCCGATGCAGGCGTTGTTGGCGGTTTCGGCGGAAATGAGGCCTTTCATGGAACCTTTGCCAAAGGTCTCCGGCTCCTTGCTGACCTTCTTCGCGGTATCGTAGGAGAGCCAGGCGGCGATGTCCTCACCCACGCCGGGAATCGATCCGACGCCGACGCCGAGCAGGCCCGAACGGATGGCATTCCAGACGTTGTTCTTCAGGATCTTTAGTTGTGGCCAGAGCCGGGAAATGACGGGCGGCTTGCCGGCCTTCGTTGGCTGCATCATGGCACGGATGATCTGGGGCACGGCGAAGGCGCCGAGAATGACCGGGATCGGCTTGATGCCGCCGACCAGTTCGGTCGTGTCGAAGGTGAAGCGCTGGTAGCCATGAATCGGGTCGATCCCGACGGTGGCGAGGAAGACGCCCAGCAATCCGGCGATCCAGCCTTTGAGCGGCATGTCCGGGGCGGTGAGCGAGCCGCAGATCAAGACACCGAAGAACGCGAGGAGGAATTTTTCGGACGATTGAAACTTGAGGGCGAGCACAGTGAGCATGGGGGCCAGCAGGAGCATGGCAAGGACTCCGAAAACGGTGCCTCCGAAGGACGTCACGGTGGCGGTGGCAATGGCTTCACCGCCGCGCCCCTGTTTGCAAAGCGGGTAGCCTTCGACGGCGCTGGCGGCTCCGGCGGCGGTGCCGGGGATGTTCAGGAGCACGGCCGGATGACATCCGCCGTAGATGGCGCCGACGTAGACGCCCATGAGAGCGATCATCGTGACTTCCAAGGGAAGATCGAGGGTGGCTGTGGCGGTCGTGAGCAAGGCGATGCCCAGCGTGGCGGTCAATCCCGGCAGAGCACCGAAGGCGATCCCCATCGTCACCGCGGCCAGGAGGACGACGAGGTTGAACGGATTCAAGAGTCCGCCCAGCTGATGGAAGAAATGCGTGAACGTTTCGACCATTTTATGGGAGGGGAACTCGAAGCGGTCCGCTGAAGAGCGAGGCGACACCCCACGACAAGAGGAAGGCGCCCGCGATGATGGCGATGGCCAGTTTCCACCCGGGACGACGTCCCTGCGGGCGATAAAAGGTGAGGGCGAAGACGCTGAGAAAGACTGTGCTCGATGCAATGTAGTTCTCGCCGGAATAGCCGGGTATCCAGTGGTAGCGAATGAGGACGTAGTAGCCCGCCAGCAAGGCAACGACAATGATGCCGCGGCGCTGTGCGGGTTGCCCAAGGCGTCCGATTGCCCTAGCAAGCGCACCAAAAAGTCCGCGAAGTGCGCCGCTCCGGGCTCCGTTCAGGAAGATCGCAAATCCCGAGAGCACGAAGAGTCCGCCGATGAGCAAGGGAAAGGCGGCCGGGGAGGCATACCAGGGATTGTCAACGCCGCCGTAGCTGCCGCCCATCGGCATCTTCCGCGCGGCATTCAAAACCGCCCCCCCCAGCAGCACAAGACCGAGACCGCAAACACAGTCGGCTCGTCGAAGGGCACGGCCTTGCCACATGGGTCAGAAGCGGGGTTGGGTTGAACCTTGACCGACGATGCCCAAGGCGTAGCGCGACATTCCGATGTCGCGAGAATTGGTGCCGTGCGACGCGACATTGGAATGTCGCGCTACGATTGGGTTCAAGTTTCCGGCCATGAGATTGCTTAAATCGTACTAGGGTTTGGCGATGCCGACTTCGGCGAAGCCGGTAATTCCACGCCTAAATTCACGTGAGGTGACGGGTTGCGGAGTTTTTTCTAACACCCTGGTTGTAGATTATCCACTCAGGATTGGAGGGAAACGCCAACAAGGATGTTGTGAATCCGTTCCAGGGGCACGTTGAAGGCGTGCATCAACAGGTCGCCAACCGCGTAGAGGGCGATGATTGTTGGAACGGTGCGCAACGGCCGGAAAACCGGATTTCGCCAAGGGCGAAACCCACCGTAGCCCGGGGCCGCCGCAACGCGGCGACCCCGGGAATGTGATGAAACCGTTCCAAGGGCACGCTGAAGGCGTGCATCACCGGCGGAGTGGGGTTAGAAGACCGTCATGCCCCAATCGCTGACGCAAATGTATGTCCATCTCGTGTTCAGCACACGGGATCGCGAGCCTTGGTTGACTTCGGCTGTCAGGCCAAAGGTGCACGCTTACTTGGCGACCATTCTCCGGAACATGGGATCGCCCTATGTCGTGGCGGGTGGCGTCGCGGATCACGTACATCTATTGTTCGAACTGCCGAAGGAGAAGGCGCCGACTGAAGTAGTGGCCGTCGTGAAGCGGGAGTCGTCAAAGTTCATGAAGACGCTGGGACCGGCGTTCGCCAAGTTTTGCTGGCAACGCGGATACGGGATGTTTTCGGTCTCGCCGACCCGGCGGGAAAAGGTGGAGGAATACGTGAGAAACCAGGAAGAGCATCATCGAACCCGGACCTTTCAGGAGGAATTCCGGAAGTTCCTCGACCAGTACGGGATCGAATACGATGAGCGCTACGTCTGGGATTGAAGGGGGCGAGTGGAGCACGCTTTCAGCGTGCTGGCATTAGGGGAATGGAAAATCCCGGGGAATGCCCGCTTGCGCGGTCATGCCCCGGGCTACGATGGAGGTTGACCTTTGGCCAACCACAGGGGCGAAGGCTTGATCTTCAGATCCCCGCTCAGAGGGGCGCGGAAGGTTCGAGAACCCAGGGCTGCCTTGCGAATTCCCCTTGGGATTGATGGAAAGCGACCGTTGCCTCGGCCTAAAAGGTCGAACGCGCAAAGCACAGGGGTTCACCCCTGTGTAGAATTCGGATGGATTTCGCGGCCTGAAAGGTCGCCCGCAGCGGCTGAAGAGAAGGGGAACGCCGCGAGCAGACTTTCAGCCCGCCAGAGGGAGCCGTTTCACAGGGGTGAACCCCTGTGCTTTGCGCGGTTGCCCTTTCAGGGCTATTCCAATCCATCAATCACGAGCAGGTGCCCTGCTAGGGTTTGGCGATGCCGAATTCGTCCGGGGACTTCACCGCGATGCCGAGTTCGTATAGTTTCCAAGTCCAGACCTTCTCGGCGGCGAGGTTGCTTTCGAGCGAGGTCTCGCCGTGTTCGCCGATGAGATTGAGGTAGCGGGTTTTTGCCGTCTCTTTCAGTGCGGGAAGTGCCATCACTTCTTCAAAGGCTGCGGTGACTTTTTCGAGGATCGGCGCGGGCGTGTCGGCGGGCAGGGCGAGGCCGAGGAATTGGCTCACGGGGACTTCGGCCAACGCGGGATATTTTTCGCCCGCAGCGAGAATGGTCGCTCCGTTGAATTCATGGGGCTCCATCTCGATCATGGCCAGTGGTCGGAGCTTGTCGCCCTTGATGAGTTCCGCTTGCTCGGAAATCGAGGTGAGCACGACATCGACCTCGCCCGTGAGGGCCGCCACCTGGCTAGGGCTGCTTCCCTGGAACGGAAGAAACTGAAATTGGACGCCGGCCGCTCTTTCAAGGGCGAGCAGTTTCGTGTGCCACACGCTGCCCGCGATGGAAGCGCCCACCTTCATCGATCGGGGATTGGCGCGGAGGGCTTCGACGAGGTCATCGAGGGACTGATGCGGAGAGTTCGGCGCGACGGAAAGGACGCCGGGTGATCCGGCGACGGCGAAGAAGGCCCAATCTTTGGCCGTTGCATCGGAGGTTCCGAGGACGGACTTGGTCAGGAGCAATTCCGAGAAGCCGCCCCACTGGTAGCCGTCGCGTTTCGACTTCGCCACATGGTTGATCGCCGCCGCGCCGCCGCCTTCCGTGCGGTTGACGACGTTGATTTTCACGCCAAGGACTTTCCCCATTTCCTCCGCCATGAGCCGGCTCACGAGATCCGTCCCGCCACCCGGCGCCGCGAGGCAGGAAATCGTGATCGGCCGCGTCGGCCAAGCCGCGGGGTCTTCACTGGGACCGCTGCACGAGATGAAGCCAAGCGCGAGGAGGAGGATTGCCAGGGGGTGAAGCAATATCATGGAGGCTTTATCTTTCAAGATCGGGCGGACGTCCATGATTTTCGTAGATCGAAGCGTAACCATCTCGCTCCACCGAGATTTTCAATGACTACGAGAGGAGCGAGCGTGACTCGAGTGACACGGGCGAGTGTGGCGTCGCTGCTTTTTGGATTTGCGCGCCGGGTTCGCGGACATCTGGCGGAGCGAAATGGCTACGTGGGCGCGAATGAAACGAATCTCCACGGATGGGAGAACCCGCTCCATGTTCATTCGTGAAGATGCTTAAGGTTCTTGCCCATTCGTGTTTTCGAACTTCGAAAAATCTGGGCTCACACCGTCCGAAGTTTTCCTAGTTCGGCTATGTTCGACGGCTCGGACCGGTAGATGAGATGGTTTTTAAACACGAATGGGCACGAATGGCCACAGATTTGCACGAATGACGAGGGAGATTGGGGAGGTTCCACTGCTGCGGGATACTTTGGAAAATGGATGGATGCGGCTGCGTTCCAATCAGCGCCCTTGTGGAGCGCGACATGGTAGAGGGCCGCTCATTGAACGAGCGGCCCGATAGATTCTACCAACCCTCAGGGTTGTTCGCCGGTGATGACGACGTCGTCGATGTAGAGGCGATCGTTGTTGGCAGAGGCGTCGCAGCGGAAGCGGAGCAGGGTGTTTGCGGTGAAGCCGCCGGCGATGGTGACGGAGTCGTTCTCGCGCACGGTGTTCGAGAACTCGTCATTGAGATTCCATTCCTCGACCGTTGTGTAACTCGATCCGCCGTCGAGGGAGATCTGAAGCCAAAAGTCTTCGTTCGAATTGTTGAAGTTCACGGCGACGTAGGAAAAGTCGACGGTGATCGACGTGTAAACGCTGAGGTCGAGGCTGTCGGTGGTCATGACGGACGTGTTCGTATTGTCGCGAAGACGAATGCAGAAGGTTCCGCTGTTTGCCCAGTTTGAATCATTGGCACTCCGGCGGGCGTCGGCGCCGCCGTCGTTCCAGATGCCCCAACCTCCTTCAAAGTCCTCGTCAGAAATCGTCACCGTGCCGCCGGTTCCCCCTCCCCCGCCATTGAGGATGGTATCGAGTTCGGCGACGAGCGTGTTGTAGTTCGCGAGTTCCGTGGCGTTGAGACCGCCGGGAAGGAGATCATTGGATTCGGTGGGATCGGTGACGAGGTTGTAGAACTCCTCGCCGCCAGTGCTGTCGAACTGGATGAGTTTGTATGTCGAATTCCGAATCGTCTTCCCGTCACGGACATTGGTCGGCGTGCGGAAGCGTTCGGTGAAGCTGTAGGCGTGGTAATTGGCTTGAGCCGGATTCGTCAGGTAATCGGCGATGGAAACGGAATCGAAGGTCGTTCCCGCAGGAAGGGTGTTCGGAATATCGACGCCCGCCAGTTCGAGAACCGTTTCAAAGAGGTCGACGGTGTGGATGGTCGCGTCGTTCGTGCGTCCCAGTGGAGTTGCAACGGCCGGGCCGGAAGCGATGAAGGGAACGTGCACGCCACCTTCGTAAAGGAAGCCTTTCCAGGCATTGACGATCCCCGGCGAAACCTGCACCGGCGTGCCGTTGTCGCCGACGAAGATGATGTTCGTATTGGCGAGCGTGGTCGCATTCATGCTCGACATGAGACGTCCGATCTCGGTGTCCATGGCCTCGATGGCGGCCTGATAATACGGAAGCGGGTTGTTGTTGATGTCGGCATTCGTCCCCGAAAGGCTGTCGTAACTGTGAAGCGCGTTCGGCGGTTTGTGGAAGGGCGTGTGCGGGGCGTTGAAGGCGAGTTGGCAGAACCAGGGATTTGATCCCTGCGCAGCGAACCACGTGAGGGCGTTGTCAACCGTTTCACTTGTCGCGTAATTCGTGACCGTGGACGAAGTGCCGTTGGTGACCTTGGTCCAGTTGTAATAGTCGCTAACTCCCCCACCCGTCGCACCTTCATAGTGGTCGTAACCCATGAGGTTCGGGTTATCATCGCCGCCATTACCCGCGCCGCCGAGGTGCCACTTACCAATGCATGCGGTGGCGTAGCCGACAGTATCCAAGGCATCGGGAATCGTGAACTCCGTGAGCGGAATTTCATCGCCGGGATGACCGACACCGGTGCGGAAACTGGCCCGGCCGGTAAGAACTCCCGCACGCGTCGGCGAACAGGTGGGATTGGCCCAGGCATTGGTGAAGAGGACACCGTCGGCCGCCAATGAATCGATGACCGGCGTGGGTGCGGTGCTTGCCGTGGAATAGAGTCCGATGGAGTCGGCGCCAAGATCGTCGGCGATGATGAGCAGGATGTTTTGTTGAGCTAAGGAGGTGGCGACGGTTGTCAGCCCGACGAGGGCAATGAGTAGGACGGAAACGACCGGTTTCACGGGATGCATTTTCATAAGTGTGGTGGGGTCAAGGGTTTTAGATCGTGTTTGAAGCGCGCGACGGTCCCCCGGCTATGTCGCAGCACGTGAACGAAGTACGGCTTCTCGCCCTTCAACTCCAAAAGGTTGTTTTCATACCGATATAGCGAGTTGGTTCTATGAAGCGCCGTTTGAGAGCGATGGAGAAGAGACATCCATCGCGCCGAATCCTTTGACCAAGGCGGTTTGCTCGCAAACGGTGCCGCCCATGTCAGACCAAGAACCAGCCATCGGCGTCATCGGAGGAAGCGGCCTTTATCAAATTGAAGGATTCGAAAACGCCCGCGAATTGCCCGTGACCACACCCTTCGGCGATCCGTCGGACGCGTTGATTGAAGGAACGTTCGCGGGTCGGCGGGTTTTGTTTCTGCCGCGTCACGGTCGCGGGCACAAGATTTTGCCGCATGAGATCAATCACCGGGCCAATCTTTACGCTCTTCGCGCGCAGAACGTCCGCTGGGTCATTGCGGTGACGGCTGTTGGGAGTTTACGTGAGGATTATGCCCCTCGCGATGTCCTGTTGCCCGATCAGTTTTTTGATCGCACAAGCCGACGGAAGCATCACACGTTTTTTGGAAACGGGATTGCCGCGCACATTGCGTTCGCGGATCCGATAAGCGCGAAGCTCCGACGAATTCTCGCCGACACCGCGAACGAGACGCACCCCGGAAAGGCCCACAACGGCGGCACTTATGTGAACATGGACGGACCCGCGTTCTCCACGCGCGCGGAATCGGAGACGAATCGGAAACTGGGATTCGACGTCATCGGAATGACCAATCTTCCCGAAGCGAAACTCGCCCGCGAGGCGGAGATCGCGTTGGCGACGATGGCGATGATCACCGATTACGACTGCTGGAAAACCGACGAAGAACATGTCACTGCCGAAGCGGTGATCGGTCATCTCACGGCGAACGCCGAGACGGCGAAGCGTATTCTGGTCGAGGCGATTCCAAAGATTCCGCAGGTTCCCGATTGGCCGGAGCACTCTGCGCTCGAAGGCGCGATCGTGACAGCGCGCGAAAGTTGGCCGGAAGATACCGCGGCCAACCTCGCGGCGATTCTTGGGTGAGGAGAGGAGAACGAATAGCTGATTTCTCGCTCAGTTAGAGTTGGCAAAAGGTGGATCGTGACCTCCGGGCACGATGGCGAACCGACGAGCGAAGCGAGCATTCTGACTGATGGGACGGGTTCCAGTCATTGAAACGCGCCATGTGATCATCTTCCGCGCTTCGCGCGCAGCAAAATCCATCGTGCCCGGAGGTCACGATCCACCTTTCGCCCGCTTGGAGAACTCACTTCAATCTAGTCACGGCGCGAGACGTCACCGCTTCCGTCCCCTTCCCCGCCCTCTTCTGCGAATCCGAATTTGCGGCCGCGGAGGACTTTCACTTCGGAGAGCCATGCGATGACGGCGTAGTCTTCGAAGTAGCGGTCGTTCAATTCCTGGAGAATGGCATCGGCGACCGGATCGGCGACGAGCGCCTCAAGGCGCACGTTTCGGCCCGACCAGTCGCTCGCCCGTACCCCGCGTGACCCTTCGCCTTCGACAAGGGTGAGCGTGTAACCGGTCGCGCCGTGACGCTTGATCAATTCAATGATCTCGTCGCGCAGAACGCTTTCGGAAATGACGGTGATTTTCGTTACGGAAACCTTCATCAGTGAATTAAGAGGGACTACCCATCAAGTTCGCGCAAAGCTTTGAGAATGCGAGCACGGTCGGGATACCGATGGCCAAGTTGAAGGGAAAGGTAACGCCAAGCGCGAGCGTGAGATAGATGCCGGGACTTGCCTTGGGCAAAGCGATACGAACAGCAGCCGGCGCCGCGATGTAAGAAGCGCTCCCGGTCATGACACCGAGAACCGCAGCCCCGCCGACTGACATGCCGACCAGCGTCCCGGCAAAGGCTCCGAGGCAACCGTGGACGATGGGGAGGAAACATCCGATGGCCACCAGCTTCCAGCCCGCCCGGCCGACATCGCCCATGCGCTTCGCGGCGACGATTCCAAGCTCGAGCAAGAAGAGGCAGAGCACGCCTTTAAACGGATGGACGAAGAGCGGGGCCACAGTGTCCATTTTCTCTTTCCCGCAAAGCGCGCCGACAGCCATGCCGCCGAGGAGGAGGAAGATGCTTTTCCCGGCGACCACTTCATGAATGGCGGACTTGAGTTGTCCCGACCGTTTCGACTGGGCAAGGATCAAGCCGACGACGATGCCGGGCACTTCGAGGACAGCGACGAGGGCCGGCATGAAGGACTCGGCTTCAAGTCCGGCAATGCGTGTGGCTTCGAGGGCGGCAAGATAGGTCACCGCGGAAACCGAACCGTAGTGGGCGGCGGTGGCGGCGGCGTTCGTTCGGTCGAGTTTTCCGAAATGTCGAAGCAGAAAAAACGCGGACAACGGGGTGATGACTCCGAGCGCCAAGGTGGCGAGAATCGGGCCGACGAGTTGCGACGGTTCCGTTTCCGCGAGAGCCACACCGCCCTTGAGTCCGATGGCGAAAAGCAGGTAGATCGAAAGCCCCTGATAGATGGCATCGGGAATTTCCAGATCGCTGCGCACCCAGTGGGCGATCATTCCAAGAATGAAGGCGAGGACGACCGGCGAGATAAGGTTCTGAAGGAGAAGTTCCACGAGTCGGGACGGCTGGATTTCGAACTAGGTGAGAGTCATCTAAGCTTTCGCTTCGTCGCTTTCCGCGTGGGGGCCCAAGAGACCTCCATCGAGAGCCGGCTTGTCGACGGCAGTCCGCTCCTTGTTGAAAATTTTCAGGACGATGACACCGGCGATGGCGGAAAGAAACGATCCGGTAAGGATTCCAATACGGTCATCGACCGCATAGTCCGGACCACCACCGCCTTCGAAGGCGAGCGAACCGATGAAGAGGCTCATGGTGAATCCGATGCCGCACAGACAAGCGATTCCGTAAACCTGCCCCCAACCGACGCCCTGCGGGAGCCTTGCGAGACCGACTTTGACCGCGATGAAGCTGGCAAGAAATACCCCGACTTGTTTGCCAATGAATAGTCCGGCCGCGATGCCGAGCGGAACAGGTTCAAGCAGGGCGGCGGGCGACATCCCGAGAATCGGCACCCCGGCATTCGCAAAGGCGAAGACGGGCAGAATCAAGAAGACGACCCACGGATGAAGCCCGTGCTCGATGCGGTAGGCCAAGCCATTCTTGTCGTGCGGGTCCTTGCCGGTGGGGATGAACGCGGCCAGTGCCACGCCCGCCAAAGTCGCGTGAACTCCCGACTTCAACACACAGACCCAAAGCGCGATTCCAAAAAGCACATAGGGTGTCGGAGCGCTTACGCGGGCGCGGTTCAGCGCAAAGAGGGCGACGAGCATGCCAGCCGCAAACGCGAGCGACGTGCCTGAGAGTTGTTCCGTATAAAAGACCGCAATGATCAAAATTGCCGCGAGGTCGTCAATGACCGCGACCGAAGTAAGGAAAATCTTCAACGTGACGGGCACTCTTTTTCCTAACAGAGCAAGAATTCCAAGGGCAAAAGCAATATCCGTTGCCGCGGGAATAGCCCAACCGTTCATCGCAACGGGATCACCCCAGTTGATGATGGCGTAGATCCCCGAGGGCACGGCAATCCCTCCAATCGCCGCAAAGAGCGGGAGAGCGACTTTCCGGGGATTCGAAAGTTCACCAAAGAGCACCTCGCGTTTCAACTCGAGACCGACGAGCAGGAAGAAGACGGCCATGAGTCCGTCGTTGATCCAAAGGAGCAGCGGCTTCTTGATGAGCAGATCGCCCACACCGACAACGGCGATGGTGTCGAGAATTTTCCCGTACCAGGCAACCCCCGAATTGGCGACAAAGAGAGCCGCCAACATGGCAAGCATGAGCAGCACCCCGGGTGCCGCCTCGTGGTGCAAGGCGTCTTTCAGTTTTTTCATGGTTGAGTGAGTGAGTGTAAGCAAAGATCAGGCCGCCGCGCTAGCCCCGCGAACCTCATGAGTGAGCGCGGGTGGACGATAGCGCAAGAGACAACCTACGCCGTCGAGACGTTTCAAGACGTCGCTATCCTTGACGGTCTCGACGCGCACGCCCGAAACCGCTGCCAGTCGGACGAGACTTTCGCGCAACTTCCGGTCAGCGAACTCCTGATCGATCACGAGAATGTCGGCATAATGATGGCTCAGGGCCTCGTGAGAGGCATCCGGCCCTGAAACGGCGAGGCCGTCGGTGAGAACTGCTCGCTCAAGTTCCTCGACAAGGTTGTGGCTTTCGAGGCTCTCCGCATTCGCAAACTGCTGCATGGCCTCTTCCAGAATGGGATTCAGGCCTCCTTCAGGGTTCGAATGCACCGTTCCGATGATCCGCTCCTGCAAGCGCGCGGGCAGGGTCTGCCTGAGCCGTCCGACCATCTTATGACTGCCGGCAAGAACGAGGTGATTGTAACCGCCGCGTTCCATCAATTCTTCGATCACACGGATCTTGTCCCGAATAAATTGCTGCTCACGTTCCATACGGTGGTTCCGATAGTGCGTTTTGGTCCATTCCCGTCCCGTGCGCTGGCGCAACTCGGGTCGCTTCGCGAGTGTTTCCTCGGTGGTAGCGCCCACGACCGTCTCCAGTATCCTGGCCTCTTCCTCAGTCGTGATGACAATGACGAACCGATGATAAACGTCTTTCAACTCAATGAGCGGATAGATGTGCGGAAGTTCATCCACGATCACTTCTGTTTTCAATGGAGCCTCGAACTGTTTCGCGAGAAAAAGTGCTTCGCTCCCGGCGCGACTGTATATCACGGCACTCCGAGACTCGTTCTCGAGCGAGTTTGCGAGGTATTCCTCGACCTGCGCATGGGCGTCGCAAAGCGCCTTGGTCTGTTCCGAGGAGATCCGCCGGGCTTTCAGCCTCATCTGCGATTCCAATTCCGCGATACCCCGATGTCGCGGGTGATCCAGGTTCACAAAACAGCTCAAAATGGGCGCTTCAGAGGCGGAAATTTCTACCAGTTGCTTAATTAGTTTTTTCATTGGAGCATTCGTCACATCACGAATTTGACAGGTTTCGTATTACAGGATATAGATTACATGACACAAATGACATGTTTTTTGAGCCCGCTCAACTGAAATCTAAAAAATATGAAGCCCTCTGAGCCCCCTGCCATTCCGTTAGAATTTTCCGGTTGGACCTTCCTGACCAACCACACGCACGTTCTCGTCTGTCTCGAGAGGGATCCCACCATGACCGTCCGCCACCTCGCCCTCCACGTGGGGATCACTGAGCGGTCGGTGCAGCGCATTTTGAGCGACCTTGAGGAATCGGGCGTGGTGACTCGCTTTCGCGACGGTCGTCGCAATCGCTACGAGGTGAACAAGAGGTTCCAGCTGCGCCATCCGCTGGAGTCGAAACGGACGGTCGCGGATTTGCTCAAGGCGGTGAAGTAGAAAACGAAAAAGCGCTCCCGGTGAAAGGAGCGCTCTTTTCTTTTTTCTTTTCGTGACTCGGTGAACGTCGATTAGCGGTAGCGACCGAGGCAAGTTGTCTTGTAGGTCCTCCAGCAGGAGACGACGCGGCCACAGCTGGCGACCCGCTCGTGCAGGTAGGTGTGGCGGCAGTAGCGATAGCAACCGCTCGTGTAGTAGTGGCGATCGATGCAACGGGTGCGAGTGCGGTAGGTGTGATGGGTGTTGTATCCTCCGTGGTAGCTGCTGCTGCGATAACCGCTGTGATAACCTCCACCGATGTTGATCGAGAATCCGTTCCCGGTGTAACAGAATCCGTAAGTGTTGGCATTGGGGAGTTGGGCCGGAGCACGGTCAAAGGTGCGGGCGTCGGCAGCGCCAAGGCCGAGGAGAGCCGCAGCAAGGGCGGCGAACGATGATTTGATGGTCTTTTGCATGGCTAGTTCCTAGTGTTTTCGTGGTTTTTAAAACAACTCCGCCCGTGGTTCGCGGCCGGAAATGGCTTGTTTGCTCTTCTTTTGACGAGGTCCCCTGCCGCTTATTCGATGGTTTACATGTTTTTTCCGGGAGATTAGAATCGCATCCTTCTCGGGCCCTCTCCCGCCGTTGCACGATGGCAATTTCCCCCTACCGTATCCCAATGCTGTTCAGGTTCTTGCTCTGCGCCGCCCTTGCGTCTTCCACTCTCTTCGCGGCCACGGGTTGCCGGTCGAATAAAGCGAAAAAAGAGGCCGAAAAAGCCGATGCCTTTGCGTGGAATCGTGGCTTCGGCGACGAACGCATCAGCCAGGATGTCAACGCCGCTGTGAACAGCGCGCGCCAAAAGATGCGCAACCCCGACATGAATCTTCCGCCTGTCGATCTCTCACGGGCAAGCAGCGTCACTTACAGCAGCGTCCGAGTGAATGGACCTTTCGTCGCCATGACGTTTGACGATGGACCGCACCCGACATTGACGCCACGTCTTCTCGACATCCTCAAGGATCGCAACGTTCGCGCCACGTTTTTTGTTCTCGCACCGTTGGCCAAACGCCATCCGCAGATTGTGCAGCGCATGATCCGCGAAGGCCACGAAGTTGCCAATCACACCGTCACCCATGGCAACATCGCCAAGATGTCTCCCGACAAAGTACGTAGCGAACTCCGCGGCGGTCACGATGCCATCGTGCAGGCCTGCGGGAAGCCGCCCACGCTTTTTCGTCCGCCCTACGGCGCGATTCAATCCAGACAGAAAGTCTGGATCAACGACGAATTCGGCTACAAGACGATCATGTGGAATGTCGATCCCCGGGATTGGCAGGATCGCAATTCGAGCCTCGTGTCTTCCCGCCTCGTCAGCGGTGCCAAACCCGGCGCGATTCTTCTCGCACACGACATTCATTCCACGACGATTGCCGCCATGCCCTCGGCCCTCGACGGCATTTTGGCGAAAGGCTACCGCTTCGTCACCGTCAGCCAGCTGATCTCCATGGAGCGACCGGCCACCATTGCCACTGAAGAAAAAACGCCCCTTGGCGCAGACGACAAAGAGGAAGAGGTCGCCGAAGCCAGCGCCAACGACCCCGAGCCGCTTCCACTCGACGCGGGACCAACCGCAGTTCGTTAGTCGAGGCAGAGACCATCCTATCATTGACCTATAGCGTTTGTTTTCAACGCGAGGTGAAGGCGGCGAACGGTCAAAGGGGACTTCTCCGGGAGTGATATACGATGCCGATGGCGGACCACGAACAGGAGGCGAAACTCATGAAAGTTTCGAAGCCTGCAAATCCCATTGAAATAACGGCGCGGTGATCGAAAATTCCTCGGAAGACAACATTTCACCACTGAGAAAGGAGCCCCCCTCCATGCGTATTCCTGATTTCTTCCTGGCTTCGGCCACTCTCGCCATAGGCTTGCTCATTGTTACCGGAGTTGCCGATGAGCAACACCACGAGACAACGACGGATTCACCCGCAGCCATCGCCGCCCAGCCATTAAACAATCCGCCCACTTTCGAGATTCCAATCTACGAGATTGTCGGCGTCGGGCAGGAAGTCGGGTTCGGGCTCGAAGTCATCGATGCAGAGTCGGACCTCTTTCTCGTGGAACTGATCGAAAAGCCCGACTCGGCGACCTTCGATCCCTACACCCTGACCGTCGCGTTCAAGCCCACCGCCGAAGATATCCCGCAGGCCCACTTCACCGTTCGCATTACCGAAACAATTCGGGCGACCAACGAAAAACGCGTCAACACGCATCACTTCGCCATTGAAGTCACAACGGAGCCGCAACCCGAAAGAATCGCGCGTCCGCTCGGACGATCCGTCGAACAACTCATCACCATCCACGATCCCGAGCGACTCGCCGAAGCCAATGCTCGATGGTCTCTCGATAAACTACTCGCGCGCAATGCCGAACTTTTCGTGGGTGAACTGCCGGAGGGCGTGGATAGGAATCTCGCGATCGACGGGGCCGAGCTTTATAAAGACTTTCTCAAAGCGTGGTCGCTGGCGCACAAGAATCCGGAACTCGATCCGGGCTCGGACAAGTTCAATGCCAGCAAGTGGGGCGACCCGAAAAAGTGGAAGATCATTACCGTTCGCCCGCGCCTCGACAAGAAGTGGCATGAGGTCCGCATCGTGCTCAAGCCGCCCGCGCACGAGGCTAGCTACGCCATGTTCAAGTTCCGCCCGCTCACGGAATTGCCGATCCTGCCGCCGGAAGCGAGGGCCTTTAACAACAAATCCTTCGGCGAAATCGTTCTGAAGCACTTCTTCACCGAGGACGGCAAGCTCAATCCCGCGCACACCAAGGACAAGGCCGCGCACGCAAAGGCCACCGCCGACTTTCTGGACGATATCCTCCACTGGAAAAACCCGGACGAATCCAAAACCTGGGCCGTGCAAGGCGTCCAGGCTTTGCCTTGCGAGGCACGCCTCGGCGGCGGGACGTTGACCGACGAGAACGGAAAGATTCTCGGTGGTGACGCATGGGCGTGGAATGTTCTCAAACCGACGGTCGATGCAGAGAACAAGCGCGTGAAGTTCGTCAATGTCCCCATCAAAGGCTTCGCGAGCCACGTCGAACCCAATGAAGCGGGCACGGAATGGGTGATGAGCTGCGGCAATCCCCTCTTTGACCCTGAAAGTGATGTTTACGATGCGCGCATGGTGAAGCTTTGCCGCCCCACCGGACACACTGACTTGCCTTCCACCGGTGACGGTTACCAGGACACACCCGAAGATCCCACCGCGGAAATTCGCTCCTCCTTTATCGACGCCGCCCATCTGTTTTACGAGTACAAGTCAAAACACATGGTTTCGACGGTTGCCCTGGAGGATCCGCGCCGCGACCTCTTTGAGGAAAAGGGCATGACCTGCGCGCAATGCCACGTGAGGAACTTCGGCGTGCGTGACATGTATGACCGCGCTGCCTACGACCCCGGTGCAGGCCTACCGCGATCACTAAACAAAAAACAGGACACGACCTACTTCGTCATCTCGCCAACGACGCACTGGCAGCCCTACACCATCGACTTCCAGTACAAGCAGGAGTGCAAAGCGCACGCGAACCTTCTGGAATTCACCGGCGTGGATACGGACTTGAATTGCCCGCTTCGCGTCGACGAGTAAGGAACTGTCGGCGCCCATGAATGACCGACAATATTTGCGGCGAACATGAGCGATTCCAAAGGCGAGACCACGGCAGCCTCACGAAAAAAGAAGCCCCTCCCGAAGGGCTGGAAGGCCTACACGGAGTCGGACACGGTTCCCGTGTGGGTGACGGTCGCGCGTTCGATTATGGTCGTCGCCTTCTGCGCCACCATCCCGATGATCATCGGCATCCACGAGGGGCGTCGACTCTTCTGGGCCGCTTGCATTGCCATCCTGCCGGTGTTCTGGGTCGCGGGAGGATTTCACCTCTGGCGCCGCATTTGCCCGCTCGCGGTGGTTTCCCTCTTTCCGAAGTATCTCGGTTTTGCGGGCGAACGCAGGTTCACGAAAAGCTGGCTCGCCGACCACTACTTCCACATGCAATTCGGCCTCATGATTGTCGCGCTCACACTGCGCCTGGTTGCCACGAATGGAACCATCATGGCTCTCATCGCGTTCATCGTCTTCGTCATCATCGCCGCCATCACCGTCAACGCGCTCTACACGGGCAAGACCTGGTGCAACTACATTTGTCCCGTCGGCATGGTGGAGAAATTCTACACCGAACCTTCACGCGTCTTCGCCAACGGCGCGTGGGCGCAACCAAATTCACAATGTACTCCGTGCACCGGCTGCAAGAAGAACTGCCCGGACATCGATCTTGAGCAGGGGTATTGGAAAGAAATAGACGGGCAGCCTCGCCGCACCGCCTACTATTCATGGCCGGGGCTCGTCTTCGGCTTTTACTTCTATTATTACCTCTTCGCGGGAAACTGGACTTACTACTTCTCCGGCATTTGGACGAAAGAAAACAACCAAATCGAACGCCTCTTCGATTCCGGCTTCTACTTCATGGACCGCATCCCTGTCATTGTCGCCGCCCCGCTGACGCTCATCGCCTTCTGTGCCTTCAGTTACGCGATTTTTTCTACCGGCGAACGACTGGCTTTGGCTGGAGCCCTCAAAGGAACTGCTGATATAGAAGACGAAACCGAAAAGAAGGCCCAAACCGACGATACGCGGAAACTGGTGAGACACCGCACGCTCGTCTTCGCGGGTTACGTCGGCTTCATCATCTTTTACTTCTACGGCGGCCAGCCGACGATCCAAAGACTGCCGGGCTGGTTTGGCGAAATCTTCGCCGCTCTTGTCGTCATCGCAGCTACGATGATCTTCATTCGTCGCTGGGGCCGCACCGAGGAAGACTTCGTCAAACAACGCTTTGCGGAAAAGCTCCTCAAACGCTGGACTTGGGGCGACAAGCCGAAGACCCAGCGCTGGCAGGACATCGTCGTCGTGCATGAAGAACGCGAAAAGAATCAGGCCGAACGCCTCGTCGCCTACAAAGACTCCATCCGTGAAATGGTCGCCGACGGCATTGTTACTCCCAGCGAAATGTCCCTGCTCGAAGGACTCCGCAAGCAGCTCGGAATCACGGAAAAACAGCACCGGCGCGTGCTCGGGGAACTCAACGAGGAAGAGCAGCAACTCTTTGATCGAAATTACCAAGGCTCCGTCGAGCTGCGGTTGCAGCAAAACCAATACCGCAACTCCTTGGAAAACGCCTTGCTTGGCGCCGCTCGTGCCGGACGCCTTCTCACCAGCGACGAACTCGCCGCCCTTCGCACTGTTCACCAAGCCGACCCCGAGGAAGAAGCGGAACTCCTTGAAGAATTCCTCGCCGACGACGGCCCCGTCGCAGAACTCGTCGCACGCGACGCCAAGGAATTGCACAAACTCGCCGATGCCCACTCCGCGGCATGGGCAGGTTCCGGCAGTGGCAGCGGCGCGGAACAATTCAGGTTCCTTGCTTACATTTGCCGCTGGCGAGCCACACAACGCCTCGACCACGCCCTCACTCTCATCGTCCCGCTGGTCGACGCCGACCTCTACCAAAAGCTGAGAAAAACTGGTCTGCGAATCGCCGGCCCGATGAAAGCCTCACTTGAACCTTGGACCAGCATGCTTGAAGCCATCGGCGACTCACCGCCACCGGTGATGCGCCCCCACGTCGAAGCCATCAAGCGCTTTGCATCCTGCGGAGAGGATTCCGTGGAAACCAACGGGCAAGAAATCTCACTTGAGCCGATACTCGCTCTTCTCGACGACATCTCGATCTATGTGCGCGCAGCAACATTCGACGCCATTTCCCGGCGCGGAGATGATGAAGCGGTCGGCAAGGTGCTCAAGGATGCGGTCGAAGACGGAAACCCGCTCATCCGTGAAACCGTCCGCTCCGCGCTTTCCATCCCCGAAGGTATCGACGCCGGTTCGGAAGCTGCAGCTGCTCCGACGGGAGGATCTTCGAGCGTGCCTCCGTGGTTCGTGAAGGAAACGCGGCGCACCGCCTTTACCACTCTCGACAAAATGCGGCTCCTTCGCCGCATCAGCCTCTTCGAGCGCCTCGACCCCGACGATCTCGAAATGATGACTGCCATCGTGCGTGAGGAAGACTTCCGCGATGGAGAGAACCTCATTCGCGAAGGCGAACTCGATGAAAAGGTTTATGTGATCATCGAAGGCGAAGTCGAAGTCTGGACCAACGATGTAAGCGGTTCTCGCGTCGTCCTCGACACCAACGGCAGCAATACCTGCGTTGGCGAAATCGACGCCTTCGACCGCGCTCCGCGAAAAGCCACCATCACCGCAACCCGCACGACCAAAGTCCTGGCCATCGAAGCCGACGCCATCAAATCCCTCCTCGCCACCCGCCCAGCCGTGTCGAGATCAGTGATCGAATTGCTCCTGAAGAGGCTGCAGGAGACTTTTGACACCGTGAAGAGCGGACGGGCGAATTGAATCTCCGGGGTTGAACCGCGTTGCGGTTCGCACTCTCCTTTCGTCTTTCCCGGGGTATCCGCCTTCGGCGAATGCCCCGGGCTTTGGGCTTGAACACCGTTGGCGTTCAGACACAGAATCGAAGGCTAATCCTATTCATCGATCGACGGCTACGGCGCCGTTAGCCCCGCCTCGACCATCTTTGCCTTTGACCAGCGAGGACGCACGCGTGCGTCGGTGGGGACACCAGTGTCGCGGGTGAATTCGTCGGCGGTGCGCAGTTCGGGGACCTTGTCGCCGGTTTCTTTCATCCACGCGTCGAGCTTCGTGCGCATGGTCGCGACTTTCTCCGCGAACTCTTCTTTTCCGGCGAGATTGTTCAGCTCGTGCGGGTCCAGCCGGGTGTCGAAAAACTCTTCTTTTACCCGGGGCGTTTTCCAGAGGATTTCCTGGGCGGGCATGGCTTTGTCGGATTCGCTTAGCTTCAACATCGCCTGGTAGGTCACCCCACGCACGGCATCGGCTGACGGAGTCATGGGGAGGTCGTGGAAGTGATGACGAATGTATTTGAAGCGTCCGTCGGTGATACCACGGGTGTGGTCTTCGTAATCGTGCCAGTTTTTCTCGGCATACGCGAACTGCCGGATCGTCGCTTTCGAGTCTCCCAGAACGGGCGCAAAACTCTTTCCTTCCGCCAAATCCAAAGCAGTCCCACCGCCGAGTTCCAGGAAGGTCGGCGCCAAATCGACCGTGCTTACCAGAGAATCCGTCACCTGCCCCGGTTTGATGCCCTTCGGCCAACGCGCGATGAAGGGGGTGCGAATACCGCTGTCATAGAGCGTGGTTTTATCGCGCGGAAACGGTCGACCATTGTCGCTCATGAAGAGGACCAGCGTGTTGTCGGCGATCTTTTGCTTCGCCAATTCGTCCATCACACGACCAACATACTTGTCGAGCCGGATGATCTCGTCGTAGTAGAGCGCGTATTCCTCGCGGACCTCGGGTGTGTCGGGATGATAGGGTGCGAGGCGCACGTCGGCGGGTTTCGTTGGGTCAGGAATGATTCCCTTGTCGTAGGGCCGGTGCGGGTCGAGCGCGGCAAACCAGAGGAAAAACGGCTTATCCTTCGGCCGAGCTTGGAGCATTGGCACCCACTCGGCGCATCCGCTGCGGGCTTCGCCCTCAAGTGTCTCGACAAACTTTCCCGCTTTCCCCGCTTCGCCGGCAGGCAATTGAAACCCAGAGGTGTCGGTCTCACGCACGACGTCGAACCGCTCGCGCATCGCATCGCCGAGGTGCCACTTCCCAGCGGCACCCGTCCAATAACCGGCCTCACGCAGCCGCTCGACGAAGGTCACTTGCTCCGCGGGCACCGGCCAATGGAGTTGCTCGGCGTCCGTGTTGTGCGGGTAGCGACCGGTGATGATGCTCGCCCGGCTTGGGCTGCAGGAACTCGCGGTGTTGAAGGCGTTGACGAATCGCATACCTTCACGCGCCAGCTTGTCGATGTGCGGCGTCTTGATTTGCGCGTTGCCCTGGCAACCGAGGTCGTCCCACGCAAGGTCATCGGCGATGATGAGGACAATGTTCGGCGGTTCCGCGGCAGGAATTCCAAGGGCGGCAACGAACGTCGCCAAAAAAGTAAGCAGGGATTTCAGCATGTGGAGAGCTTGGCCAGATCGTGAGCGCGATCAAGCCATTCCAAGCCGCGCCCGCACCTCTTCGGGAGTAACTCCCGCTGCGCGAAGGGAGGCCAGCGACTGCGATTCGTCGCGTTTCGCCAGCCGTTTTCCAGCTTCATCCTCGATCAAGCCGTGATGGTGCCAGCGCGGGACCGGGAGATCCAGCAGGGCTTGAAGCAACCGGTGTAAATGCGTCGCTTCGAAAAGATCTTTGCCGCGTGTCACTCGCGTGACTCCCTGCGCCGCATCATCAATGGTCACGGCGAGATGATAACTCGTGCCGATGTCCTTTCGCGCGATCACAAAATCGCCAAATTTTTCCGGGGACGCAGTCTGTTCTCCGGCGTCGATTTCATTCCAGACCAGTTCACCGGCACGTTCAATTGCCTTCTCGACATCGAGCCGAAGCGAGTGGGGATCGCCGCGCTCTATCCGCATCCGGCGCTCATCCTCGGATAGATTTCGGCAAGTCCCCGGATACACTTGTCCTTCCGGTCCATGCGGCGCGCCGCCCGCGCGTTCGATCTCCGCGAGAATCTCTTT
>JBCCWV010000055.1:0-25829 GCA_039192745.1 Verrucomicrobiota bacterium | reverse complement strand
CGTTGCACGGAAACGGCCTCTGACTCTTCTGCTTGACGCCTTACATCGTCGCAATACCAAGCAAGCGCCAAGTCTAATCCTTGTTGAAGAACATACTCTGGTTCGTAGCCAAGAAGCTTCCTGGCCTTTTCGATACTCGCCAATGAATGACGAACGTCCCCAACGCGAAAGTCTCTGTATTCGGGTTTCTGTTCCGGGATGGAATCGTCCAAGTCCCGTAGTCCAATCAGGATCGCATCATACAACTCGTTCAAAGTTGCTCTCTCCCCGACGGCTACATTATATACCTGATTCTTCGCGTCCCCGTTCGAAGTGGTAGCGGCCAACAAGTTTGCCTGCACCACATTCTCAATGAAACAAAAGTCACGGCTGGTTTCTCCATCTCCATTGATAAAGACCGTTTCGTTCCTCAAGATCGACGCGACCCATTTGGGAATCACAGCGGCATACGCACCGTCCGGATCCTGGCGCGGACCGAAGACATTGAAGTAACGAAGTCCGGCCACCTTGAATCCATAAGTTTTTGCGAAAACGTCAGCGTAGATCTCATTGAACTGCTTTGTCCCTGCGTAGGGAGAGAGGACTTTTCCAGTGACTTCTTCCACTTTCGGAAGATCCGGGTGATCCCCGTACACGGAACTTGAGGAGGCATAGACGAGGCCTTCGACTTTCGCATCGCGTGCAGCCACCATCATGTTCAAGAAACCGTTCACATTGGAATCGTTTGTTGTCGCCGGATCAGCCACAGATCGAGGAACAGAACCAAGCGCCGCCTGATGAAGGACAAATTCCGTACCCTTGCAAACTTCCGCGCATGTCTCCGCCGTCCGAATATCTCCATCAATAAAATTGAAGCGACTCCACTGGGATCGGGTTACGATATTCTGGACGTGGTCGAGATTTCTTTGGTAGCCGGTAGAGAAATTATCGAGACCAACCACTTCCTGGTCCAGTTTGAGAAGCGCCTCCACCAGATTTGAACCAATGAATCCGGCCGCGCCAGTCACCAGCCAACGTCGTGGAGCTTTTGATAACTCATCCTTTAAGTTTGCAAAGGCAGTCATAAATCGAAGATCGTTTGGTTAGACAGATTCCGACTTAGGCCTTCCAGAACTGACCGGGATTTCCGTCAATGCCGATCAAGGCATTGCGCGTGTCCACTACCAACGGCGCCCACGCTGCCAATTCCTCGTAATTGACTCGTTTGTGCCCGGTCGCAATCACGACGGCGTCGTAACTTCCAATTGAGTCAGGCGTCCATTGCACACATTCCTTGCCCGCCCAGTGACTATACTCGCGGCTAGGCCGAATAGCGGGCACGTGCGGATCAAAATAGTCGAGTTCCGCACCACGCTCGGAAAACAGATCCAAAAGACGATAACTCGGACTCTCACGATCATCGTCAACATCAGGCTTATAGGCCAGCCCAATAAGAAGAATCCGGCTGCCATTGACGGGTTTCTTCACTGAGTTCAGCGCTTCAATCGTGCGAGAAACGACATAGTTGGGCATCGACGTGTTCACTTCGCCGGCCAACTCAATAAAGCGCGTGTTTTGCTCATACTCCCGCGCCTTCCATGTGAGATAGAAAGGATCGATAGGAATACAATGCCCACCAAGGCCCGGGCCAGGATAGAAGGCCATGTAGCCAAACGGTTTTGTCTTTGCAGCGTCGATGACTTCCCAGACATCGATTCCCATTTCATGGTAAACGGTTTTTAATTCGTTCACCAGAGCGATGTTCACGCTTCGGAAAATATTTTCGAGAAGCTTTGTCGCCTCTGCGGCCCGGCATGAACTCACAGGAACAATCGTTTGAATCGCTGTGGCATAGACCTCTGCCGCTTTCCTTTGACATTCCTCAGTCAAACCTCCGACAACTTTGGGAATAATGGCGACTTTGCTATTCGGATTCCCGGGGTCTTCACGCTCCGGTGAATAGGCCAGGTGGAAATCCTTGCCGGCCGTCAGGCCCGATCCTTCCTCGAGGACCTTCCTGAGGTCGGTATCAGTCGTTCCGGGATAGGTCGTTGACTCAAGGACGATGACGGTTCCCTTTTGAATATGAGGAGCGATCGCTTCTCCAGACTTCAAGACGTAGCTGATATCGGGCTCGCGATTCTTGTTGAGCGGCGTTGGAACAGCAATAAGTACGGCGTCCATTTCGCTGACCCGCGAGAACATCGTCGTCGCTCCAAATCGTCCGCCTTGGACTTGTTCGGCAACCGCTTCCGCCGGAATATGCTCTATATAGCTTCCCCCCCGGTTCAACGTTTCCGCTTTCTTGGGATCAATGTCGAACCCCATGACCCGAACACCCGAGCGGGCAAATTGGAGTCCGAGGGGAAGGCCGACATATCCCATCCCGATGATCCCAACCTTGAGGGTCTTGGCGATCTTCCCGTCTGTGGGTGTGGCGGCGGCTTGGGCTGAGTTGGCTTCGATAGTTCCGGTCATGATTTGGTCTTCGAGGTGAGTGGCTCTTGGTTAGAAGTGGGCAGTAATTTTATATTATTGTAATTTTAGTTATTAAAATTGATATGGTGCTTCTAATTATATGGAGATGCCCTCGGCGTGATGACAGGGTGACCTCCTCCGCCCGATCAACTCGCCCCTAGACATCGGGGATCTATGCCTCTTTCCCCCTCTATCAGTGGGTTCGGAGCCCCGCCGAGGGCTATTCCATGCCTCGGAACTATGAGTCTAATGCCGATAAAGACTCCCAAACGCCTAGATCATATTTGCAGGAATCTCCGAAATTATGGAAAATATAAACGAGCAGAAGCTAACTCTTCCAAACAATATTTATAATTTAAAAACTAAGAAGAGAAAGCCATAGCCACCGGAAATCCAGCGGCTGCTCACTCCGCAAAAATTAAAAATCAATCCATCTAAATCAACCAAACCATGTCCAACTTCAATACAAAGACCAACACCGAGAAATCGAAGGTCGCACCCATCGAGATCGCCATTGTTGGCTTCGGCTACTGGGGGCGAATCATCTCCAGCAACCTTACCAAGTGCTCCAGCGTCAATCTCCGCTACATCTGTGATTCGTTTGATGACAATCGCACTGCGGCCCGCAAGACTTATCCTGATACCGACGCCGTTGCCTCTCTGGATGAAGCGCTTGCCGATGAGTCCCTTGATCTCGTCGTCATCGCAACGCCGACTTTCTCTCACTTCGATCTCGCCAAGCGCACGCTCGAAGCCGGCAAACACGTCTTCGTAGAAAAGCCTTTCGTCCGCACGATGGCTCACGCGCTTGAATTAAAGCGTCTCTCCGAGCAAGTCGATCGCCACATCTTCGTCGATCACACCTTTATCTTCACTCCTGAAGTCCAGGAGATCAAAAGAATGGTCCAAGGCGGTGAGCTTGGCGACATCCACATGATCGATTCCTGCCGCATGAACTTCGGCAAATTCCAACCCGACGTGAACGTCGCCTGGGATCTCGGTCCCCATGACCTTTCAATCCTCAGTTACATTCTTGATGAAGATCCTATCGCCTACTACGCGGAAGGAAGCGACTCCGTCGGTCGTGGCATCGAAGATACGGTGCACCTCAGTCTCAAGTTCGAGCATGATCTTACGGCCTATCTCCACTTCAGCTGGATCAGCCCGCGCAAGGAGCGCCGCATGATCATCTCCGGATCCGAGCGCATGCTTATCTATGATGACTCCGAGCCGGAAATGAAGATTCGTCTCTACGATTCGAAGCTCGTCACGTCCGAAGACCCTCACAGCGCCCGCATCGATTTCCGCTACGAAACAGGCAACGTCACCATCCGCAACGTCGGAGGCGGCCAGGCTCTCGTCGAGGAATTCCACTATGTGGCCAAGGCCGTCCGCGGAGAAGTCCCGCACACCATGAACACCGTCGATGACGCGATCTGGGTCCTGCGTGCACTTACCCGCTGCGACTCCATCCTTCGTCGCGAGCAAATGTCCATCAACGTCGGAAGCACGATCTACTGCGACGCCGACGTGGCCTAAGAACATTCAAAAAAACGAACAGATGAATAACCAAGTGATCGCTGATGACGTGGAACTCGCCGAAGGCGTGAAGGTTTTCCACTTCGTGAATATGTATGGCTGCAAAGTTGGTGAAAACTCCCGCATTGGTTCCTTCGTGGAAGTGCAAAAGGGCGTGAACATCGGAGCCAACTGCAAGATAAGCAGTCACACGTTCATCTGTGAGGGTGTGGAGATCGAAGACGAAGTCTTCATCGGACACAACGTCAGTTTTATCAACGATCCAGTTCCCAAAGCGGCCGGTGAAGGCGGCGAACTCCTGACCGATGGCGAATGGGAGTGCATTCCCACCCGCGTCTGCAAAGGAGCTTCCGTCGGCACCTCCGTCACCATCCTGTGTGGAGTCACCATCGGCGAAAACGCCCTCATCGGGGCGGGCGCCGTGGTGACGAAGGATGTACCCGCCAATGCCGTCGTGGCTGGTGTGCCCGGACGAATCCTGCGTTTTCAAGAATCCGCACCTGTCGAAGCCGCCGCCTAAAACATCTCTCCAACTAACAAATCCACTAGAACCACTCCACCACCTCCTGCCAAGAACATGAAGAACGAAGTACCATTCCTTGATCTCAAGAAACTTCACGAACCTTACACCGAAACCTTTGCTGAAATCGCCAAGGAAACGGTAACGAATGCCGCCTTCGTCGGCGGACCCGCAGTCGCGAAATTCGAAGAAGACTTTGCCAAATATTGTGACGCACCTCACTGCGTCGGCGTTGCCAACGGAACGGAATCGATGATCATCGCTCTCGATGCCCTCGGGGTGGGACCTGGCGATGAAGTGATCACTGCGGCCAATACGTTCATTGCCACCGTCGAGGCAATCGGTCACTCGGGAGCAACCCCTGTCTTTGTCGATTGCGAGTCCGACACATGGCTTATTGATCCGAAAGCCGTGGAGGCGGCGATCACGCCGAAGACCGCCGCTATCATTCCCGTTCACCTTTACGGACAGCCCGCGGAGATGGACGAAATCAACCGCATCGCGGAAAAGCATGGCCTCGCTGTCATCGAAGACTCAGCCCAAGCCCATGGAGCGCGCTACAAGGGAAAACGGGTCGGCACGCTCGGGAACGTCGCTTCCTTCAGCTTCTACCCCGGAAAAAATCTCGGTGCCTGTGGAGACGGTGGTGCCGTCACAACCAGATCCGAAGACCTCGCGGACACCATCCGCACATTGTCCCAACACGGGCAGTCCAAGAAGTATTATCATCGCCTCCTTGGATATAACTCGCGGCTCGATGCGCTCCAAGCACGCTTCCTTCGCGAGAAACTGGTAAATCTTGACCGCGACAACTCCAATCGTCGCAAGGCCGCCGCCTATTATGACAAGAACCTTGGAGGTTACGGCGAGCGCTTGGTAACGCCCGTCGAGAAGCCCGAAGTCGAAGGCGTCTATCATCTCTACGTCGTCCACGTCGCCGACCGACTCGCGATGCTTGATAACTTGAAGAAGCATGGCGTGAACTGCGCATTCCACTATCCGGTTCCATGCCACCTACAGGAGGCGTGCGCGGACTTGGGTTACTCGCAGGGAGAATTCCCGAACGCTGAGTTCAATGCCCGGCATTGCCTATCTCTCCCGATGTTTCCGGACATCACCGAGGAACAACTTGAGCGTGTGACTTCCGCAGTCGCTGCCGAGATCGGCACCGATTCACTGCCATCAACCCTGGCAGCCTGATCCACTTCATCAACCCGAACCCAAACCCGGTCATTACCTTGTCCCTATCTCTTCAACACCATGAATGCAGCAGCCAAACTGGCGGAGAATTCTCCGTCACCTTATGACAGTAAGCCTACTCTAAAAGCCATTCGAAAGCCGAAACTCGGCGAGACGAAATTAGGACAAAAAGAGAAGGCAATCTCTGAAAACGATCACGTGATCCTCTTTGGAGAAAACGGATTCGAGGGAGCCATCAAAGAACTGACAAAAATCCACAACACCGGTGAGACGAAGCGCGTCATCCTGCTTAGCCCTTTCTTCAAGAAGATCGGACTCGATGAGACGCAGGGATCCATCGGCGATTACGGCCAATTCAGCTTTACCATGCGCCCTCGCCGGAACATGGGGAACGGCTGGATCGGGCGCTCTCTGGATTTACTTTTCGCCGTTCCCTTCTGCCTCCTCTGGCTCCCTTTCCACCTGCTTCTCATGCCCTTCGTCAGGAAGTCAACCGCAGGGACTGGCGTCTACGAATCCGAGCGCATCGGCCTCGGTGAAAAACCATTCAAGATGTTCAAGTACCGCACCATGCGTGCGGGAACGGACGACGATGTCCATCGAGCGTATCTCAAGACCCTCTATGATGACCAGACTAAGTCAGCTCTCGACGACAGCGAAGACGTCCTGAAACTAACGGATGACCCCAGGGTAACTCCACTCGGGGCCCTACTCCGTAAATTCTCCATCGATGAAATCGCCCAGCTCTGGAACGTCATCAAAGGCAACATGAGCCTTATCGGTCCACGTCCTTGCATCGAATACGAATTGGATTGCATGGAAGGATGGCAGAAGAACCGGTTCAAGGTAACTCCCGGTATAAGCGGCATGTGGCAAGTCTACGGCCGCTGCGTTTGCTCCATCGAGCAAAGCCACTTCCTCGACAACCTGTTCTATTTCGCGAGCGGACCCCGACTCTATCTGCAACTCGCACTTAAGACCCCCATGAAAGTTTTGTCCGGCAGTGGTGCCGTCTAGCCTTACATGAAGAAGACTGTCTCGATCGCCAAAACTATCATCATCCTGCTAGTTATCCTCGGAGGGACCAGTTCCCTCCGAAGCGATGGAGACACCCAGCAGCAGGTGCACGGCTGGCTATCGTTCCTCAACGAAGCCAGCCTGGCACTGCCAACAACTGGACATGACCTCGATGTTGACGAGACATATGGAATCAACGGCTATCTCGAAGATGCCGACGAAAGATTCGACCTCGATCATTGGTACGGAGGTCGCCACAAAAACCGCGGCGGCCGCCACTACCCTTCAACGGGCTCCCGTGTCACCGAAAAAGAGAATAAAGATATTCCGGCAATCGAAATCCCACTTCCACCGAAGCCCGAAAATGAGCCGGAAGACCTTCCGATTTACGGAGAAGAGCTATTTTATCGATCACCATCAAGCGTCAGCCCCGTTGGAACAGTTCAGCAAGTCGTTCAGAACTCCGACCGGATTCTGAGAGAAGGTGATACTCTTCGGGTCCGCATTTGGGACAATGCGGAGATTGATGAAGAAAGACTTTCCGTTGTCCGTCTCGATGGAACCATCGATCTCCGCGAACTAGGCCCCGTTGTCGTCGCAGGGCTCAATGTGAACCAAGCCATCGAGGAAATATATACTCGTGTCACGGAACGCTATCTGCAGGCACAAGTAAGTGTCCGCTTGGAAGAAAGTCGTGGCCTCCGGATTTTTGTCGCTGGCAATGCCCAAGTGCCAGGGATCCATCATCTCATCCCGGGAGCGACCCTTCTAACTGCCCTTGCCGAATGTGGCGGACCCAGCGAAATCGGCTCTTACCGGAAAATCTCGTTGAAACGGTCTGGGGAAGAAGACCTGACAGCCGACCTCTATGACATTCTCAATCAGGGGGATCGCACGTGGGACGTTCCTCTGAGAAATGGAGACACCATCTGGATTCCCAAACGCGGCCCCCAAATCCGTGTCGCCGGTGCTGTCAAAAAGCAGGCCTACTACGAACTCAAAGAAACGACAACGATCGGAACCTTGATGTCATGGGCTGGGACAAGAGGCAACACCTTCACTGACCATATCACTCTTGAACGCTTTGAAGCAGGAAACCGGAGAGTCGTAACGACCATCCTCAAGAAGGATTGGGAGAACCCTGACCTCGGCGCGCTAATTGATGGCGACAGGATTGAGGTTCCAGTTATTAGCCAACTCATCGCAAATCCCGTCGACCTCAAAGGGAACGTCGAGCGGCCGGGGCGCTACCAATGGTATGAAGGGATGCGGGTCATGGATCTCGTCTCCCTCGGAGGAATCTTGCTAGAGAATACGGACTACTCCAGGCTGGATATTCGTCGGCGCCTCGATTCCGGAAAGCAATTCCAATTCAGTGGTGCTTCGCAAACCACGCAGCAGGAATCCGAACTTGTCACTGTATCTCTCACCGCTGCTATCGAAGGTGATCCCGAACATAACTTACCGCTGCGTCCTCATGACGAAATCGTCATCTATAATCATCGAGTTTTCCGGCCCGCACCCACCGCGACAATTACGGGAAACGTCTTCAAGCCAGGAACATTCGAGCTGCGCGCAGGCATGCGCGTCTCGGATCTCATCTTTGAAGCTGGAGGGCTGAAGGAGGACACGAACCTCGCGCTCGCAGAACTTACTCGCCGCGTTTACGTCGGGTTTGATTACGAAATCGCATACAGAAATAAATCGCTGAATCTAGATCTCCGCCTCATCCTCGCGGGAGAGAAAGACGATGATCCCTTGCTTGAAAACTACGATACCGTTCGAATTAATAAGGTCCCTCAATTCGTCGTCAAGGTATCCATAGCAGGTGATGTGAAGGCCCCCGGTGAATACGTCTTGAGTAAAGGTGCACGAATCAGTGATCTCATTGAGAAAGCGGGAGGCTATCTAGACACATCTTATCCGAAGGGAGCGCGATTTTTCCGAAAGCGTCTCCGCGTCATTCAGGAAGAGTCCAAGAAGCGTTTCATCCTGGAGCAACGCAGTAAATTGGGCACCCTTCTCGCCGAAAGCCTTTCCGAGACGGAATACAAGAGCAAGAGATACGGACTAATCACAGCAACTTATGAGGAATTGCTGAGGAATTTGGAGCGCACAGAGTCTCAGGGCCGAATTGCCATCAAGCTCGACCGGAATACTCACGGATTAACCGGCTCCACCTACAATCTTGAACTGGAGGAAGGCGACCGTCTCGAAATTCCGTCGATTCCGAACGAGGTCTCCATTGAGGGTCATGTATTCAACACGGTGAGCGTGATTCACGATCCCCGCCTAACCCTGAACGATTATCTCCGTCAGGCCGGGGGTATCAAAAGCGGGGGTAATTCTGCGGAAATCTACGTCTTCCGTACGGATGGGACCGCTGTCCTTGCGAGAGCCTCTGGCGGCGCTGGAAAAGGAAGGATTATTCGCAGCATGTTTGGCTCGCGAGACCGCCACATTGAACCCGGCGACATCATCTTTGTGCCCCCGGTTTACGACATGAAGGACGACTGGGACTTCACCAGAGGCATCATCGATGTCGTCTTTAAAACTGCTATTTCAGCCGGCGTCATTGCCTCCATTGGATCATGAGTAACGGGGATTACATCAACTATGTCCCCATTATCCGCCGTTGGGGTGTCATCTGCGGGAAACTTGCGCGCCCGTTCCTCGTAATTGCTGCAGGGATTTGCGCTTTCACCTTGCTGAAAAGTTTCTTCCAAGAACCCGAATACACCGCCACGGCAAGAATGCTCCCTCCTTTCGGCGAGCAAGACTCCCTTGCTGTAATGCAGGGCGCGATGGGCGGTTACCCGACACCTTCGTGGTGGGAACCGGAAGACACGAACGAAGCAAATTTCATCATCATCGGGATGCTGAAGTCCGATCTCGTTGTCGATCACGTCACGGCATCTACAAAACTGGTAAAGAGACTCGAACTGGAGTCCGTCGCGGAAGCACGCACATGGCTGCGCTCACATAGCGAAATCACTCAGGACAAACACAAATTGCTTGTTATCAACGTGACCACTCACGAACCAGAGCTTTCCCAGGAGATCGCTAACGCATTTCTCGCCGGTCTCAAGGATGCGCAAAGAACGCTTCGAAAGTCACAACGTTCCTACCAGCAAGCACAGGTCGAAGCGCGCGTTTCTGCGAACCGCGAAAGCCTTGCGAAAGTGGAAATGAGCTTCGAACGATTCAAATCCGAGCACAACATCGTCGACGTTGATACCCAGACAAAATCCACGGTTGAACTACTTGCACACATTCAGCAGCTCGACGCCAGCCTTAGAGTTGAGATGTCTGGCTACTCTCCGTTCCTGAGTGAAAAGACAAGCACGGTCGGCAAGCTGAAATCAAGACTCGCGAAGATCGAGGAACTGGAGGGATCGCTTTTAGGTGAAGAGAGTTCCAGCGAATCTCTCGCCCTCCCTGACCTAAAAGTTCTTCCTTCGCTTCAGCGTGAGTTCGCCGCTTTCACACACCAAATTGAGTTGCTTCGAGAAACGAGTCACCTTCTCAACAAGCAACTGGAAGTGATCCGCGTTTACGAGGCCGGTATGCTCCCAGAAACCACGGTTCTTGATTACGCACCACTCCCCTATTCGAATGTCGCTCCCAGCAAGCCGAAGCTTCTTCTGATTGCCATTGTAATCACCTTTTTCCTTTATCTCATCGGCGTCGCTTTGACCGACCTCGCTCTCCACTTTCTTCCGAGTTACATCCGTGAACTGAGGCCTCTTCGATTCGCGTACCGGATTCTTGAAAAACGACTCGGGCTTGTTCCGATGATCGCAGACCCCGTTCCCGTCGCTTCATGACTGCGCCTCCCTTATCTCTGTGGGGGCGCATCCGCCTCAAACCGCATCAACCCCCACTTATTGCTGGAGGAAGTCTGTTTCTCTGCATGGCGGCCATTGGAATTGTCCTCAGCCTTCCTCTTATCGTCCTGCCATGCGTTGCTTTCGCTTTTCTGTGCATTTACCTCGCTTTCCAGACTGAAATCTACAAACCCTTCGCTAATTGGACGTTCAATAACACCATATTTGTCTTCTATGTCTTTTTTCTCTTCCAGGATATTATCATCCTGAACATGGAGCGGTTTGGCCTTCCCTTTGGATCTTTGGTCAAAAAGTCCGACGAAGGCATTTTGCTCGCTGTGGGGATCTATGTTTGCTACAGACGGATTCTAATGCAGAAACCTGTACGCCTGCACTACATCCTTCTTTTCCCGGTCCTTTTAGGCGTTTGGTCCATCGCCAGTAAGTTAGTAAACGAGGTCCCCAACGGAGTCGTCCTTCTCGATATCTTTCTCCTTACAAAAGGATTTCTCGTTTTCCTCATCGCAATGAACGCGGACTTCGGTCCGAAAACCATCAAGAACTTCTTGAAGGCCAATATGGTCATTGCCCTTATCGCTGTTTTCATTGAATTCGTGCAGATTCCGTTTCCTGCCTTGGCAGAGCTCGTTTTCGGCGTCGAACCAATGTATCGGTCCGGTTCGGTTCGACCTACAGGACCATTCGAACATCCGGGAACACTGGGTACCTTTCTCGCGTTCAATCTCTGTTTGTTCTTCGGATTTGCGTATTCTTACAAATCCAAGAAGACGCTGATCTTCTATGGTATTACGACGGTCGCCCTCGTTCTTTCCCTGACTATCCGTCAGTTCACAGGGCACTTTGCGGGCATGGTCCTCTTTCTGGCAATCAGAAATCGGATCATGCTCCTCAAGTTCCTCGGAGTTGCCATGCTCGGCCTGCCCCTCGCAACTCCGATCATCATCAAGAATATCGAGAACCTGAAGAAGAACGATGTGGGCTTCGTTGCCGACACAGTTCGCGTTCAAGCCTACAAACTGATGGGCGACATTCTCGAGGAGAAACCTTTCTTCGGGGAAGGACCGGGGCGATTCGGCGGATTCGTTTCCATTTCGTCCGATAGTCCGGTTCTTCGGTCGCGGGTTTTCGATTTCCTGAATCAGGAACTGTCTTCCCTCGATGCCTACTGGCCGCACATCTTCGGGGAACTCGGGTATGTCGGAGGCGGCGTGTTTGTTCTCATGCTGATCGTGATCTTTTTCGTTTCGCTCGCTCCCACTAAAGAAGGAATTCCCCTTCAGATACGGGCAATAGCCGTCTGCTGCACCATAGCCCTCCCCATGGGCATCTTCGACGCAACGGTGGCGCCGTTCTACGAAAACACCTTCGCCGCGCTTCTTATGTATAGCCAACTCGGCCTTATGTGCGGGGCCCTTATCCACTACCAGGAGAAAAGAAGGCGGGCGGCCGCACTCAAACCGACCCCTGAATTATGAAAGAGAAACGTACACTGATGTTAGGATATCTTGTCCTCGAAAACGATCCACGAGTGCTGCGTGAGGCCGAAGCCCTCAGAGACGCTGGCTGGGACGTCGATGTTATTGGCTTGGGCGAAGAAGGAAAGGGTAGATCCTCCATCCTTTCGTCTGGTATTCGTCTTCTGCGTACAAAGACAAAAAAGTATCGCGGCGACAGCACACTCCGCTACATGCTGAGTTACGCGATATTCGCGATTGAGGCCATATTCTCTGTATTCGCGCAATGCTTCAAACACCGCTACTCGACGGTGCATGTGCACACAATGCCCGACCTTCTCGCCTTCTGCGCGCTTCCGGCGAAACTTTGGGGTTGTAAGGTTGTTCTCGACATTCACGACACGGTTCCAGAGGTCTATCAAGACAAGTTCGACTGTGACCAAAAACATCCGCTGATCCGTTTTCTTCTCTTTTGTGAAAAGATCTCCGCGCGCTTCGCCGACCAAGTCATCACGGTCAATTACGAGCACGCTGATCTCGTTAACAAACGCACTGGCCTAAAAACTCCCCCCGCAGTCATCTTCAATGCGGTTGATCAAAATCTCTTCAAAGCTCGGGGAATCCAGCCTCAGCCACCACTCCGGAACCTGATTGTGCACGGAACCTTAGGCCACCGGCATGGAATCGATCGCCTCATTGAAGCCATGCCCAAAATTCTTGAAAAAGAACCAGAAACAAAACTCCGCATCTACGGCAATGGAGACGCCGTCCCGGAACTCAGGGAACTCATTACAAAACTACAACTTGAAGAAGCAGTTCATCTCCCGGGGAAATATTTCCCACTATCAGAAATGGCGGAATTCGTCTCGCAAGGAGACATTGGGATCATTCCCTACCGAAGCACTTGGTCAACGAAGTACATGCTTCCCACCAAGCTCCTTGAATACCTTTCGGTCGGACTCGCCGTCGTTACTTCCGAAACACTCCCGATCCGATCCATGTTCGAAGGACGTTTGAAGATCTGGGACGACGAGAACCCAGAAACCCTTGCGAATCTCGTCCTCGAGCAGATCCGCAATCCCGATTTTCCACCCCTTCCCCGCGAGATGCAGTGGTCATTGCATCGACGCGAACTGATTTCCCTCTACTCCATGATGGAACCCAAACCAAAAACACAACCCACCCAACAAGCCATAACTAATGAATAACAAAAAACACTATGTCATAGGACTTGGTGAAGTCGGGGACCCGCTTCGCCAGAACATCAGCGAGTATCTGCCGTGCATCGGCATTGACCTCGATACTCCGGAACCGGACGCCCCGTGTGCAATCATGCACGTTTGCATCGGACAGAAGGATGAATCGTTTGTCGATACCGTCGTCGGATACGTCGAAAAGTACGAGCCTGAGATGCTCATTGTGAACAGCACAGTCATTCCTGGCACGTGCCGCAAGATTGCTGAACGTGTTTCCTGCCCGGTCGCCCACAGCCCGATCCGCGGAAAGCATGTCCGCATGAAAGAAGATCAACGTCACTACGATAAGTTCGTCGGTGGTGTCACCGAGGAAGCTGCCGAAATTGCTGAGAAGCACTTTCTTGAAGCCGGATTCCGCGTGCGCCGCATGTCGTCTGCGGAAACAACGGAATTCGCCAAAATCTCCAGCACGAGCTACTTCGGCCTCCACATTGCGTGGGCACAGGAAGTCGAGCGTTTCTGCGACCAGCTTGACCTCAACTACGATGAAGTGATCTCCATCTACGACGAGATTCCCTACTTCCCGAAGACGAAGTTCTTCCCCGGAGTTATCGGCGGACACTGTGTCATGCCGAACATCCGTCTCCTGAACTTCATTGGAAGCGGACCACTCTTCGAAGCGATCAAGGAATCCAACATTCTCAAGGAAGCGCGGGAAGCTTCCGCAGAGGAAACTGGCGAAGAAGCACCTTCCCGCAAAGCCGCCTGACGAAAGAAGAACCTGGACTCCCATCATGGGAAGTTTATTCCGTCTGGCGTTAGCAAAGCTGAGCAACCAGCGGGGGCAGATCACCACTTATGGTCTGGTCTGTGCCTCGCTGGTTTTGCTCGGCCTTTACCGCGTCGTTTTCAACCTCGTCATCCTTGGGCGCGGACACGAAGAAGCGCTCGCCGACGTAATATTTCAGTTCTCCTATATCAGCATAGTCACAATTTTTGGAGCGGCAGGAGCATCTGCCGTTTATCAGCGCCTGACTGGGGAAGCGCTTGCGCGAGGAGAGAGCCGGGTGGCGGTTACTGCATTCTGGAAGGGGCTCATCTGGTGTGTATCCGCACCCGTCATACTCGATGGAGTTATTAAGTGGGTCGCTCCTTTTTTCGGGGCCAATTTGTCCTTTCCGGAGAGCATTCCATTCCTCCTCGCCGGTGGTCTCTACAACTTCGTCAAACCTTTGTGTTTCACATTTTCGAAGCACCGGCGATATGCAGTCTTTGAGATCGGCAGTATCTTACTAAGTTTTCTCGTTCTTCTTCTTGTCCGGACCGAGAGTGTCCTTTTGAACCTCTCGATTCTTTTTGCCCCGCAGGCTGTCGTTGGCATTTTTGGTCTTTTTTCGCTAACGCAAAAAATTACTCTCGGTGACTTCTTCCGTTATCCGGAGCTTTCCTACAAATCGACTTTCAGTCGCGTGTTCTGGGCGACCCTCGGCGTGAGCTCTAGCATGGGCCTTGTCTTTCTCCTCAATCTTCTCGGACATTCTTCATTGAGTGCGATTGAGTATTCCGTTTACGGCACACTTCTAAGCATGCTTGCGGCGCTAAACCTCTTCAATCGCTCTTTAGGCCTCATTCTCCTGCCAACATTCACCAAGGTGAAGAGCAAGGAAGGTCAGGATGCTAGCGTGCAACTACTCGGCAAAGCGTTTTTCTGGATCAGCCTTGGCGCTCTTCCAATTTGGTTCGTTCTCGGAGCTATTCCGATGGTCGCGCAGTCCATTCTTGATGCCGAAATTCCGGATCGGATATTTTCCGCGAGCCTCATACTTATCTTATACTCCTTTGTCCTCCTCATCCTGAGTCCGCTGGTTAATTTCAATCTCGGGGCGGGCAACTTCCGGACACCGCAGCAAGGAAGCATCGCCGGCGCACTGCTTGCCCTCTTATTCACCGCTATCACTTTCCCGGAATGGGGAACACTGTCGCTGGCCACCGCACTTCTGATCGCCGGGTCCACCAACTACGTGGTTAATTCGGTCGAACTTATCCGCCGCCGCCATCTCAAGGCGAGGGAACTCGCCCTCTCGTTTAGTGGCCAGCTGGTTTCCATCGCCTCCTACGCCGCCGTTGCTTTGGTTTTTGCGACCCGCTAATCGCGGAGAGACTTTTCAGCGGTATATCAACACTGTTGCTCGACGTGCCATGAAGGCATCCAGGTCCGTCTTCCAGCCAGCCTTGATTTCCGCCAACGTTTTCCCGGCCAGAATAGCTGACTTCGTATTTGGGTGGACGAGGAGTTTATTGAGGTTGGTCTCATTCCATTCTTCGGCATACATGCGGTGAAGCGTCCTGGCCAAGGCGATTCCAAGTAGTATTGATTCCTCCCCTGCGCCTTCCTTCAAACCGAGTCGCACGCCGCCACAACTCTGTCCTTTGAAGACGCTTGAAGTCGGCGTGAAGCGGGCAGGCGTGACGGAAATCCTTCTAAACCCAAATTCATTCAACGCCTTGGAAAATTGATCTGCGTCGATAAAGGGCGCTCCAACAAGCTCGAACGGCGAATCGGTCCCCCTCCCTACAGAAAGATTCGTGAATTCAAGCAAGCCCACACCGGGATAGAGAAGTGCCTGCTCCAATTTTCGAATATTCGGAGATGGATTCTTCCAAGGTAATCGAGTCTGGTCGAAGAGCATCTCCCGCCGCCAGCCTTCGATGGGAACCACCTGCAAATCGAGTTTGGGAAAACGCTCCATCTTGAAGAGTCTCGCCATTTCGCCCACGGTCATGCCATGCCGGACAGGGATCTCGTGGAATCCGGTGAAGGAACGCTCTCCATCAAGAACTGGACCGTCAACAACGTTGCCCCCAATCGGATTTACCCGGTCAAGCACAACAAATCTTATTCCTGCGTCCTCCGCCGCCTCCATGCATAGCCCCATTGTGGAAATGTACGTATAGAACCGGCACCCTATGTCTTGAATATCAAAAACGAGTGCGTCAATTCCGGTTAGTTGTTCCTTGGTGGGCTTTTTCCGACTCGCTTCGTACAAACTATAAATCATCAAGCCAGATCTCTCATCACGACCGGAGCTGATTTCGCTGTCCTCGGTTCCATGGATTCCGTGCTCGGGACTGAAAAGAGCCACGAGGTCGACCGCTTCCGCCCCACGAAGCAACTCCCACGTCGACCGCCCGTCACGCGTGATCCCGGTGTGATTGGTGATCAAGCCAACGCGTTTGCCCTTAAGCATTTCGAACACGTCCCTCTGCAACACATCCACACCATTCAGGACCTTCGCACGGCGAAGCAGTTGCCCCTCAGCGAGCCCCGCGCCCACTAGGGTGAAAAGACAAAGTAGTCGGACAAATCTGCTCACATCTCCCCGCCGTGCTCCTCGACATTCAAGCGGCTGCTCAACCTGTCGAGACTCCGTATGACGCGATCGATATTCAACACATTGTCGAGAACCAGCGGCTCCTCGACACCGGGGAAGGTAAAGATCAGCCGCCCCGAACGCACGAAGGGCAGGTAGTACTCCATCACGTCCTTGATCTCCTTCACGTAGCGCATGCGGAAGGTGGAATACCTTTTCTGTTTCTCCAGAAACCCGCCGACTACGACCACTTCGTTGGACTCGATTTTCACATAGTGGAATCGCACAACGACGAGCGTCACAATCATCAATGACAACCAGATCACAAAGATCGCGAGATAGAATTGCGGACTCGCGGTCGGAGTCAGACTGAACAAACTGGAGATGAAATCCGGAAGGAACTGATTGTAGAGATTCGCTATAATCAGCGAGAGGATCAGGATGATCACAAAAAAGACGGAAATGAGCGCCCACCGCACTTCGAAATCCACGCAAACCGTGAAGAGGGCGTAGGTGAAAAGAATGAGGAAGGCGAATCCGAGGACACAGTCGAAGTTGAACCCCTTGGAAACGCGTGATTGCAGTTTGGTGAATTCTTCGTCCGGAATTGTCAGGAACTTGTTTCGGTCCTCTGCTTTTTCGCCTCCATTTTCCTGAGCTTCAACTTCGGCGACGACTGCGGCTTCGGTTTTCGCTTTCTCATCATAATCAGCCAATTCCACCAGCGGCCGGTGTGCTCCAAAAAAGTAGCTGAGAATGGCAAAAATGAGTGCGCAGATGCCTACCGGATAGAGCACCGGCGTTTTGGGCCACAGCCTGACGATGATCTTTCCCGGCCCCGAACTGGAGGCTTCGGACTTCTTTGCGTCGCCAGCTGAACCAACGGTGTCGGCGGCGATGGGGTTGACGGGATCGCCGTCGTTCGGTTGCTCTTGGGAGGAATCTTCGCTCATAGGTCCAATGGCGTTTATGCCAGAGCGAAATTTATCACAAGCACGGGTGAAGTCCCGCTTTTCGCCGGTATAAAATCAGTCAATTTTTCCAAGCGGCTGGACGAACTGGGCCCGCGAAAACGGGAGCCCGAAGTCTGTCGCTGCCAGCCGGGACTTCCGACGCTCGTTGAATCCCCGCAGGGCTATCGCCGCTTTGCGAAGAAATTCAAGAGCTTGTTGGTGCAGTTTTTTCATGATCTCCAGGTGGTTCCATGAGTAAAACGCACGACGGCGCCATTTTATTCAAAAAATCGATATTTTTCGCTTTCCCGTTCGAATTGGTCCGCTTAAAAACGGGCAATTCAGGCGCTTGCCGCGCCCCATTTCTCCTTGCTCCTTTTCCCAATCTCACGATGGTGCGCCGCTGTCTCTAATGCCTGACGCTTACCTCCTTCTCGTCATTTTGCTTTTCGCTCTGGCGGCGGCGGATCTCGTCGTGGGGGTGAGCAATGACGCGGTCAATTTCCTGAACTCCGCCATCGGATCTCGCGTCGCGCGAAGGCGGATCATCATGATCGTCGCCAGCCTCGGAATCTTCATCGGCGCGGCATCATCGGGAGGCATGATGGAAGTCGCACGAAAAGGAATCTTTGTCCCCGGGCAGTTCTACTTCGACGAGATCATGGTCATCTTCATCGCTGTGATGTTGACCGACATCATCCTGCTCGACCTTTTCAACACCTTCGGGATGCCCACGTCGACCACGGTTTCGATCGTCTTCGAACTCCTCGGTGCGGCCGTCGCCGTCGCGCTTGTCAAAATCGCGGAAGCGGGAAGCGGCGCACCCGGACTAGAAGCGTTCATCAATTCCGACAACGCCCGGACGATCATCGAGGGCATTTTCATGTCGGTCCCCATCTCATTCGCATTCGGTCTGGTCATTATGTGGATCTCGCGGTTGATCTTTACTTTCACCAAGGACCCCGGGCGGATGCAATTCCTCATCATCTGGGCGGCAGCGGCGCTCACGATGATGAGCTACTTCCTTCTCGTCAAAGGCCTGAACAATGCTTCGATCCCGGGCATCGACGTGATTGTCACCTGGCTCCGCGAACAACCCTTGCTCATCGTGTTCGGAAGTCTGCTTGCCTTCTGGTTTGTCGTCACGCAGTTCATCAGCCTCGCGCTCAAGGCGAACTTCCTGCGCTTCACGGTCCTTTTCGGAACCTTCTCTCTCGCGATGGCTTTCGCCGGAAACGATCTCGTCAATTTCATCGGCGTGCCTATCGCCGGATTTCAGGCGTTTGTCCTTTGGAAGGATTCCGGTGCGGATCCGTCGGCGTTCCCAATGACTGCTCTGGAAGAAAAAGTTCCTTCCGCAAACTTTATTCTTCTTCTCGCCGGCGCAATCATGGTCATCACCCTCTGGATCTCGAAGAAATCGAGAACCGTGACGAAGACGGAGGTGACCCTGGGTCGCCAGCGGAAAGGCCACGAGCGCTTCACGCCAGGTCCCGTCTCCAAAGGCATCATCTGGATTTCAATTTCTCTTTTTAAAACCGTCAGCCTCGTCATTCCTCCCGGCGGTAAGTCGTGGATCAATACCCGTTTTTCCCAAGAGGATGGGAAGTCGGGACAAATCTCCGAAGAAGACCGCCCGGCGTTTGACCTCATCCGAGCCACCGTGAACCTCGCCGTGGCCAGCGTGGTCATCTCCATCGCAACACTCAACAAACTACCCCTCTCAACAACCTACGTCTCCTTCATGGTCGCGATGGGAGCCTCCCTTGCCGACCGGGCGTGGGGTCAGGAATCTGCGCCCGCCCGTGTCGCCGGCGTTGTCACCGTTATCGGTGGATGGTTCATGACCGCAATCATCGCCTTCACCGTTTCAGGCACCTTTGCCTTTTTGGTTTCCAAGCTCGGTCTCTGGTTTGTTATTGTCCTTGCCCTTCTCGCAGCTCTCTTCATCCATCGGACCTTTGCGCTGCACGCCAAGCGGGAGTCTCCGGACAAATAATCACTCCCCGAGAAACTCTCGCAATCCGCCCATCTTGTAGATCGCGAACGCGGCAAGAACAGAACCGATCAGAAAGCTGACGAGGAAAATGGGGAATTTCGACCTCGTCTGGACCGTCTCCACCACGACGTGATCGAAAATCGACTCACCTTCTTCGAAGTCTGGCGCGCGGAAATCGCTTTCATCCACTTCCGCTCCCATCGCCGCCGCAATGGGAGAGACAAAAACAGGATCCTCTTCCTCGACATCCTCTTCATCTTCCCATTCTTCTTCAAACTCGTCTTCCCAATCACTCTGCTGCCGCTCATGCACTTGGCTCCACTCGGGTTCCGACGGTTCATCTTGCTCCACCTCACTCTCAGGAGAAAGAATGCTCTTCGCGGACACCGCTGAAACTTCGGGAAACGCATCCCCCTGCCCCGTTTCCAGCAATTCCATGGCGCGATCCTTCATCCCGAGACCTCGCAGACAGAGATATTTTGAAAGGATGTCACCCGCCTTCTCTGGATCATCCGCATCCGGCGGACACATTAATCCGCTCATGGTTTTGTGCGTTCGAACGCGGACTTTATAGGGTGGCCACGTCGTAACCGGCCGCTGGGTGGCCACCGCATCCGTGTCAATCTCCATCCCTGTCTCGTCAAAACAAAGGTAAACGTTCTCCGGCCTGAAATCAGGAACATCGACTCGCTTCTTCTCAAGGTTCTCGAGGGCTTCGTGCACTTTTTCAAGCAGGTGTATTGCGTCCTCTCGTTCCAAGGCGACCGGTTTTTGCAGCACCTCGGATAGAGGCATGCTGGTGAATCTCTCTTCCACGATGACGCGAAAATCACTTCCCAGTCGTCGAAACCTGACAGGTATCGCGAAAGGAGGAAGCTTGCCTTCTCCGATAGAAAGGAATCTTGAATCCATCCAGTGATCCGGCGGGAGAAGCAAGAGCCTCAACTTCTCCCCATCAATCGTCTCCGCGCTGCGATCATAGGGCCCCTGTCCAAGTTTTCTTGGAAGAAGTTCAAAGTCGTCTTCCAAGATGTCTTCCAAGTTTCCGCGACCGAAAAGGGCCCTTTCGAAAACCCGTCTTGGCGGCACAAACTCTCCGCGCACCCGAGAGGCAAATCTTGCCAGTGACTCGGCAAAATCCGGCAGCGAATCTGCCGCCGATGCCAAATTGACGATTTCACTCCATACCTTTAAGCCGGACGCGTGCTGATCGAACAAGTCGAGAATGGCAGAAATACTCTGACGGCTCCGAATAGGAATGAACGGGGCATAAACGTCCCCACCAGGACACAGCGGCAGGCAGCCAAAGCCGATGCCCAGTATTCCATCGGCATTCTCAGTCACTCGAGCATTCTCCAATTGAATCTCATCGAGAGAGACATTCGATTCCGAGACCGCAGAAAGACCGGAGGCCAGTGCAGAAGCCAGCCTTACGAACGTCGCTTCATCGAGGTGCTCGATCCTCGCCAGGTATTGCTTCAATGGCTCGCCATCGCAGACTTCGTAAGCGTAATAATAGACGGAATCATCCACGCCAAAATCAAAGAGCTTGCCCCAAGCGGAATCATCCAGCGCCAACATCGCTTCCGCCCGCTCATTGAAGACCTTGTTCACGTCCTCGTCGTTCACATCGATCCCCCCGACGGCGCAAAGCTCGGCAAAGCATTCGCGCTGCGTGTCAAAAGCCACGCAAATCACGGAATCCCCCCGGCGCTCCAACTCCCACACCTTTCCGTCGCGTGATTGCGCGATATCAAAGCTGCGGAACCGGTCAAGCTTGGGCATAAATCAGAGACGACGACGGCGGAAAGTATAACATTGCCGCCAGCCACTTGTCACGCATTCCCGCAATGCAAAAAGGAAAGCCCCGGGACGGACCCGGGGCTCATTGTGCATCCCCGGGGATACGGGGTGGCGAAAAGGGGAAACGGGGCTGGTTCAAACCATCGCGCCCATGTGCGCGAGTTTGTTAATCTGGTCCATGGTTGTGTTGCCATTGACCACCTGCACCATTCCTTCTTGGTATAGCGAAAGTACTCCGATGCGCGCGGCCGCCTTGCGCATGTCGGACATCGACGCGCCCTCAGCGATCATCTCTGAAAGCTCCCCGCTGACCGGGCACATCTCCATGAGCGCGACCCGTCCCGAGTAGCCACTACCATGACACTCGTCGCATCCTTGGGCCACGAAGATGGGATCCTTGAGTGGCTCGGTAATAACCTTGTTTTGATAGAAGAATTCCTGCAACTCGCGCGGCGCGGGCACAGGCCGCTTGCAGTAATTGCAAAGCCGCTTCGCGAGACGCTGCGCCTGACTCAAGGCGAGAGCATCGGACAGAAGGTAGGGCTCGACACCCATGTAAATAAGTCGCGAGACCGCGCGAAGAGAGTCGTTGGCGTGGAGCGTGGTCAAAACCAAGTGACCGGTAAGGGCGGCGTTGATCGATGCGGTCGCCGTTTCCTCGTCCCGTGACTCACCCACGAGGATGACATCGGGGTCAGCACGAAGCAAGGCGCGCAGACCGGTCGCAAAGTTAATGCCATTAAACTCGTCGATCTGGGTCTGATTGATCCCTTCAATCTCGTATTCGATCGGGTCCTCGATGGTGTGAATGTTGATGGAGTCCTCGTTGATCGAGTTGATGAACGCGTAGAGGGTCGTCGTCTTACCGGAACCTGTCGGACCGGTCACAAGGACAAGGCCCTGGTCGCGTTGCATCGTGCTGTTCACGATGTCGAGCTGACGGGAAGACATGTTCAGTTCGCTCAACTGCTTGATGCCGTCCTGCTTGTCGAGGAAACGCATCGTGAGCTTCTGGTTCTGCTTCCGGCACGGGACGGCGGACACACGGACGTCGACACGGCGCTTGCCGATCGACATCGCAAACCGAGCATCCTGCAAGTCCTGATGCTGGTGCCCCATGTTCGAGTAGTTCTTGATGAGGGCGATGAAGCGCGGAAGCATTTCCTCCGGCGCGGAGTAGATGACACGCGCCGAACCGTCGATCCGCGCCCGGAAGCGCGCCGTGTTGTAGTACTTTTCGACGTGGAGGTCACTCCCCCGCATGCTGAGCGCGGTGTAGAGGACCCAGTGGATCATTTGTTCCGGAGTGTTGTTCGGGTTCGCCGGATTGATCTGCCCCATCTCCAGCGGATCGATCTCGACAAGGTTGGTGTTGTCCGAGTAATAGAGATCACCGACGTCGACATCCGCGTAACTGGTGTTCCGTCCGCGATTTCGACCGATGGCCGAACGGATCGCGTCCGCATCAGCGATGACGGGAATGAACTCGAAAGGATCGTTTCCAGACGCCACCCATTCGTCTTCAAAACCATAGACGGACTTGGTCGGCGAGAGGAGATAGATCCGCTTTTCCCCGATAAACATTGGGTAAACGCAGTGCTTCTCCAGGAGCTGGTCGGGAAAGCGCTCTTGTGCCGGCGCTTCTTCCGGATTGAAGATCGCTTCGCCGGTCACGAAGTAATGCATGGCCGGGCCGTAATGGCGCGGGATGTTCTTGAAGTCGTTGAACGACTCCAGATCGACGGAAGCATTCTCTTTCGCGATTTTTTCGAAGTTCTCCTTCTCTTCCGCCTCCATCGGATAGTTCTCAATGAACCACTGGAGCGCGTCGTGAAGGTCGGCGGCCTTCGGCGGCGGCTGAATGGCTTCCGCCACCGGATTGGACGGCTCGACCGGCTTGTACTGAAGGCGGCGGAGAAAATCCTCGAGCAACTTCTCGTACTGCTCCGCTCCAATCTGAACACGAACGCTTAGAAAAGAGGGCACTCCCCAAAAGTCCTGCGCGTCCTGACGGTGATGGCCAAAGACGACGAGCGGACCAACCGCGCCGACGGGCAACCACGGGTCGGCTTCCGTACACATGCGGCCAAGTTTGCGTAAAACAGATTCCGCTTCCGCCGAACAGGATGTCCGCGGGAGCCTGATTGGCAGGAGACCGGACAGTACGGTCGCTTGCTCCAATCCATCGTCCGCCGGACCGGACTCATGCGGCGGCGCTCCGGCGGCGACGGCCTCGGCACCGGGCGCGATAATCGTGCCGGTTGCGTCCGCATGACCTACAGCGGCGGCACCGACGGAAATCGCTGCGGGGTCGGCGGCTACGCGACCGCCCGCATCGAGTCCGTTCTCGGCCTCGCCGGGAACGACAACCGATCTTTCACCGACCTCAGCCGGCTGGGTAGGAATAGTGGTTTGCGGATTCATCTATGCTGGAAATCTGGAAAGCCTTCATGAGCCTGGAACGGGTGTGTATCCTCCGGGAAAAACGTATGCGGTCCCGCGGTCTGTAGTGTCATAACTGACTTTGAGTCCGCTCCCCGTTTCGCCGGGCTCAACGAGGATGAAGTTTGCGCCATTCCAGCGAAGTCGATGGTCGTCGGTGTCACTGGAAGCGATCGGATTGTAATATGTCGTAAAGAACGGGCTGCCGGGTACTGTCTCGTCCCGCCACTGGAGTGAACGAAGAATGGCGAACTCGTCGTCCGTCGAAGAGTCATTGGCCGCAAGGTTAAACTCGTAGTTCACCTGGCCATGAGCCTTCAGGGCGACATTCAGTTTTCCCTCCAAATCCGCGGCAATTGCATTCTTGGAACCGTCGAGAGAATTCGAGAAGTTCAGGACGGAGATACTGGCAATAATACCGAGAATCGACACCACGAGGAGAACCTCAACGAGGCTCAAACCGTGTTTTTTGCGTAAGGCTGGTTGCTGGACGTGCATGCTGGATTCTTAGAACGGCGCCTCGTCGGGTACCCTGTCCTTTAGTACGAGATCGTTCCTTCGGGGCCGGTGAGGGTCACCTTCGAAAGAGTCGCAATGTCATCGGGCAGGTCGATCGAGTATCCGGTCGGCATATAATCTGCGAGGACCGAGGGAGCGTAAGCGAGAAACGGAGCGGCAAGGATGTATCGAGATGAATCATTCGGCTGGCTCGACCAATTGGTATTTGCGGCCAGCCTTCCGCTCGCCTGGACATACGAAGCGATGGCCATGTTGATCGCCTCCGCGCGGCTGATGGCGACATTCTCTTCACTGTCGGCTTTCACTTTGACGATGTTCGGAATAAAAATGAAAGCAATGACACCGATGATGGAAACGGCGGCCAAGACTTCAACAAGGGAAAAGCCCCGTGACGTGTTTTTTAAGGTATTCATTGGAGTTTCGCTCGATGCGATAGTGATTGCTGTTACGGCTGTTTCTCGACCTTCGGGTAGGAAGCTCCCGTCGTGGCCCAGTCACCGAAAGTGACCCACTGGCCCGTCTTGCTCATGGCCGAACTACGGACTTGCGAGGCGGAAGAGTTGGCGACGAGATGCGAATAGGCGTCGGAATCGAGATAGTCTTCAATGAGCGCGAGCCGCTGGAGGGATGTCAGTTTCGTGCCGCTGGGGTTGCCGCCGACGTAGTTATAAGTGTTCCGGGCGTCCGCGAGTGTCGTCGTCCCCCGGATCTCCTGGGAAATCCAATTATTGAGCGCGGACTGGAGCGTCGCTTGTTGTTGCCGCGCAATCGTGTTTCTCGAATCATTCGTCGCATTCGAGAACGCGTTAATCACCAGTCCCGCCATGACAGAGATGATGGCGAGCACCAAAAGCATCTCGATGAGCGTGAATCCGTTTTGACGCTTACTGGCTTTCATGGTGAAATAGTTAGTTATAAGGTTTTGTTAGGTTTCTGTCCGAAAAAAAGGCCTCCTCCGGAAATTGATCTGGAGGAGGCCCGCGATTGAAATCGCTTAAACTGTCTTACTTGTATTCAAGAACATCCGCGGTGGCATTCCACTCGAGGAAAGCGTTGTTTGCTGTCTTGAATGTAGTTGTGTCGTCGGCAGGAACGTTGGGGACGAAGAAGTATGTGCCCGCGAAAGAACCTGTTCCTTGGACTCCGTTTCCAGTGGTGACCGAGTCAACAGCGGTAGCGAGGTCGGAAGCGCCAGAGTAACCGGCAGCGACAGCAGCAGAATACACGGAAGCGATGTTCTGTGCGTTACGACGAGTCGCGTTTTCTTCCGCTTTCCCGGTGATGTTTCCGATCATTGGGACAGCGATGGCCGCGATGATTCCGATAACGGCGATCACGACAAGCATTTCCACAAGGCTGAAGCCAGACTTTTTATTCAGTGATGTTTTCATTTTTGATTGCAGTAACTATATTGATTATTGTTTGTATTGCACCTCAATTTAGAGGCAGCGAAATTTATTATAATTTCCATAAATGCGCAAATTTTTTATTCTAATTTTTATAGAAAATTT
>JBCCWV010000054.1:0-25979 GCA_039192745.1 Verrucomicrobiota bacterium | reverse complement strand
TTGGTGCGGATGTGGACATCCGCGGTCCGTTGAGATCGGGCCTTTTTCCCTTGTTAGGTTGAATGAAAACTCCGGATGTTGCCGGGTTCGACGGGTTTTCCGGAATCGGCGCTTTTGAGCGCTGCGAAGCAGAGTTCGAGTGAGGCGAGGTTGTTTTTCGCGCTGTGGTAGGGCTCGCGATCGTCTTCGATGGCGCAAAGAAGTTCGCCCATTGCGCCTTCAAATCCGGATTCAAACCAACAGCCTTCGAGCGGCACGGTGACGTGGCCTTCCTCAAGATAAACTTCGATCGCGGACTGATCGTTGAGCCCGGTGCCGCGAGCGCGCAGGGTTCCTTTCGTGCCCACGATGGTCGTCGTGTCTTCTTCGCCCACAGTGGTGTGGGCATTGAAGGCCATTCGGACTTGAGCGCCCGGGTATTCGATAATGGCCGAGGTGAGAGCGGGAGGGCGGAAGGACTGCCCTTCGAACTTTGTGACCGCCGCCATTACCCGCTCCGGGTGTCGATCTTTCATGAAACAACAGGTGATGTCGAACCAATGAATGGCGAAATCGAAGAGCAAGAGGTGATGAATATTCTCAAAGGCGTCGTTGCCCTTGATCCAGGTTTGATCCCAATGAAGAACGAAGTCGATGGAAGTCACCTCTCCGATGAGTCCGCTGGCGACGGCATTGCGCAGATAACTGAAGTGCGGAGCCCAACGTCCGTTCTGGTTGATGGCAAGACGGACTTTCTTAGTATCGGCGAGATTTACGAGTTCCTCGCCATCGTTGAGGTTGAGAACGAATGGTTTTTGGCTCAACACATGTTTGCCCGCGTCGAGCGCTTCGCGGAGGATCGGCAAACGGTCGGGCGGGTGGGGCGTTATGTCGACGACATCGATTTCCGGATCGTCGAGGAGGCGGCGATGATCATCGAGCGCCTTCGCTTTCGGATGAAACTCATCCCGCTTGGCTTCCGCTTTCGCGAGCGTCCGGTCTGCGATGGCGACGACGTCCCAACCGCATTTTCTGTAGGCCCGAAGGTGGCTTTCGCTAATGCCGCCGGCTCCGATGAGACCGATTTTTGGGCGAAAATTCTTGGGATGTGGCGGTTTGTATTCGACCTCGGGGGCCGGAATGCTATCGGTGATTTTGGTCGGACTGAGACCGTATGGATCGTCGCTGGCCATCGGCCGGTTCGGAAATTACGCCTCTACCTCAGCTAGGCTTTTGGCGCTTTTGTCCTTGGAGAGAAGGTCCGCGAACTCGACACTCGAACGTTTCGCTTCGTCGCGACCCACTTCGAGGACCTTGGCGTCATCCACCTTGTGCAGCTTGGTGTAGCCGGGGTGATGCGATTCTTTGTAAGGATCGTTCGATTTGGCGTTGTAGCAGCAAATCAAGGCCCAACGCGAGTGTTCGGACGGATTCGAAGCGGAGCAATGAAGGGTATTCGAGTGGAAGAACAGGGCATCGCCGGGTTCCATTTCACATTGCACGAGTTCGAGATGCTTTTTCGCTTCTTCCACTCGCTCCATGTCCGCGCCCGCCTGCTCGCCGGTGAGCACGTGATTGACGCGACCCATCTTGTGCGAACCTTTGAGCACCTGCAGGCAGCCGTTTTCTTCCGTGGCGCGATCAATGGCAATGAGGACGCTGCACAAGTTCGGATAAAGCAAGCCGTTCTGATACCAATAGCCGTAATCCTGATGCCACGCCCACGCGCCGCCGGTCCGCGCGTCCTTCAAGATCATCTTCGAGTGGTAATGATAGGCTTCGTCTTCAAGAAGTTGTTCGACACGATCCACCACGCGATGGCAGCGTGCGGCCATACCGTAAATGCTGTCGCCGGGATGGTTCCAAAGCGAGAGGCGGACGTCGTTGCCCTTGCCGTCATCTCTCGTTGCGGACGCCTTGTCCAATGCGCGGTCGTTGCGTGCGGTTTCGCCGAGGAGACTTATCTCTTCATGGGTGAATAGTTCACGCGCATAGACAAAACCATTGCGTGAGTATTCGGCGATTTGCTCTTGGGAAAATAAGGCCATGTTTTTAGGGGTTGTTCTCTCTTTAGTCTTGCGATTGGTCGGCAGAATGACCAGCGAAATCTTTCAAAAGCCTGTGAGAGTGAGGATGGGCGTTCTGTGCTAGAGTCCCGCGACCATGCCCTTGCAACTTCTCATCGACGATCCCTGGCTGGAGCCTTACGGGGCTGATATTGAAGACCGTCTCAAGCGCTTCCGGACACGCGAAGTCGGCATCAAGGAGTCGTGGGGATCGCTGCGGAGTTTTGCCAATGTCCATGACGTGCGTGGCCTTCATTATGATTCGACGAAACACGGATGGATCTACCGTGAATGGGCGCCTCGAGCCCACATGCTTTCTTTGATTGGTGATTTCAATGGTTGGGATGCGCAGGCGAATCCGTTGAAGAAAAACGATCAGGGCGTGTGGGAGTGTGTGATTCCCGACGGCGGCGACGGGCCGGTTTTGAAACACGGTGACGCTTTCAAAGTGCAGATCACCGGGGCGAACGGCGTGCACGACCGCATTCCATCTTGTGCTCGCTATCTGACCCAGGATGAGGAATCGAAAGACTTTGTCGCGAGAGTGTGGTCGCCGGAAGAACCCTTTGCGTGGGGTGATCAGGGCTTCGAGGTGAAAGCGTTAGGGGATCCACGCATTTACGAATGCCATGTGGGGATGGCTCAGGAAAAGGAGGGGGTGGGTACTTACCGGGAGTTTGCGGAGGTGGTGCTTCCGAGAGCGAAGCGATTGGGATACAACTTCATCCAGCTCATGGCCGTCGCAGAGCATCCTTATTACGGGTCCTTCGGCTACCATGTATCGAACTTTTTTGCCCCTTCATCCCGCTTCGGAACGCCGGATGATCTGAAGTTTTTGATCAACGAGGCGCACAAGCTGGGCATCGGAGTGTTGATGGACGTCGTCCACTCTCATGCGGTGAAAAACCTTGCGGAAGGCTTGGGATTTTTCGACGGAGAGGAAGGGCTATACTTTCATGCCGGCGACAAGGGATACCACAATCAATGGGATTCCTATCTTTTCGATTACGGGAAAGAAGAAGTCCTGAGGTTCTTGTTATCGAACCTTCGCTACTGGCTCGAAGAATTCCATTTCGATGGCTTCCGTTTCGACGGCGTGACGTCACTGATGTATCAACACCATGGTGATTTCATGACGTTTGATCACTACGACAAGTACTTCAAAGAAGGCGTGGATTGGGACGCGATGACTTATCTGCAACTCGCAAATACGTTGATTCAGGAAGTAAAGCCGGGTGCGGTTTCGGTGGCGGAAGATATGAGCGGAATGCCGGGGCTTGGAAGGGAGATCGAAGAAGGTGGACTTGGTTTTGATTACCGTCTTCAGATGGGGATTCCGGATTTTTGGATTAAACTGCTGAAGCACTCACGCGATGAAGATTGGAGTATCCATGAAATCTGGGATGTCCTCTCGAACCGGAGATGGAAAGAAAAGTCGATCTCCTACTGTGAAAGTCACGATCAGGCGCTTGTCGGTGACAAGACGATCGCTTTCTGGCTCATGGACCAGGAGATGTATTGGCACATGCGGGTGACGGATGAGAGTCACATCATTGATCGGGGGATTGCGCTGCACAAAATGATCCGCCTGATCACGCTTGCCCTTGGCGGAGAGGGTTATCTGACGTTTTTTGGAAATGAGTTTGGCCATCCGGAATGGGTGGATTTTCCGCGCGAGGGCAATGGGTGGAGTTATAAGTATGCGCGACGTCAGTGGCCGCTGGCGGGCAATCCCGAATTAAGATATAAGTTCCTCGAAGCCTTTGAGGCGGCGATCCTGAAGCTTGCAGACGAGACCGGCGTGCTCGGGGCGAACCCGGCGGCGCAGCTAAATATGGATGCCGGGAACAAGGTGATCGTGTGCGAACGGAACAACCTGATTTTACTATTCAACTTTCATCCCGAGCTTTCCATCCCCGACTACCGCTTCAAGGCGCATCAGGCCGGCACTTATCGGGTCGTTCTCTCCTCGGATGATTCGGAGTTTGGTGGTCATGAAAGGGTGGATAAGTCGATTGATTGTGCGACGAACGAAGAGAACGAGTTGTCCGTCTATGCGACCAATCGCACTGCCCTGGTCCTGCAACGAGTGGACGCCACGTGATGGAGTTTGCGCAATTCTGAGGACGAACTAGGATCGCGTTCAATGTCGGTAGAATTGATACTTACTCATCCGGGCGGGTCCCACAAAGACGAGTTTTTGGCGTGTAGCGTCCTTATTGTGAAGCACGGCGTGGCGGTTGTGCGGCGGGAACCGGAGCAAACAGATCTCGATGATCCCTCTGTCCTTGTAGTCGATGTCGGAGGCGAGCACGATCCAGCCCGCGGCAACTTTGATCACCATCAGTTTCCTCGCGATCATGAGCCGATTTGCGCGCTTTCGCTCGTCTTGCAGGACTTGGGCCTTTATGAAGACGCACGTTTGTTTTGCGACTGGCTGGAACCAGCGGAGTGGTTTGACACGCGGGGGGCGATGGGAACGGCAAAGTGGCTGGGAGTCGATCGTGATGTTTTGTTCAAGTTGAATTCGCCGATGGATGTGACCTTGCTGCGTCGATTCGCGCGCGTGGAGCGGCTCGAATCCGGGGATGTGGTTTACGAAATGATGCGCTGGGTTGGAGAAGATTTGCTCGATTACATCTGCTCACTTCGCGACCGGTTGAAATATGTCGGCGAGCATGCGGAGATCTGGGAACTCGAGTCCGCAGATGGTGAAGGTTTCAAAGTCCTCTTTATGCCTCGGACGGACCCTTTGCCTGCGGAGCCGTCTTCAGGATTGGAACGCTATTTGGATTCAATCGGTCTTGGCGACGAGGTCGTCGGATTGGTTTACCCGGATCGACGCGGAGCGGGATACGGTCTGTCCAGACACAACGATGATCCGCGTCTTGAGTTCACGCGAATCGAAGGCGAGCAGGATGTGCACTTTGCCCACGCGCGGGGTTTCGTGGCGAAGACCTCGGCTGTCGAGAAGGGCCGCTTACAGGAATTGGTAAGAATCGCGTGGCGTGGCGCTAGCCCGACTTGAGTGCTTCCGCTTCTGGTTCTTCCAGTATCTCTTCATCCCCATTGACTGCTTTTTCGCGAGCGTGGGCGCGCATGTCGGTGACGGTATCGCGTTCGTCGACGATTTCGTGCCCGAGCATTTCCTCGATGATGTCCTCCATGGTGACGATGCCGGAGAGGATGCCGTGTTCGTTCACGAGCATGGCAATGGGAACGCGTTTACTGCCGAGTGCGCGGAACATTTCTGATGCTTTTGTGCGGTCGAAGAAGGTGTCGAACTTCCGGATAAGGCTCTTCAATGGCGCTTTTTTGTCCGGGGCAGTCAGGAGGTCGCTACGTAGCACGTAGCCGATGAGATTGGCGGGATCACTGCCTTCGTAGATGGGAACGCGCGTGAACGGGTTGTCCAAATGCTTGTGCATGAACTCCTTGATGGACGTCGTGGCGGGAAGGGAAAAGACGACGGTGCGAGGAGTCATGATTTCACGCGCGGTGATTTCATTGAGTCTGATGACATTGTGCATCAATTCCCCTTGCCACGAATCGACGTGGCCCTGCTCGAGAGCGACATCGACTTGTGCGGCGGCGACCTCGGCATTCGAGCCATCGTCGTCTTTCGATCCCGGGATTTTTTTGATCCATCCGGAAATGATCTCCGAGAGGAAAATGACGGGTGTAAGGACGAAGGTGACCCAAGAGACAAGTATGGCCATTGGTGCGGCAAGCGATCCCGCAAAGCGTGAGCCAAGAGTTTTCGGAATGATTTCGGAGACGACAAGGATAAGGATCGTCAGGACAGCCATGATGATGCCGACGGCGGCTTGACCGAAGATGAGTGTGGCCTCGGCGGCGACCCCCATGGACCCGACAGTGTGCGCGATGGTGTTCAATGTCAGGATCGCGGCGAGCGGGCGTCCCATGTTGTCCCGGTAGTCGGCAAGACGTCTCGATCCCGCCTTTTTTTTCTTGAGCAGGAACTTTACCCTCGCGTCTGAGACACTGAGCAACGCGGCTTCGGCGAGCGAGCAAGCCGAGGAGATGATGAGCGCGATGAGAAGAAAGACGATGAGAGCCGTCATGCTGCCAGCGCCAGCAGCTTCCGTGGAGATGGGTATTGCGGCAATCATTCAGTCCATTGCCTGGTTCCTTGGGCGAACCAATGTTCTTTCGTCATTTTGGCAAAATGTAGTCGGAGGATGCTTTCGTGCAAATGTGTATCGACTTATTCCGTCTGCGATGGGGAAACTTCCGGCGTTTCGGGTGCGTCCGGCATCTCCTCAACGCGAAGCTGGAGGTCGGAGAGGGCGTTCATGAAATAAATGTAACCTTCATAGGGCGACGGATAGGGATTGAAGTAACTGTGCACGGCTCCGTCTTCGGCTCCTTTTGTGCACATATAATAAAAATGGTCGGAGGTTTGCATCTTCGACCACTGGTGAAGGAGTTCGGCGTTGCCCTTTGCGAGGACTTTCTTTTCCAACTCGAGGATCTTCCGGTTTGCTTCGTTTTGCATCGGGTTGCCTTTCCATGCGGACAAGTCCTTCTCCGAGTCAGCCCATGAAGTCGGCTTGTGCACGTCATAAGCCCCGAGGGATTCGAACCGGTCGATGGCTTCGGACGGAGTCAAAAGATCGATTCCGCGCTCCAACAATTCCCCGGGCAAGTCACGCCAGAAATCGAAGATGCCGGTGTCCTCCCACTGGTGTTCACCGATGGTTTCGTAATCGATGAAGAGGTTCACGAGGTCGCCTTCCTGGCACTCGATCCAATCGGCGAACTTTTTCGCAGACAAAGGGTATTCGGTCCAGTTTTTGTCGGCGAAGCGGAAAGCAATGTCGTCGGAAAGCCGGAAATTCCTCGTCAGGACTTTGAGTTCTTTCACGCCCGGCGACTGGTAGAGGCCGTTCGGCGTCCGATCGGCGAGCAACCACGGGACGCCTTCGGCGAGCATGCCCTTGTAGCCCATGGACTCGACAAACTCCGCCAACTCATTGAAGTAGATCAACTCGGTGTGGCGAAAGACGCGAGGTTTCACGCCGAAAATCGCATCGAGTTTCTCCTCTTGTTTCCGCACCTGCCGCACGAATTCCGTCCCGGAATGACGGAAGCAAAGGGAATGGTAATAAGTTTCCGCGAGCAATTCGACGTTTCCGGTGTCGAGGAGTTGCACGAACGATTGCATGGCATCGGGCCGATGATGTTCGAGTTGCTCAAGGAGAACGCCGCTGATCGAGAAACTAATCTTTGCCCGGCCCTCGTGTTCCCCCAGGACTTCGGTGAACAACCGGTTTGCGGGGATGTAGCACTTGTCGGAAACCTTGCTGACGATCTGGCCGTTCAGTTCGTCGTTCTCGTAAAACGGATCGCGTCCGACGTCGAAGAATGTGTAGGGCTTGAGTCGGTTGGGTTGGTGCGCCTGGAAGTAGATACAGACGGCCTCAGGCGAAGACGGGCTCGTGCTCATGGATAGTCTGTTCGTAGATATCCACGATCCGCTCTGCTGCACGTTCCCAAGTGCAGTTTTTCTGATCTTCCAGCGAGGCGCGAATGGCGTCTTCCCGTGCACTTGGGTCTTCGAGAAGGTCGAGGATGTGCTCGGCCATCAGATCGACGTCCCAGAAGTCGGCCTTGCGGGCGCGTTGCAATACTTCGGCCACACCGGATTGCTTGGAAATCACGGCGGGGATTCCGTATTGCGCAGCCTCGATGGCGGAGAGCCCGAAAGGCTCGGACACCGAAGGCATGCAGTAAACGTCGGTCATGGATAGCAATTCGTTGACCTTCGCCTTGTTAAGGAAGCCCGTAAAGTGCAGACGGTCGCCGACGTCCTTGTAGGCGCCGTGTTCAATGAGCTGCTTGAGCTTATCGCCCGTTCCCGCGACGACGAAGCGTACGTCGCGTTTCTTTTCGAGGACTTTCGCGGCGATGTTGAGGAAATACTCCGGTCCTTTTTGGAAAGTGAGGCGGCCGAGGAAGAGAACGAGTTTCTCTGGAAACGGTTTGCGCGTGCGGAATGTCTCGACGTTTTCCGCGCCATTATGCACGGGAAAGACTTTGCTGGGATCAATGCCATAATGGCCCGTGACGATCGATCCCGTGTACTGACTGACAGGAATGACGACGTCTGCTTCTTCCATCGCGTTTTTTTCGACTTCGTGAACCCAGCCGCGCCCGTCGGGTCCGGCCCGGTCATAGCTGAGGCTGTGCACATGGAGCACCAGTGGCTTGCCGGTCGTGCGCTTGGCTTCGAGGCCAGCCGGAAACGTCATCCAATCGTGAGCATGAATGACGTCGTAAGGATTGTGGCTGGCAATGACTCCTGCGGCGCGGGCGAATTCTGTGACCTTGTGATGCACGTCGTCTCCGTAGAGGTTCGCGCCGCGGAATGCTTCCACAGAACGGCGTCCGGGAGGGGGCGAATCTTCACGAACGGGCGAAGGATCATTCCGCAGAACGACAGCGGGGTCGGCGTCGATATAAGGCGAGAGGTCACTCTCAATCTCAATGACATCAGCGACACTGCTGAGGGTTCGCGCATTCTTGACGAGAGCAAACTCATCGAGAGGAAGGTTGTCGAGTCCGACAAGATTCACATTCTCGACGGCAAAGTCGGGGTCGACCTTCGGGACGACAAAGGTGAGATCGACAAACTTTCCGATCGCCTTGCCAAGTCCGTGGCAGGCAATGCCCAAGCCGCCGTTAATGACCGGCGGAAACTCCCATCCCAGCATTAGAACTCGCAGTCTCGGCATATTCAATGGGCACAGCTTGTGCTTTCTCTCCTAATAGCAAAAGACTTGCCAAGCTCGCAAATTTTTCATCTTGGTAAGAAAAAATGCTGTAACTTTAGCGTTCCCGCCTGAGCATGGAGCCTTTTCCGCGCGACGGGCGCGTCACTCCTCAAACCGAACTTCAATGCACGATCACGCCTTCCAAGGGAACTACATGGAGAATGATCTCGCGTCCGCTGCGAGTGACTTTTTCCCTGCTGCCATCGTTCGTCACGAGGTCGTGGATGGAAATGAATTCCGTTTTTTCTGCGAGAACGAAGTCGTCCTCCGGGTTCATGTTATGGAGAGCGGGTTGATCCGTTTCCGTTATAGTCCGGACGGGTTGTTCGAGGAAAAATTCAGTTACGCGATCGATCCGGATTACTCCCCGGAATCATGCGCGGCGGATCTATCCGAAAATGCGAAGTTTTTCGAAATCAAAACCGAGTTGGTCACGGTGAGGGTCGAGAAAAAGGCGCTTCGGGTCGAGGTGCTGGACAAGGATGGCAAGCCGGTCTCCGAGGACGAGCGTGGTTTCCACTGGGAAAACAACAACGACTTCGGTGGTGACATCGTGAAGATGAGTCGGCGTTTGCGGGGCGGCGAGGCCTTCTTCGGACTTGGCGACAAGTCCTGCGAATTGAACCTTCACGGGAAACGGATGCAGCTGTGGGGGTCCGACACCTATGGGTTCGGCGCGAAGAGCGATCCGCTTTACAAGAACATCCCGTTCTTCCTCGGTCTGCACAACGGCGTTTGCTACGGAACTTTTTTCGACAATTCCTTCCGCAGCTTTTTTGACTTCGGGCACGAGCGCAGCAACGTGACGAGCTTCTGGGCGCAGGGCGGGGAGATGAATTACTATTACATCCACGGTCCTTCCGCGGACGAGGTCCTGCAAACTTATTCGCGGCTCACCGGTAAGCCCAAGCTCCCGCCGATGTGGGCGCTTGGTTACCACCAGTGCAAATGGAGTTACCGGACTGAGGAGGAGTTTCGTGAACTCGCTGCCCGTTTCCGTGATTTGAAAATTCCCTGCGATGCCATCTATCTCGACATCGACTACATGGATGGCTACCGTTGCTTCACTTGGAATCTCGAGAATTTTCCCGATCCGCCCAAGATGATCCGCGACCTGAAAGAGGACGGGTTCAAGACGGTGGTCATCATCGATCCCGGGATCAAGATCGACAAGAGCTACGACGTCTATGTCGACGGCATGGAAAAGGACTACTTCTGCCGCCGCGGGGATGGGCCGCCCATGAAAGGATCCGTCTGGCCCGGGCTTTGCGTTTTCCCCGATTACACACGGGAAGAAGTGCGGACGTGGTGGGGGACGCTCTTCAAGAGCCTTGTGCAGGATGACGGCGTTGCCGGCGTCTGGAACGACATGAACGAGCCGGCCGTTTTCGAAGAGGGCACATTTCCGCGCGATGTGCGATTCCACTACGATGACAACCCTTGTTCGCATCGCAAGGCGCACAATATCTACGGCATGCAGATGGTGCGCGCGACGAACGACGGCTTGCATTCCCTAGGCCACGCCCGTCCGTTTTCGATCACCCGTTCGGGTTACGCCGGTGTGCAGCGCTTTGCCTCAACGTGGACCGGAGACAACGTGGCGAGTTGGGAGCACTTGCGGATTGCCAACATCCAATGCCAGCGTCTGGCATCTTCGGGATACTCGTTCGCGGGATCGGACATCGGCGGGTTCATCGAACAACCGGACGGCGAACTTTATGTGCGCTGGCTGGCGATGGGTATCTTCCATCCGCTTTGCCGCACGCATTCCTCCGGCGAGCACGGATCGCAGGAACCTTGGTCGTTCGGAGACAAGTTCACGAGGCTGTCGCGTCACTGGATCGAGATGCGTTACCGGATGTTGCCGTATCTTTACACCACCTTCTGGCAGCACACGCAAACGGGAGTCCCCATGTTGCGATCGTTGTTCTTTCTGGATCAGGAAAATGTCGAGACTTACCACCGCGCGGAGGAGTTCGCCGTGGGCGACAACCTCCTCTTGTGTCCGGTCTCGAAGAAAAAAGCATCGGGTCGTTGGCTGTATTTGCCGAAAGGGGATTGGTTCAATTTCTGGAGCGACCGGCTCGAGAGCGGGCGGAGTGAAGTCTGGGCAGACGCGCCATTGGACCGCATTCCCTTGTTCGTGCGCGCGGGTTCCGTGCTGCCGCAAGGACCGGTCCGGCAGTTTGTCGGGGATCGGCCGGAAGCCTCGATGGAGTTGCACGTTTACCACATCGACGGCCAACACCAGAGCCAGCTATACGAAGATGCTGGTGATGGCGAAGATTATCTCGAAGGCGGGCAAGCGGTGAAGACGTTTTCGGTGAGAGGCAGTGAGGACAAGATCGAGGTGGAACAGGCGGTGGACGGAGCCTTCGAACCCGCATACGGCGAATACACGCTGGTATTTCACGGACTCCCCTTCGACGCGGAAAAATGTGTCGTGGACGGCGAGGAAGTGAAGCTGGAGAAGGTCGGTTTCTCGCGCCGCGCGACTGTGGGGCGCGCGTTCAAGCAAGTGGCACTTCAATGATTTTGGTTCTCTGAGCAAATTCCCCGGGTTATCGGTTAATTTCCGATCCCTCAATCCCCCGACAGTGAATAATGCAAAACGAAGGAATCAGTGAACGCTATGTGGATGGAACCTACGCGGAATCCAATCCCGAATTTGGGGACGACAGCGCCAGTTGGAAGGTCGCCGAGACCATGGAGGCACTCAAGCGTTGGAAGATTCCCCATCAAAGAATCGCGGAGGTTGGTTGCGGTGGCGGCGCCGTCATCGCCGGGCTTGCTCAAGAAGTAAAACCCGAACTGGCGGTCGGCTATGAACCCATGCCCGAGGCATACGCCGTCGCGAAGTCACGGACAACGGAGAGCCTTTCTTTCCGCAATGAAACCGTGACGGGAGATACCAGGGCTGACTATGATTTGGTCCTGTGCTTTGACGTGTTCGAACACGTGGAAGACTGCTTCACGTTTATCCGCAATCTGACGGGCCTTTCCTCCCGGATTCTCTTCCATATCCCGCTTGATATGAGTGTACAGATGGTGGCGAGAATGAAGCCTATCATCGGAGTTCGCGAATCTGTGGGCCATCTTCATTATTTTTCGAAGGAAACCGCTCTTGCCACTTTGAGCGAATGTGGCCTGAACATCGAGGGATGCTTCTACACCTTCGGAGGGGATGCGGGCTCTCACGGTGGGCTCATGTACAACTTGATGAAGCTGCCGAGAAAGCTTGCTTATCGCGTGAGCAAGGACCTGACTGTTCGGTTTCTCGGGGGCTTTTCCCTGATGGTTTATACAACCGTGAATCAAGGAACTTCCGACGCCGGTTCATAATCGCGTCCACACGCTGCCTTGCGCGACGGTCCATTGAAACTTGCGGGCCGTTTCGCGGATGAGGAAAGGAAGATCAAGAGTGCGGTCAAGGGCGAAGGAACCGCCCAAGGCATCTTGCAACCACTCGATCGTCGGTTTGTCCGGCCAATTTTCCGGTGGCGTGAATTCGCCGAGCCAAGTGCATGGCGTAGTAAGGACGAGCTGCCCGCCCGATGAGACAAGCGATGGCAGGCGGTCGAGAAACTTTATCGGTTCCGGGAGACGGCAGATGAGGTTGGCCGCGTGAACGAGATCGAAGGAGCCAAGGTCGTCGCGGAGAGCCATGGCATCTCCGGTTTCAAAATGGACGTGATCAGAACGGGTGCCGGAAGGAGCGCAGGCGGTCGCGGCGGTGGTCGTGTGTGCTTCGATGAGAACCTCGTAGTCCATCGTGCCGTTGGTGCGGATTTCGTTGGCCGCGTCGATGAAGGCTTGGGAGAAATCGATACCGGTTACTTCGTTGCAAAACCGGGAGAGTTCGAAACTTGAACGCCCGACCGAGCAGCCGACGTCGAGGGCGCGGGATCGTGGTGAGGACGGGTCGAGTGTTTCCGAGACGGTGCGGACCGCGAAATTCAAGGCTTCAAGGGGGCCGAATTCATAGGGAAGGACCAGTGAGGGATCGCCGTAGTGGAAAAGCAGATACTCGTCGACGAGTTTCCGCTGCTCGTAGGGATTGGACATCCCTAGTCCTTACGCCGCCGTCGCGCGTTGGAGCAACTCCTTATTGCAGCCCCGCTTGAACCCGACGGTCGTTTCGAGGTAAACGTCGACGCATTTCCGCTGCTCTTCCACGGTGTAGTTGTGGAAATAGATGGCCCACAGGGTTTCGATGTCACGCTTGCGGATTCGCAATCCCGTTTCGTGGGCAAAGGTCTGCATGCGGTCGATGCCGCGAAGAACGGTTGGCAGACGTTCGTTCACGAGGGATTTCATGTAAGCTTCCTCAAGGATGACTTCTCCAGTGGCGACCGTTTCATACGCGCCGGGACTGATGTAGGTCTCGCGGATGCCACGATGATTGTAACGCGCGCCGATCGCACAGCCAGCAATGTCAAAGCTGTGAACCAGCTCCTCCAGCGTTCCGTTTTTAATGTTATGATAGGTAATCTCAACGGCACAGCCATTGAGAAGAAGGCGCAGGCAGAAGGGGTGGAAGTCGCGGTCGAGGGTGGCGCCGCGTTTGAGGAGGAATTTCAGGAGACGGTTGCGTTCCTTCCGATCGCGCACCCAGAGGTCGATGTCGTTGGTGCGGAGTTTTGGATGGAGAGCGGGCTTGAACGCGCCGCCGCAAAGAAAGACTTCGCCAGGATAACCATGCGGGAAGAGGAAGCGAAAGATGCGCGCAGCCTGCTTCCTGACCTTTTTCTCGGTCAGGGGGCCACGAGGGGCACTCTGGACGGGGTAGGCCGCCCTCACACCTGGTCCTCGGAGTGAAAATTGAAATCGCACGCAGTTATCGTTTTTTTAAATAACTCTAAAAATTAGTTAATAAATCTAAAATATCAATAAAGATCGGTCACTTCTCTTCTGGTTATTTGGTAATCCCGCATGGATCCGAAAGGGAGATTTCCCTAATCGGCTGACCCTGAGAGGCCTGACACCGCCGCGCTTGCTCAGAGTTTTTCGCTCAACTGGCCACCAGTTTCGTCCTCAATCGCGATATCGTCGTCGGTCCAGAGCTTCTTGTCGGGGCCGGCGGACCGGATTTCGATCATTTTCTCCGAGAGTGGATGGAGGTAGTAGGGTGTGCCGTAGCGGTCGAGAAGTTCACCGGATGGGCTGAGTTTCGGGTGGCTGTCTTCGATGAGGCGGAGTTTCCTCGGGTTGTTGCCGCGCAGGCCGGCGACGATTTCCTCGTTGAGTCCACCGGGTGGAACGATGCGGTTTTGCTTCCGGTAATACTCAATGAGGCTGCGCACGACATCGAGATCGTCTTCGGCAGTGGCGTCCGGTTCGGTCAGCTGTTTTGATAGCGCGACCATCGACGGCACCGAAAGAGGGTTCTCCGGAACGGGCGGCATCGTGCGCGTTCCTTCGCGGATGTCCGTGCGGGTGTCGAGGGGGGCTTCAGTGACTCTTGGTTTCTCCACCTCGACAGGTGGTGCGGGCTCGTCAGTCTCGGTCGAAGTTGGAGAATAAATGATGATCAAACACACGAAGATCGCGACACCGATAATGATGCCGACAGCTGAAAGTATTTTTGATTTTTCCATCGCGGGCAGAAACAACAACGCCCACCGGAGTGGCGGGCGTCGTCGTGTTAACTAAAATGAATCGTCTTCGGTCATGAAGATCTAATCACACCGTGTAATCGATCATGTCGAGGTCCGGGTGCGTGAATGGATCGTCGAAGCGGTCGAGATTTGGCAATATCGTGGACATGTCGTTGTCGGAGACGCCAAACCATTTTGCGATAAGCGCGTTGAACTGGTCGGTGGCCGTCTGTGGGATGAAGCGTCCGCGGGCGCTTCCGGCGTCGAGCGGGGCGTTGTCTCCAGTGAGGAGGCTGGGGAACTGGCCATAGACTTGGCCGCCGTTGACAGGGCCGCCGGAGAGGAAGGCGTTGGTGCCCCAGGCGTGGTCGGAACCGGAGGAATTCGGGTCGTTTCCATTCGGCGTCAGCGTTCGTGCGAAGTCCGACGGGCTGACGAGGAGGACGTCGTTGTAGGCGCCGATCTGTTTCATCGCATCATTAAAGGCGGAGACTGCCGGGTCGAGTTCGCGCATGCGTTGGTTGTGATCGGGGAGCATGTTCCGGTGGTTGTCGAAGCCGCCCATGCTGCAGAAGAAGATCTGGCGGGAGTTGCCAAGACATTCGCGGCCCGCGATAAGCTTGGCGATCATCTTGAGCTGGTTCGCTGTTCCGGTGGTGGCACCGTATCCGCTAAACAGCGTTTCAAAATTGAGCTGGGCGTTGGCGGTGGCAATGGCGTCGCCGATAAAAGCTTCATTCTGGCGCGCACGTTTCAAGACGCTCTCAAATCCCACTTCGTGAAGGTTCTCGCCTGTCATGGTGAGCGTGTGCTCCATGGTGGATTCCAAGGCACGCAAGCGGCGACCGGCGTCATTGTTGGTGTAATTGTTAGGATCGAGGAATGTGCCGGAAGTATTGATCAGAGCATTGGCGTAATTCGTGCCGAATCCGGCGAGGCTCGTCGCACCGTTAACGCCGACGCCATACTGGACGACGTCGCCGGAAGTCCCGACCTGGAAGCTGTTCACACCGGACAGGGTCACGCTCATGGAGACATCGCCGCTCCCGTAGGAGGCGTTGAGAAGGTCGGCCATGCGGCCTCCCCAGCCGGAGGTGAAGGGCTTGTCCGGGATGGAGCTTTGCCACTGTTCCTGCTGGTTACTGTGGGAGAAAAGTTGGACAGGAAGGATTTTTGAGCCGCTCAGATACTCAGTTCTGTTGGCGACGGGTTCGGCGAGGGTGCCGACGTTGGAAAGAAAGGCGAGTTCCCCGTTGTTGAACATGGTCCGCATGCCGGAGAGTTCGGGGTGAAGGCCGTATTGCTGGTTTGCGGCGCTGGGGTAGTTGATGCGGAGGATGTTTCCGGCGGCGTTGTTGCCGTTCACCGGTCCCTCGTTGCTTGGGTCATCGCCGTGGGCAAGGATGCCTCGGCCATCGACGTAATTCTGTCGCTCCGGGTGGTTGCTCGAGGGGATAAGCGTGTTGTAAGAGTCGTTGCCTCCGAAAAGGAAGAGGACGACGAGCGCCTTGTAGTCGGTGAACGGTCCGCCTCCGCTGGCAACGGCGGCGTTCATCATGCGCAAGTGGGCGAGCGTGTTGACCATGCCGGTCGTGCCGAGGGATGCGCAAGCGGTGCCGGACATGAACCGGCGGCGGCTCAACTCGTGTTCTTTTTGGACGGAGTTTTTCATGACGTAAATCGGGGGTAGCGGGATTAGAAACGGGTGAGGAAGTCGGGGCTGGTGAAGATGAGATACATCGCGGTCCGAATGACTTCGGGGTTGCTGCCGGTATAGCCCTGGCTGTCGATGGCGTCGATGAGGTATTCGCGTGGGTTTGTCGGACTGGACGGGTTCGCGGGAATACCGCTTCCGTATTGGGCCTGGAGGCGACCGGCGCAGAAGTAGCAGTCAAGCCAATCGACGACGGCGGTGGCGGCGGCGGTCCGGTTCTGCTGAGTGGTGCCGCCGTGGCTGTTGAAGGCGTTGTCCCAGACAACGCGGATCATGTCGCGGTCGGTCGAGATTGTATCGACCGTGGAAAACACGTTGTCGTCGATGCGGATGCTGTCGAAGCGTGCGGCACCGGATGACAGACTGGGGTTGCGGTCACCGACGAGGCGATTGGTGGCTTGACCGTCGTTGTTCCGAAGAATCGCGTGGTGGTAGTTGATGCGGGTGACGACGCTGGTCTCGGTGGCGATTTGCAACTCGGGAGAGACGAGGCCTCCGGCGGCGAGTGCTCCTCCGGGAACGTAGTCGGGGAGGAACCAGTTGAAGACGGTCGGGGCCATGAGCGGAGACTGCCCAAGCGTGTTGTTCAGTTCGCCGAAGCGGAAGAACGAGGCGTCGTTCGGGAAGTTGTCGAGTTGGCTCGCAGGATAGCCTGCGTTCGGAGTTGAGCTGTATTGCGAGCTGATATTCGCCAAAGACGGAATGGTAAACGATGTGCTCACACCTGCTCCCGTTGCTCCAGTGAAGGTAAGGTCCGACTTCAATGGAACCAGCGACCGCGCATGGAGTCCGCGAAGGATTTGCGAGTAGGAGAGCATGGGCTCTTTTGGTTTGCCCGTGCTGACGGAGCTGTCGGCGAGCGCGAGATCGCGGGCCTCGGGATCAAGGAGGATAGCCTTCAGGACGGCGATGAGGTCGCCGCGCGAGCCGCTGCCCACGCCGTCGTAAACGCCGTCTTCGAACGCCTTGGAGACGCGGTAAATGTAACCGGCGCTCGGGTTGGCCGAGGTGAGACGCTGGATGAGACGGAGCGAGATGAATGGCGCGACGCTCGGGTGGTTGCCGATGATGTCGAGCGCCATCTGGATATCCTGCTCGCCGTTGTTCCCGTTCGGGATCTGGCTGACGCTGTAAACGGGGTCGTTGACGAGGAAGTCTTTGGGTCCGGTCTCGTGGGAGTTGGAATAGTTCTCCATCGGATACTCCCAATTGATGGTGTAGTACTGACTTCCATTGCCTCGTGTGAAGCTGTTGTTTTTGATAATGGCGCGATTGGGTGCCCCGCCGTTGTAGTAGGAGAAGCTCCAACCGGTGAAGACTTTGGAGAGTTCCTTGATGTCTTCGTTGGTGTAGGTCGGGATGGGCAGACCGTTGGCATCGAGCTGGATCTTTCCGTCGAGGAGAAGATGAACAAGGCCGAAAGAGAAAAGCTGCATGATTTCCCGCGCGTAGTTTTCGTCGGGGAAGAGGTCGGTGATGCCGTCATTGTCCAGATCCTGAGCCTTTTCGTTTTTCAGGTGACTCAGGTAGATGCCCATGAGTGGGCTTTTGCTGACGCCTTCGAGAAGATTGCGGTAGGTAGGATCGACCGAGTTCGTTTGCAGAGTGCCGTTGCTACTGGAGACGATGGTGTCGAGTTCGCCGTTGATGACGCGACCGATCATGTCCCAATAGGCACCGTTTGCGACAGAGCGCCCTGCGAGGATGGCGTCCTCGCGGGAGACAACGACGATTTCCGAAAGCGCGAAGATGTAGCGCTGGAGGAGTTGGTCGTGGCACTGCAGCATTTGCGTCCACCAAGCGCGGCGGAAGTTGCCGCCGAAGGGTTGGTCGCCGGCGTCGGGTTGGTTGCGTGACGTGATGTTTCCATCGTTGTCGGCGTCGACATCGGCGCGGTGCTCAAACTCCTGCTCGTCCATATACCACGAGAGTTCGCGGAGGCTGGTTTGGTCGAGGGCAAGCTGCGTGTTGATCCACGCGAGGAAGCCGGCTTTCCGATCACCGCCGTGATTGTTGATGATGTCGGTGGTGAGGGCATCAACCTCGGCTGGAGTCGGGCCAAAGGTGCCGGACTGGAGGAAGCGCACGACGTCGCGTTTGATCCATGCTTCCTGAGCGGTCGCGCCCGCGGGCGGGTCGTCGTAACCGTTGTTGCCAAAACCGTCGACGCGGAGTGGCTGGCCGGTGACGTCGTCGAGTCCATCGACCGGGTTCACATCGATGCCCTGCGGGTTCAAGTAACGGTCGATGTCTGCCTGAGAGAGGCTGGAGGCGCCTTGGACTTCGGTGTATTGCGCCCAGATTTCCCCGCTGGGGTACTCGCCGGAGTGGACGTTCGAATAGAGGAGAGGTGGATCGTTGGCGGAGGCTGGAGTGCGGAAGAGGGCGTTGATGAGTTTCTGCCCGGTCTGACCAGCGGTGGGAACGATGTCCCACTCGTGCGGGCTGGTTTCGATTTGGCCCATGGGAAGACTTTCAACGATGGGGCCGCGCTGGGTGTTCGGGTTGATCGGATCGGCGTGGTGAACGTGACTACTTGTTTGGATCGTCTCCATGACGCCAAACGAAGAAGTGACCATGGCTTTGTTCTTCGGTCCGTTCAGTCGAAGAACGGAGATGCCGTCGGCGGAAGTGATGGAATCAAGTTCCGGACGGTAGAAGCCGAGGAAGAGAGTTTCGTTTTCCGGAGTGTCGGCGGCGTCGCAAAGGAAGACGTCGGCCACGTCACTGCCGGCATCGACACCGTAGTTGGAATCCGGGTCAGCAAGGATGGCGAAGCGAATGCCTTCGGGGTATTCGTTGTTGCTGTCGAGGTTTGCGGTGACGGTGATTTCGCGCAGGTATTCGCCGTCGCCCATCGGAACTTGCGTGTTGTCGCTGGCGGTATATTCCGATCCAGAGGGAGTGCCGTAGTTCGGGATGGCGCCGGGAGCGGTGGAGAAGAAAATATTGTCGGGCTCGTCGGATCCGGTGCGGCGGACGCGAATGCGGGCTGGAGTGCCCTCCTTTTCATGAGCTTCAGCTTCGACAACTTCGAAAGAGACCGTGGCGGGGTCGAAGACATTCGGGTCGGCGTCGTAGCCGAGTTGGACGAACTGCTCGTACTCCTGGAGGTTGGTCAGGAAGTCATTGTCGCCATCGTCGCCCGCGTCGCCATCGTCGCCGGGGTTGAGGCGTTTGCGGTATTCCCAGAGGTCATTGATCAAGTCGGCATCGCGGTCATTGGAGGCCGTCGGATAAAGGACGGCGGTGGCACGGTAGAACCGGCGCGGGGCTGTGCCGGGATTGACGGTGATATCAACCTTGGCGCCAAGTTCGTAGCTGCCGTTGAGCGCTTGACCGCTGCCATCGGGGAGGATCTCCCAGACTTCGTCGCGGAACTTGAGAGTGGTCGGCGTCCAGCTGTCTTCTTCGAGAGTGTCGCTGCACTCGATGAGATAGGCGATGTCCGGCTTTTGCGTGTGCGGCATCATGTATTCGAGCATGCCGTTGCCAGCGATGACGGTGACGGTTTCGGCGCTGCACTCGGCGGTGGCGGCGGCGATGGGTGGCGCGCCGTAGCCGTAGGAGATCAAATTGACTTCACCGTCTTCGTTCGGGTCATCGAGGGGGCCGCGCTGACCAATGGGAAGTTCGAGTGCCCATGAGTTGTAATCGGCGGCTTCGAAGATGTGGATCTTTTGGAAGGTGGCGGTGGCGCTTCCGCTCGCGTCGTCGAGGACGAATCCGAGGTTGTTGATATTGCCTTGGAAGTAGCGGCCAATGCAGACCTGGATGCGCTGGAATCCGGGGCCGGTGTATTGGTGTGGGGAGTCGATAAAATCGGCACCTGGTGTCGCGGTCCCGGAAACAACGAGAACCCGCGGAGACGGCGTAGTGCCATCGGAGACGAGTTGGGTGTGGTCATCATCTTCGTCGAGTGCGATGCCGACGAGTTCGCCGCCGGTGTGTTCCACTTCAAACTCAAGGATCGTGTTCGGGGTGACGTTGTAACTCCAAGGAACTTTCTTCCACGCGTCTCCGGTGAGCGTGATGCCGGTTCCGTCTATCGTCCCGCTGCCATTTTGCGTCAGAGCGGCCGTGCCGTTGTCCTCGGATCCCGAGTAGCTGGTGATCGGAAGGTCGAGAATATTCACTGCACCGCGGCCGACGAGGCAGATTTCCTGCACGTCCTGCGGCGTGAGAGCGACGTCGTAGATCCCTACGCCGTCGATATCGCCATGCACGGAATCCTGTGGAGTGGCGACGCCGTTGAACTCGGTCGCTTCCGATCCGGAGCCGATGAAAGTGTAGCGAACCAAGCCCGTTCCGAAGACCGTCCACGCCGGATTGACTTGTTCGGCATCGAGGTAGCCGTCGATGTAAACGCGCATCGTTCCCGTGGCGCCGTCAAAAGTTCCGACGACATGATGCCACTCGCCGTCGTCAATCCGTGTCGTGCCACCGAAGTCGACGATACCAGTGTTCGTGCGAACGTCCCAACCGATGGCGCCTTCGCCCGCGCCGTTGCCATTGATTTCCAGTCGCCAGTATTCACTACGGTCGGATGAAGCGATGATTTGGTTCGATCCATTGGTCGTGCGCACCCAAGCGCTCACGCTGACGGCGGTGTAGTTGGTTCCTTCGTAAACGAGGGGAATCGCCACGTAGTCGTCGATGGAATCGGAAGCGAAGGCCTGTGCGCCGATGACGCCGTCGGTGAAGTCGGGAACAGCGTTGACGAATTGTCCGTCGCCACTTCCGACCGAGTCCGTCGCGTCACCTTCAAAATCATAAAAGTGCAACGGGTCGGGCGCTGCCGAGAGGGTGTGGATAAAGCAAACCAGAAGGCCGCCAACGGCAGCCGAGAGGAAACGAATCATATTCTTACGGGGGTAAATTTGAACTACGAAGTATATACCAACAGACAGGGGTTGCACGAATCTTCGCGCGGGTGGGAAGGCGTGGGGTTTTGCCAAACCCTCCAATTATTCTATGGATACGGGCACCGTTTGTCTGGACAAATCTGAGGAAATTTTAGGGATTTTCGCCTAATTTCCCCGCACTCACCGATAATCAACCATGCCAAAATACCGCTCCGCCCCCCTCGCCATCTCGACGATGCCCCCGGGAATCCCCAATATTGTGGGCAATGAGGCCGCCGAGCGGTTCAGTTTTTACGGGATGCGGGGGATTCTCGTGGCCTTCATGGTGGGCTATCTCCACCTCATGGGGTCGGTCCTCGGGGAGGAAATGACCGATCCGGAGGCCCGCGAGCGGTTCCACGCCTTCGTTAGCTGGGTCTACTTTTTTCCAATAATTGGCGCTTTTTTGAGCGACGCCTTCCTCGGGAAATACCGGACGATCATCTGGCTTTCGATCGTTTACTGCGTCGGGCATTTCTGCCTCGCGCTCATGGGGACGGTGGGGGAACCGGAAACGATGATGAATCTCGGCCTGATCCTCATAGCCATCGGCTCCGGCGGGATCAAGCCCTGCGTCTCCGCGCACGTCGGTGACCAGTTCGGGAAAACGAACTCGCACCTCATCACAAAAATCTTCAATTACTTCTACTTCTCAATCAACGTCGGCGCCTTTATCGCGCATTTGCTCACGCCGTGGTTGCTCAAATGGTACGGACCGCACTGGGCATTCGGGGTTCCGGGTGTGCTCATGGCGCTGGCCACTCTTTTCTTCTGGATGGGGCGCAACAAGTTCGCGCATGTGCCGGCGGCAGGATTGAAGCCGCTCATGCAAATTGTTTTCAGCAAGGAAGGCGGATTCGCGCTTCTTAAACTCTCCATCATTTATGTGTTTGTGTTAGTCTTCTGGGCGCTCTTTGATCAGACGGGATCGTCATGGGTATTGCAAGCGGGCGACATGAACCGGCAATTCCTCGGTATCGACTGGCTGCCGTCGCAGGTGCAGTCGATCAATCCTTTGCTCGTCCTCATTTTTATTCCGCTCTTCGCGCAGGTGATTTACCCGGCGATCGACAAGGTATTCACCCTCACGCCGCTGCGAAAAATCTGCATCGGGCTATTCGTCATGGCCATCGCTTTTGCCCTGGTTTCGTGGACCCAAGAGCGGATCGACGCCGGCGAAACGCCTTCGATTGGCTGGCAATTCCTCGCCTATATCCTGCTCACGGCGTCGGAAATCATGGTCTCCATTGTGGCCTTGGAATTCAGTTACACACAAGCGCCGAATGCGATGAAGTCGGTCGTTATGGGCGTGTTCTTCCTTTCGGTTTCCTTTGGCAACAAGCTGACCGAGTTCGTCAATCACAGCATTCAGGTAAAGGATCCGATTGCAACCGCCTCGGAGAAATATGCGGCGCTGAGCGAGGAGGAAAAAGCCAAGGAGAAAGTCGAAGTGCGCTTTGCGGGGTTCGATAAGAAAGAGAACACCGACGATGATATTATCGTGACCTTCAAGAAGGGCGGGGTTCGCCATCGCGTCGATTTTTCGGGAACTGAAATCATCGACGAAGCGGTGGCGCGTCTGGAGAAAGCCGCAGAGAAAAAGAATGCCGTGCCTTCTCCCGAAGAAGCAAAGGCGTTGCTCTCCGATTTAAAAGATCCATGGGGAAATGAATTGGTTTACACGCGGGTGACACGCATCAATGCGCGTGTGCTGTCCATGGGACCTGATGGCGAAGTCATGACGCCTTGGGATCAAGGGGCGACGATTAGCCTCGATCTCGAAAGTGATGAGGAAGACGACAAAGAAAAAGGTTTCTTCCAAGACTTGGTCACTCCGGATAAAGCCTGGCTCGACGTACGAAAGCGGGAACTGGGAGTCGGTGAAAAAGACGAAGACGAGACAGGAAATAGCTATTTCGTAGGCGGTCAGGCCACTTTGGAAGGGGCAGCCTACTTCTGGTTCTTTACCAAACTCATGGGTGGTGCAGCCATCGCTTTTGTCTTCGTCGTGATTTTTTACCGCACGAAGGAATACCTGCATGAGGAGGTTTCCGCAGACGAGGCGGTTGATGAAGCGACAGCCAGATAGTGTTTAGGGTTTCTGCCAAAGGTGGATCGCGACCTCCGGGCGCGATGGCGAAATCGTCGCGCGACAGCGCGCAAACTGAAGAGTGTGCAGCCTGACGGCTGGAGAGTCATTCATCGTGCCCGGAGGTCACGATCCACCTTTTGTGCTCTCCCTGTTGATTACGTCCTTATTTGCTGAGTGCCTACCGATCCGGGTGCGTCACGAGCGGATCGAACGGAATCCATGCGAAGTTGAAGCCGCATTGCTGGAAGATACGATCGTCGATAGGGAAGCTGTAGGATTGCACGAGAACGCGGTTGTTCGAAAGTGCCGTCCACGTGAAGTGTCCTTCGTTCGAGGCATCGAAAGAATTGACTAACAATGTTCCCTGCGTGGTGTCAGGCGTGAAAGCGAGGAAGATTTGATATCCGTTCTGCGCCGGGTCCCAGATCACGGCGTAGTCGTCTTGCGCAATGGCGGAGGTGCCGTCGGCATTCACGCGACCGACGATGGCGTGCGGCGTGTCGAAGGGAACATGGATGAAAGCGAACTGCGCGCTGGCAACGGCATTGCCCGGTTCATCGCGCACGGTGAAGCGCACGCCGATGTCCGTGTTCCCGGATAACTCGGGTGCCATGGTCACGGTTTGCGCGGCAGTTTGATCAGAAGGGTTCGCGACAAAGACGCCATCGGCGCTGGAGAAATCGGTGACCGTCGTGAGGAAGTGGGTGTTGGTTCCGGAATCTCTTTGCAGACTCGCGCCCGGAGGGAGATTGCCGTCGAAGTTGCCGCCAAAAAGGGAGAAATTTGTCGCATATCCCCCTTGCCAGCCACCCTCGTAGGGGAAAATGGCGGCATGGGTTTCCACACCAGCCGCTTGATTGCCGGCGGGCGCCCGCGCGAGGAAGCGCATGCCGGGAATGCTGCCGTTGGAAAAAGGCGAAGTGACGAGGCCGACGACGGAAACGTGCACCGGAAAGCTCGTGCGCCTGACGGAGGCAAGGCCCACTTCTCGAAATTGATTGAACCTGAAAACCAGCTCTGCGGTTCCAGGTTCGTTGAGAACAACGGATTCAACGACTCCTTCCTGGATCGGTTCGGTGTCTCCGAAGCCGTGGTCTTCCAACTCGAGTTTGTAATTCGAAAGCTGACCTTGAATGCTCGATGAACCCGGCGTGCTGTTGGGGGGACGGAACCAGAAAGGAATCACCGGATGCATGTTGCCGGCGGAGAAAAATCGCGCCGGCGGGTTTGTGGTATTGCTAGGGCGAATGGAGGCCGAGTGTTTACCCGTCGGTTTCCCCACCCTCAGAATGTCGTCGAAGTGCCGCCACTCGTTGAGATCGGTCGAGCTGTAAATCCGGTAGGGTCCGTCGAGGATCGTGCCGAAGGCGAAGGTGAGGTCACCGAAAGCGGTCACGATTTCCGGGCTGAGTCCAGTATCGCCAACGGGCGCGCGCCGGATGTGCAATTGATAGTCTCCCGTTTGCGTGGAACCGAAGGCGCGAACGCGGACCGATTGCGTGAAGGCCGGGAACGGACCTACGAAAGGCCCTTCGGACTTCGTCATGTAAAAGTTGAGATCACCGCCTGGCACCGAATCGTCGTTTTCCTGTAAGACGGTTTCCGCGCCGGTTTCGCTGTTTTCAAAGACGATCGCGCCGACGGTGTCGAGCGATCCCGTGGTGAAGATTTCAACGTGTTGGAGATCCACGCTGTCGATGGTGTAGCTGAAAACGTCGAAGTCGCCCGGCGTTTCGATACTGCCGGAAACGGTGATGGGTTGGTCGAGATTCCCCAGCGGAGTGGCCGCGGCAACGCGGTCGAAATAGTCATCCGTAGGTCCGTTGACGTTTAGGGTAATGACGAGGAGCACCTCGGATGTGCCATTGTTAGGGTCTATGTCGCTGAAGGTGACGAGGGCGAAGTAAGTTCCACCGCCGAGCGTGCTGGTGTCGAAATTGAGCTGCAGCGGCTGTGATCCGCCGCCGGCCAATGTTCCCTCCGGTTGATCCAGATCGAGCCACCACGGACCGAGGGCGCCGGCGGTGATCGTAGTTTCGTATTCGAAGTTGGAACCGGCATTTCCGCTGTTGGCAAGAGTAATGTTTTGGGTGGACGCGTTCTCGCCGGTGTTGATGGTGAGGATGATAAACTCCGTCGAAAGACTCATCTCGGGCGTGGCCCGCAAAAAGAATGCGCCGTCCTGACCCACGCCGTTGCTGTCCGAGGAAGTGCCGCCGGAAACATCGACGTTGCTGGAGGAAGCGGTGATCGTTTCCCCGCGAAGAATTACCGTTCCGCCCGCTCCGCCGCCACCGTGTCCACCATCGCCGCCGTCGCCTCCCGTTCCACCGAGTCCGCCGTCACCTCCGGGGCCACCGTCGCCGCCGTCCGTGCCGGTGACGACTTGGCCCGGTGCGCCGGGGCGACCTTCCGTGATATCCAGACCGACCGGTGTGATCGGCAAATCACCCACTGCTCCATCCACTCCGTCGGAACCGTCGGCGCCATCTTCGCCGCTCGCGTCGATCGTTCCCTGAATGTTGATCGAAAACCCAAGTGCCCGAATCTCCAAGGCGCCGCCACCATCGCCGCCCGCTCCGCCGTTGCCGCCGTCACCGCCGAAGCCACCGTAGTGACCGGTTCCGCCCAAGCCGCCGTCACCACCGGTCCCGGAATTCCCGCTGATCGAAGTTCCACCGCGACCACCTCCACCACCGCCGCCGCCGGACCCGCCGCTGAATCCTGCTTGGCCGCCGCCGCCGCTCAAACCCGATCCGCCGCCGCCGCCGCCCACGAGCATGGGGACCGTGGCGTTGTTCTGATACTTGCCGGGAAAACCGAATCGACC
>JBCCWV010000053.1:0-26179 GCA_039192745.1 Verrucomicrobiota bacterium | reverse complement strand
GCACGGAGTCGAGGAAAAAATAGAAAGACACCGCTGCCAGGGCGAAGCCGAGGATGAATCGCTCGCCACCTCCCAAGGTTCCACCGGAATTCATGGTTAACGCTTTATCATTCTCGGACGGCTTTGGCAACCCTAACGGTTTTCAAGTCAATCCCGTGCTTGTTGGGAAGGCTCGTCTCTGCCATCGTGAATTCTGATGGAGACAGAACCCAAGCAAATACCTTCCAAGATCAGTGTCCTTCTCGATGCCGCTTCGGAGGGGGGTGCCAGCGATTTGTTTTTGACCGAGAACGCGGTCCCTTTGGTGAAAGTGGATGGTCAACTTGGGCAACTGGGATCGGAGGTTGTCGATTTCGCAACGATGAGTGAGTTCTGGAGCTTTTGCCAGGCGGACCCCCGGTACGATTCGGACCGCGACACGAGTGTTGTTTCGGGAATGGGAATTCGGTTTCGCGTGAACTTGCACCGGCACGCAGGTGGCATTGGCGCGGTTTTGCGGGTCATTCGCACTTCCGTTCCTCCGATGGAGAGTCTTGGGTTGCCGACGGAGATGCTGCGGTCTTGGGCCACGAGGATGTCAGGCATCGTTTTTGTGACGGGTCCTACCGGCTCCGGGAAGTCGACGACCATCGCCTCGATGCTGGAATGGGTGAATGAACATCAGGCGAGGCACATTGTTTCGATTGAGGATCCGATTGAATTCATTTTCGAACCTCGGCAATGTCACTTCACTCAAAGGGAGGTCTTTACCGACACGGATTCCTTTCATCGCGGATTGCGAAGCGGGATGCGGCAGGCGCCGGACATTATTTTCCTCGGCGAAGTGCGCGACGCGGAAACGGCGAGTGTGGTTCTCGAGGCCGCGGAGACGGGACACCTCGTCGTGACGACATTGCACAGTACGAATGTGGCGGAGACGATTGACAGGTTAGTGCATTTGTTTCCTCCCGACGTGCGGGAAAGCCAATTGCTTCTTTTGTCGAGCCAGTTGATCGGCGTTTTGTGCCAGCGATTGCTCGTGGGAGCGGAAGGGGGATTGCAACTCGTGTGTGAGCATTTCGAGAATTCGGGGCTGACCCGGAAGTTGATTCGCGAAGGGAACGTTCCGGAGATCCTGGAGTTGATGCAACGCGGCGATAATCCGCACAACCGACTGTTTCTCGATTCGCTGGTGGATGCATGTCGGTCGGGCAGATTGCGCCCCGACGTGGCGACAGAGGCCGCGCCGAGTGCTTCGGATTTCAAGCGGGCGATGCGCGGAATCTCTTCCTAGAACGGCATTTCCAACTGTGGTCCGGACGGACGGCGGAAGTCGCTTGTGTTTAATTGCAGGTGCTCGCGGTTCAGCTCATAGCGCCGAAGGTTGATCTTGAAAAGCCGCTCGATTTCGCCAGCCCAAGCGCCTTGCCCCCGCATGCGTTCACCGAATTCGGCCGAGTTCAGTTTTCCGCCTCGCAACTCCCTGATCCGTCCCAACACTTTCTCTTTCCGGTCGGGGAAGTGATACTCCAGCCAGTCGGCAAACATTTCCTTCACGCCGTGGGGGAGACGAACGACGGAATACCATCCGCGTTTTGCACCATGATCGCGGGCTGCTTCGAGGATTGCCGGGATCTCGTGCTCGTTAAGGCCGGGAATGATCGGAGCCACGGAAACGCCGACCGGCACGCCCGCATTGGCGAGTTCACGGATGGCACGCAAGCGTGCACGAGGTGTGCTGGCGCGTGGTTCCAGACTTCTTTGCAGGTTTGTGTCGAGACTAGTAATGGAAATGGCTACAGTCGCGGCATTCTTCAGGGCCAACTCACCGAGCAGATCGATGTCACGGGTAACGAGGTGGTTCTTGGTGACGATTCCCACAGGGTTGCAGAACTCGACGAGAACTTCGAGACACCCGCGAGTCAGTTTCAGTTTTCTTTCCACGGGTTGGTAGCAATCGGTGACGCCGCTCATGGCAAGGACCTGCGGCTTCCAGGATTTTTTGGAGAGTTCATTCCGCAAAAGCTCCGGCGCATTTTCTTTCGCCATGAGTTTCGTTTCAAAATCAATACCCGCATTGAAACCGAGGTATTCATGAAAGGGTCTCGCGTAGCAATAGGCGCAACCATGTTCGCAACCCCGGTAGGGATTCACACTCGCGCCGAAATTGATATCGGGGCTGTCATTGCGCGAAATGATCGATTGGCTTTCGTCGCGAAAAACGACGGTCTTCAGCGAGGGAGGATCAAAGTCTTCATCCGCTTGAGCAGATTCCTCAACGGCGCCCCAGTCGATCTGGATTTCATGCCGTTCGAACCGGTTACCCGGTGCCGAAGCCACTCCGCGCCCGCGGATTTTCTGAAATTCATCGGGGAAAAAGGGCACAAGAGAATATGTTCAAAAGAACAGTAATTTCAAGTGGATACTCAAGGCGCTGGAACGGGTTGTGCGCTGACAATCGGCACGAAAGGTGGCATTCTGACCCGTCCCCCAAGATTCATTGATCCCCAAATTCCCCACGACCGCGACACTGTTTGTGGTGTTCCTCATGACTCCCGTTGTCGTCGCGACTGGCGCTGCCGGTAGTCGACCGAATATCATTTTCTTCTTCGTCGATGATTTGGGATATGGAGACATCGGGTGTTTTTGGCAGGACCAGAAGACGGGCACCCAGAAGTTTGATACTCCTGGCCTCGATGGGATGGCGGCTGAGGGCGCGAAGTTGACTCACCATTACGTTTCCGCATCGGTGTGTGCGCCGTCACGAGCGTCGTTGATGCAAGGGCGGCACCAGGGGCATTCGGACATCCGAAATTCCCAGTTCGACAAGGCGCTTCCCTTGAACCATTCGCTGGGTGATCTCATGCAGCGAGCGGGATACCACACGATTCATGTCGGAAAGGCCGGACTGGCGGGTGGGGAAAACAGCACAGATACCAGTGGAACGGGTTCAATGAATCTTGAGGCACATCCTCTTGATCGAGGTTGGGATGAGTTTTTCGGTTATCTCTTTCACAACGACGGGCACGAACACTTCCCGCGCAACGGCACGACGAATAAGCTGGCCTATCTTTTCAATGGTTATCAGCGGGTGGAAGACGCTTCTGTCGATCTCTACACCACCGATGCGTGGACGGCGTACGCGAAGGACGCAATTATCCGGGAAGTGCAGGATGGCGATAGTCAGCCGTTTCTCCTTTATCTCGCTTACGACACGCCCCACCAGAAAATGCAGCGGCCCTCGGTGGCGTATCCCACGATCGACAATGACGGCAATCCACTGACCGGCGGCATCCAGTGGACGACGGCGACGGACGCGAGTGGGAACGTTCGTTTCGCGTCGACGGCCGACGGCACAGGCGCTGTCGATGGCTACAACCACCCGGATAACAACACGTCGTGGCCGGTGTCGAACCAGCAGCATGCGGGGATGATTCGTCACATGGACAATTCCATCATCGACATCCTGCAAACGCTCAAGGATCTCAATATCGACAGCAATACGCTCTGCGTTTTTTCCTCGGACAACGGTCCCCATAACGAGCAGCACAATCCGCGCTACTTTGAGTCCTTCGCCGACATGGAGGGAATCAAGCGCGATATGTGGGAGGCGGCGATTCGCGTTCCGACGATCGTGCGTTGGCCGGGAAATATCGCGGGCGCGACGGGCAACCCGGCGGATATCCATGAGATTGGGTATCCGAGCGCGATTTGGGACTGGATGCCCACCTTTGCCGATCTTGCGGGTATTCCCGCGCCCGCGTGGTGCGATGGTGTTTCGTTAGTGCCAACGCTTACCGGGACGGGCACGCAGCGGGACAAGGGTTATCTTTATTTTGAATTCCAGAACGGCGGATCGACGCCGAACTGGACGGAGTTTCCCAATCACGGAGGTGAGACGAAGGGCGAGATGCAGTGTTTGCGCATTGGCGACCACATGGGCGTCCGCACAGGAATTTCCTCTGGGACGGAAAACTTCCGCATTTATGACGTGACCAATGATCCGGGGCAGGGGACCGACCTGTTTTTGAATCCACCGAGCGGACAGACCGCCTTTTTCAACGCGCTCCAGAATCAGATGCAAGACCTCGCGATTCAGGCGCGTCGTCCCGGCGGTGGTGTGAGTCGTCCTTACGACGCGATAGCTTTGTCTCCGGTCACGCCTTCCGTCGAGCAAGGGCTTGAGTATGCGAGTTTCGAGGGGAATTGGGACTATGTGCCGGAGTTTCGCGATCTTTCCCCAGCTTCGATGGGCCAAACCAACGGCATCGATTTGTCGGTGCGGACGAGAGAAGACGACGTCGGTATTCTGTTCTCGGGTTACTTGCTGATTCCTGCTGCTGGCAGTTACACCTTTTACCTTACGTCGGATAGCGGCGCGCAATTCTTTGTGCACGACGCCCATGTCATCGACGACGATTTCCTCCATGATGGGTCGGAGCGTTCCGCCTCGATTCAGCTCGCCGCAGGATACCATCCGATTCGGCTTTATTACCGGCATGGAAATGGAGCGCACACTCTTGATCTGGAATGGTCTGGCCCTGGGTTTCTCAAGGAATCGCTCCCTTCATCCCTCTTATTCCGTGACGGGATTCCCGGTCCTGAACCAACGGCTTTTGATGACTCGGTGAAATATGGCGGGGGCGTGATCGATATCGATGTTCTCGACAATGACTTCGATCAAGACGGCTTGCCGAGCCCGATTTCGGTCTCTTCGGTAGGTGCGCCGAATCACGGGACGGCTTCCATCGTGTCAGGGAGTATTCGTTACACGCCGACAGCGGGTTTCTACGGCGTTGATCAGTTTACTTATTCCATCACTGATGGGCAATTTTTCGACACGGCGACAGTGAATATTGAAGTAACTTATAACGATCCCGTTTTGCTCTGGATGCCGTTTAATCAAGGCGAGGGGCTCACGACTTTTTCATCGACGGGGAGCGTGTCGGGAATTCTCAATGGTTACGCGGACGTGGCGACTCACTGGGACGACGGAAGCCAGTCGCCGTCGAGTCACGGGCAGGCGCTCCTCTTTGACGGGACTGATGACTTTGTGCAGTTGGGGCCGGAGTATGTTCCACCTTCAGCTGCGGAAGCCCGGACGATCACCGCATGGATCAAAGCGACAGGACCTGGCGCGATCATTGCCTGGGGGACGCGCAACAACACGAGAAAGTGGTATTTCCGGATTGAAGACGCCTCGTCGGGAGCAGGTGCGTTGCGCATAGAGGTGCAAGGTGGACACAAGACGGCAAGCACTGATCTGCGGGACAATCTGTGGCACCACATCGCGCTCGTCTTCGAAGATGACGGGACGCCGAATGTGAATGACTGCAGAATGTATGTCGACGGTGTGGAGGACACGCCCTATGCCAGCGGTATCAGCCAGACGATCAATACCGATGCGACCATTGTGGAGATCGGCCGGGACGGGCAGAACCGCTACTTTGAAGGAACCATTGACGAAATTCGGATATACCGGTCGGCCCTGACACCGTTAGAGATCGTTGCGGAGATGAATGAAACGAACCTTCCGGCGCGCGCCTGGCATCGGCGGCACTTTGGCCCGGCAGCGGTGAATTGGCCGGCGGATGGAGATAACGACGGACGAAACCGGCTCGCGGAATACGCCTTTGGTGAGAACCCGTACCTCACGCGTGATGTTTTTCCCAGACCGACGGTGAGCTTCAACTTCATGACGGGAAAATTGGAAGCGACATTTGTTCGCCGGATGACGGGGACGCATGAGTTACTCTATGAAGCACGAGTTTCCCGGGACCTCGTGAATTGGGATACCCTGACGTCGACCGAGCTAAACACCGCCATTCTCTCCCAGGCTGAGGGGATAGAAACGGTGACTTTCGAGACCGATGCCACGGCCATGGATGAGCCGCGGCAATTCTTCAAATTTGAAGCTCGGATTCTGCCGTAAGTCTCTCCTTACTCTTGCTCGCGAAGGTCGTAGCAGACTACTCGGTCCTCGGTTCGGACGAAGAGCATTCCGCTGGCGATGGCGGGGGAAGTGCATTTGAGGGCGCTGACTTTGGCGCGGGCGAGTTCGGTGTGTTGGTCGGCATTAGCGTCGATGACGACGAGGTCCGAAGCGTTCTTTTCGAAACCGTAGATTTTCCCGTCGGCAAGGACGGGAGACGAGATGTTTGAACTGCGGCTCTCTTTCCAGAGTAACTCTCCGGTCTCAAGGTCGGCGCAGAGATGAAGTTCGCCGCCGATGAGGTGAACACGGACGTTTTCGATGATAGGGCTTGAGCTGGCGCGACGGGTCAGGTTCTCGAATTTCCAGAGAAGGCTGGGTTCAGCGCCGGGCTTCAGCGCAAAGAGCATAAGCTGATGAGGTTTGTTCTTTTCGCCCTTCCCGTAAACGGCCAGTTGATCGCCGACGACGGACGGCGTGCTGTCGCCTCCACCGGGGAGTGCCCACAGGATTTCGCCGGTTTGGAAATCGAGGGCCTTGAGGTCGTTTTTGGAGTTACAGAATACGACGGGCTTGTCGGCAGATTCCCAGACGACAGGTGAGGCGTTGTTGTGGTTTACTTCCTTTTGCATCCATTTTTCCTCGCCAGTGGTGGCGTCGAGTGCACGAAGTCCATTGCTGGCAACGAGGATGGTGTTGCCATAAATCATTGGCGAGGACGCTGGTCCTTTCGCCGGGTTCGGCGTGTCCCAGATGACTTCACCGGATTTTGCATCGACACAGAAAACCCGTTCGCTCCCCGCCGCGTAGATCCTTCCTTCGTGGTAGCATGGAGTGCTGGCAGATCCGCGGCCCGTGGGGGCGCCTTCAAGTTCTGCTTTCCAGAGCGTTTTCCCGGTTTCGACGTCGAGGCAGATGACTACGTCGTTAGCGACTTTCTTCGTGTCGGGAGTCTTTTTCAGAACCTCTTCTTTGACCCGATCCGGGACGTCCAGTTCGGCGAGCCATGCGTCGAACGCCTCGGCATCTTTAAACTCCTTGTTCTGGACGGCGCGAATTTTTTCGATGTCTTCGAGGTCAATGGCAGACGGCCCCTTTTTGATGCGTCCGGCGACCCACCAGTCGTAGTTGATTTGCTCTTCCTTCGTTAGGTTTTCCTGAATCCAATTGGTGGCCCATTCGTCGAGAGCGGTTCCTCGAAGGCGTGTGCTTCGGGACTTTCTCGCTTCTTCCGTCTTGTCTCTTACCACTTTTGGTATGCCGCCGCCGTTTCCACCAAGCGAGCGCATGACGAGTCCGTCAATGGTGCGCGTGGGCGTGGGAACGTCGAGGTGCCAGACGACAGAGAGATAGACTTTGCCATCGACGACGATGGGACTGCCGAAGCCGCCGTCGTCATTGCTTGGAATTTCTTCCTCGCTTTTCCAGAGCAGTTTCGGGCCGCTCTCGGAGAATTTGTTCGCAAGCGAGTGCGTGTCGAGAGAAACGCCGTTGCGCTGAGGTCCGCGCCATTGCGGCCAGTCGGTGGCGAGGAGGTGTTGAAGAGAAAGGAGAAGGAGAAGGGTAACGGCGCTGGTCTTGAACATGATCGGATAGGAGTTTTGTCCTTAGTTATGGTGCGAAATCGGAGGATTTGACCGGAAAATATGCGGAATTCGAAAAGTCGCGGACTCACGAATTCGTGGTCCATTTGGACTCGTTCTTCAGGCGTTTGTCGAGGCCAAAAGACCACAAGTCATAAGTGGAATTGCGAGTGAGTTCCGGACGTTTCGGGTCGAAGGGCCTGTAGTTCCATGGATTACCGAGCGGATCGAGAAGGACATGGCGAATCGTCCCGTCTTCCCGTTTTTGAACCAAACCATGTTTGTCGTGTGCCGGATCGAGAGGCGGGCGGGGTTCGAGGTGCATTTCCTCCCGGTCTATTCGTCCGTTGGAAGGTCGGCTGCCGCCGAGGGCGTCATCGCCGTCGCCGGTGAGGACTTGGTAGAGGATTTTCGACACCCGACTTCCCGAATAGTCACCGTCTGAGGCCTGGGGATAGTGGCCGTGTAATTCCTTATATTCTTCAAGGGTGGAGTTTATCAAGGCCATCTGACCGAGTTCCCTCGGATTGATGGAAACTGGCTCGGCCCATCTTGAAATGACAACGATAGAAACACCGGTCACGATGAGAGTGACGATGGTTACGAGGGCTAATTTCAACCCAGTGTGCGGTTAATGCCTCCTCAGCTTCCTGACCAGTTGGTGATCCACTTGGCTTCCTTGCCTCTTGTGGAGTCGGATCCGAAGGACCATAAATCGTAGGTCTTATTTCGAGTCAAGGTCTCGGAATCGCCATCTTCGGCAGGGCGGTAATTCCATGGATTTCCGAACGGATCCAGAAGAATGGTTCCTATATTTCCATTCGGTTCTTTCCTGACCATTCCCTGTCTATCGTGCACTGGATCGAGAGGAGGGCGAGGCTTGATGTTCATCTCGTCCTGGTCAATGCGGCCATTGGAACCTGAGCTACCGCCTAATAGATTATCGCCGTCTCCGGTCAAAACCTGGTAGAGAATACGGGCGCCGGTTTCACCGCTGTAGTTGCCACCTGGAGAGCGTGGATATTCACCCCAGTGGTCTTTGTAGGCGGACAGGGTTGACTTAATCAGTGCCATTTGCCCCTTGGCCTTCTCATAGGCGGCTTTTTGTTCGGCGTACCCTGCAACGCCGACAACGAGCGCGACGAGGATGGCGATGATGAGGATGACGGTAAGAAGTTCGACGAGCGAGAAGGCGCGGGTGCCTTTCGCTCCGGATGGGAGCGGCTTGATTTTCATTTCGGGTATGGATTTGGGGGTTAGTTCTACCGCCCGGTGCTTGCCTCAGGTCTTGTTCGAGAGGCTGCCGATGATCTTGACCAGAGGGAGGAAGAGCGCCATGACGATGAGTCCCACCACGAGGGCGAGGACGACGATCATGAGCGGTTCCAGCATGGACGTGAGGGCGGCCACGGAATTATCGACTTCGTCATCATAGACGTCGGCGATCTTCAAAAGCATTTCAGGGAGTTGTCCGGTTTCTTCGCCGACGTCGACCATACTGATGACCATGGGCGGGAAGACTTTGCTGGCTTCGAGCGGGGCGACGATGGATTCCCCTTCCTTGACCGCGTCGTGGACGTTGCCGATGGCGTCGGAGATGATGACGTTGCCGGCGGTTTCCTTGGTGATGTTCAGGGCCTGGAGGATGGGAACACCGGAGGTGACGAGCGTTCCCAAGGTCCGGCTGAAGCGAGAGATGGCGCTTTTCCTTTGGACGTCGCCGAAGAGCGGGAGATTGAGCTTCAATTGGTCGATGGCTCGCCGTCCTCCGGCGGTTGAGGCGACGATCTTGTAAACGACGACGACGAGAACGACGCCACCGACGAGGAATATCCAGTTCGTTTTGAGGAAGTCGCTGAATCCAATGACGAAGTTCGTGAGCGGCGGGAGTTTCTCGCCCCCGAGCATCTGCTCGAAGATCGATTGGAACTTCGGAACGATGTAGGTGAGGAGGAAGATCATGATGGCCACCGCGATGAACATGACGATCACGGGATAGACCATGGCGGCGACGATCTTGTTTTTGAGTTTTTGGGCCTTTTCCTGGTATTCGGCCAAGCGGATGAGAACGAGTTCAAGAACACCGCCGAGTTCGCCGGCCTTGACCATGTTCACGTAAAGTTTGTTAAAGATCTTCGGGTGCTGCGCGAGCGACTCGGAGAAGGTGCTGCCCGTCTGGACGGCGTCGGCAAGCGAATTGATCGTCTTCTTGAGTGTTGGGTTGGGCTCCTGATTGCCGAGGACGGTGAGACCGCGGAGAAGGGGAAGGCCGGAGTCGATGAGGGTGGCCAGTTGGCGGGTGAAAATCATGAGGGTCTTGCCCTTCACGGTCCCGGAGGAGAACAATTCGATCTTGGCGGCTGACTTTTTCTTTCCGGAGGCTTTGGCTTTTCCCTTGGCTTTTCCCTTCGACTTTGCCTTGGGCGTGGCGACGCCTTTTCCTTCTTCGACGACTTGTGTGGGGAAAAGGCCGGTGCGGCGGAGTTCGCCGATGGCATCTTCCTGCGATCCGGCGGCGAGCACGCCTACTTGTTCTTCGCCTTTATGGTCCAGCGCGACGTAGTTAAAATTCGGCATCTGATTGACAGGGGGATTTTGGGTGGAAATACCTGGTTAAAAATGAGGTTAACTAACTATTATGCGGAGATTTCGAGAGAATTACAACTGCGGAATCGGCAGAATATCAAGTGTACTTGAGAACCTCCTCAATAGTGACGTTCCCTTCGAAGATGTTTCGGAGTCCGTCCTCCCGCAAGGTCCTCATTCCTAATTCTATGGCCTTTTGTTTTAATTTAACGGTGGGAGCGCGCTCGGTGACCATTTCTCGGAGCGGATCGTTCATGTCGAGGAGTTCGTAAAGGCCCCGGCGACCCTTGTTGCCGGTCTGGGCGCAGGCCTCACAGCCGGCTCCGGTGAAGAATTGGTTCCCGCCGATGTCCTCGGGCGAGAGGTCGAGCTGGGACAGGACGGCAGCGCTGGGGTCGTAAGCGGTTTTGCATTCGGTGCAGATCTTCCGGAGGAGGCGTTGTCCGAGGACGGCCTCCAATGTCGCGGCGACGAGGAAGGGTTCGCAGCCCATATCGATCAATCGGGTGACCGCGCCGGGGGCGTCGTTCGTGTGAAGTGTCGAGAATACCAAGTGCCCGGTGAGCGAGGCTTGAATGGCAATTTGTGCAGTCTCAAGGTCACGCATCTCACCGACCATGATGCGGTCGGGGTCTTGTCGGAGGAATGCGCGAAGAAGACGTGAGAATGAAACGTTGATCGGATCATTAGTCGGGCACTGGATGATGCCTTCGAAATCGTATTCGACGGGATCCTCTGCGGTGAGGAGCTTGGAGTCGATCGTGTTGATCTTGCGCAAGCAGGCGTAGAGCGTCGTTGTCTTTCCTGCTCCGGTGGGGCCGGTGCAGATGAAGATGCCGTTCGGTTTGAGAATGACGTCTTCGATGTACTCGTGGATGTCGACGGGGAGACCGATGTTTTCGAGAGTGAGGGCGACGTTGGAACGGTCGAGAACCCGCAGGACGACGGACTCGCCATTTGCGGTCGGCAGGGTGGAAACCCGGAAGTCGACATCTTTTTCGCCAATCGTCTTTTGAATGCGCCCATCCTGGGGAAGGCGCTTCTCCGCGATGTTCAAATTCGACATGACCTTCACGCGGGAAATGATCGTGTTCGAAAGGTGAAGGGGCGGAGGGGCCATCTCATAGAGGGCGCCGTCCACGCGGTAGCGGATCTTGAAGTCGTCCTCGAACGGCTCGAAGTGAATGTCCGAAGCCTGCTCCTGCATCGCCTGCGCGAGGACGAGGTCGACGTAGCGAACGATGGGCGCGGCGTTGGCATCGCTTTCGTCGTCACCGTCGAAGTCGAGCGCCTTCAATTGCCCGAGGATGTCGCCCATGGCTTCGCCGTCGGCTCCGCCGCCATAAAATTGGGCGATTTTTGCCTCGACTTGGTGGTGGTCAGCGACCACGGGAGAGATCTCGCGGCCCAGTGCGAAGCGCAGGTCTTCGAGAGCCTGCGGATTGAGTGGGTCTGTGAGGGCGACGAAAAGGGTCTGGCCATCGGTGTTGACCGGAAAGGCGCCGTGAAGGCGCGCCATGCCGGCGGGGATGGTGGTGATCAATTCCTGGGGCGGCGTGTACTCGGCGAGATCGACATACTCGGCGCCGAGTTCTTCGGCGATGACGGCATAGGTTTGCGTTTGTTCGAGGATGCCAAAGTTGGCGAGTTCCTCGACGACGTCACCGCCGGAGGTGTTGACGATTTCTTCGATTTCATTGCTCTGCGCGATGTCGATGTAACCGCGGCTTTTCATGAGATCGAGGACACTGGTGGAGTTCATGGGGAATTCGGGGAAAGGGTCTTTGTTTCGGGGTTTTTATCAACTGGCGTCGCCCATGGTCACGCGAAGGACTTCACCGGCGGTGGTGCGTCCGGCGAGGACTTTGCGGATACCGTCCTCGCGAAGGGTGCGCATCCCCAGTTCGCGAGCGCGTCGGCGCAGGGCGGGCGTCGAGAGGTTCTCGTTGATCATGTGGCGCGCTTCGTCGTCGATGATGAAGGTTTCGAAAACGCCCATCCGGCCTTTCATACCTGTCATGCGGCAGCGGCCACAGGCACCCGGCGCCATGATCGTGGCTTCCTCCAACTGCTTCGCGTCGATGTTCAGCGCGCGAATCTCTTTTTCGGTGAGTTCGCCAGCGTTGCAGCAATCCTGGCAAATGCCGCGAACGAGGCGCTGGGCGATGATGGCCCGGACAGCGGATGCGATGAGGAATCGTTTCACGCCGATGTCGGCAAGACGGGCGACGGCGCCGGGAGCATCGTTGGTGTGCAGTGTTGAAAATACGAGGTGACCGGTGAGCGAGGCATTGATCGCGATGGAGGCGGTTTCAAGGTCACGAATCTCCCCGATCATGATGATGTTCGGTGCCTGACGAAGAATGGAACGAAGGGCGGCCCCGAAGGTCATGCCGATGTCGTCCTTCACCATGACCTGGTTGATTCCCGACATCTGATACTCGACCGGGTCTTCGACCGTGATGATCTTGCGGTCGGGCTTGTTGATGTAGTTCAGACAAGCATAGAGCGTCGTTGTTTTCCCGGATCCCGTCGGGCCGGTGACGAGAAGGATCCCGTCGGGGAGGGTGATGAGTTGCTCGAATTGTTCCTGGTCGTCGGCGAGGAAGCCAAGCTGGGCGAGGCCAAGGTTCAGGGCGGATTTGTCGAGAATCCGCATGACGATACTCTCGCCGTGGTTTGTCGGAACGGAGGAGACGCGGAGGTCGAGGTGCTTGTCCTTTAACTCGAGTTGAATTCGACCGTCCTGCGGCACGCGCTTTTCCGCGATTTTCATCGAACCCGACATGATCTTCAGACGGGCGATGACGGCACCGAGGAGTTTTCGCGGGTGCGTGCCGATGAGGTGAAGGACGCCGTCGATGCGGTAGCGGACGCGCATTTCTTTTTCCAACGGCTCGATGTGGATGTCCGAGGCTTTGGCCTTGAAAGCATCGGTAAGGATCTGGTTCACCAACTTGATGATGGGCGCGTCGTTGGCGCCAGCGCCACCTTGACCTTCTGCTTCGGCAGCATCACCGATGACGCGAAGTTCATCCGCGAGATCGGCATCGGACGCGCCTTCCTCGCCGTAGTATCGAAGAAGCGCTTCTTCGATTTGGCTGTTGGTTGCGCAGACCGTGTCGATGTCGTAGCCGAGATCGTGAGGTAGGGTGTCGATTTTTTCGAAATCGAGAGGATCACTCAGGGCAACCTGCAGACGGTTTTGATCGAATCCAAGCGGAACGATGTTGTATTTTTTCGCCTTATCGACCGGCAGGAGTTCGAGGATTTCTGCCGGTGGCATGTAGGTCGAGATATCGACGTAGTCCATGCCCGCATTGACGGCGAGCGACTGGGTCACGCTCTCTTCGTTAATGGTGGCGATGCGGATAAGCGTCTCGACGGTAGATTCCGTGTCCTTCCGCTGGGAGCGGGCGTCTTCGATTTGGTCAGGTGTGAGGTGTCCGGCCTCTTGGAGAATCTCGAGGACGTAGTCTTCGTTGTCGGTATACACTGTGGGGATGCGGTCTGGGGTTCCGTATTTACTTAGTAAAACGGGGTCGGGTGCCAATTTCTCGGCCCCGGAAGGGGGAAGACAATAGGAGGCTTTTTCGCGCCATGAGTAAAGCAAAAAGGCGATTATCCGCGCAACTTGTCGGAGGTCCCAAGGTTCGATCTGAGGATTCAACGATCCATTTTCATGAAACACACAAGATATACCCTGATGGCTCTCGCTGTGGCAGTTGCGACCGTCCCGGCGTTTGCGAATGCTCAAGAAGAAGACAAACCTGCTCCCCCTGAACGGCCTGAACGTCCGGAAAGACAACAAGGCCGCGGCGGTCCCGGAGGTGCAAGGGGCGGCGGCGGGCCGATCTTTGGAGCCATCGATGCGAACAAGGACGGCACACTTTCGGCGGAAGAAATTGCAGCGGCACCCGCCGCATTGAAAAAGCTCGATACCGATGGTGATGGCAACGTGACCAATGAAGAACTTCGAGCCCAGTTCAGTGGCGGAGGAGGTGGTGGCGCACCCGGCGGGGCACCTGGCGGAGCAGCTGGTGGTGGCGCATTTACGGCTGACGCGATGGTCGAGCGCATGATGCAGGCTGACACGAATGGCGACGGAAAAGTTTCCACAGAAGAGGCCCCCGAACGGATGCAACGCGCCTTTGAGCGTGGCGACACCAATGGCGATGGCGCTCTTGATGAAGCTGAGATCAAAGTGCTCGCTGGAGAAATCGTCGAACGCTTCCGCGGCGGAGCCGGTGGTCGCTCTGGCGGTGGCAAAGGTGGTCGTGGCGGAAAAGGCGGAGGCGCCGAAGATCCCGCTCAGCCTGACAAACCCAAGCGTCCCGATTTCGAGGAGTCGTAAAAGAGAACCTTATCGCAAATTTCACCCAAAGCCCGGTCTTCATCGACCGGGCTTTTTTCGTGGGAGGGTGGGCAGGGAGCGAAGAGCAGGGAGCACAGAGCGTAGAGCCAATGTTGGTGTAGCGAAGTGACGATTTTTGAGGAAGCAGGCTTCCACTCTGGGCGCCGTGACGGCTTATGTTTTTGGCCGTTGGGCCAAGAGCGCGAAGGCGCGGTAGAAGTGCAGCTTTTCGTAGGTGATTTTCCCCTCCAACGCCTCGTGGATGGGGCCGAGCTTTTCCAATTCGAGACCGTTCGCCGAGATGGCGTCGCCGATTTTCTGTTCGTCGTCTTCGGTCAAAAACTCCCTCGGCGAAACCTCCAGCATTCCGTGCGTGATCGCCTTTGCCAGATGGCTGCAAATCGTCCCGCGCTTCAGGTCGCGCAACTCCGCGATGCGGTCGATGTCCTTGCCCTCGCGGTAGAAGCGAAGGGTTTCCAAAGCGGTGCCGGGCACGCCGTCCTCGCTTTTCATCTTCCGTCGAGCTTTTGGCGCGGGTTCGGTGTCGGAAAACTCCTGCCGCTCGTTGTCCTTCAGCCACGAGGCGACGGCCTCGAGAATGGCCGGACCGAAGTCGGCAAGCTTGCGGTTGCCCACGCCGGGAATGTCCAGCAGCCCGGCGTCCGTCGTCGGATAAACCCGCGCGATACTGCGAAGCGTGCGGTCGCCAAAGATGACATACGGTGGCACGTCGCGTTCGTCGGCCAGCCGCTTCCGCAAGACGCGCAGATCCTGGAACAGACCCTCGTCGCAGGCAATCGCGCCCGCGCGGGCCAGCCGCGATGCCCCGTCCTTGTCCGCCGTTTTTGGTGGCTTTGTTAGCGTGAGCGGTTCCTTCGATTTCAAAAACGCGAGTCCGCTCGCGGTCAACCCGACCGTGCGGTAGGAATCGTCGCTCACGGCGGCGTGACCGAGCGCGACGAGCTGCTGCCCGATCTCGAGCCATTCCGGTCGTGGGCGTTCTCGGCCGATGCCGTGGGTTGAGATTTCATCGTGGCCCCACTTGCGAATCTTCTCCGTGTTGCCGCCGGTCAGCACCTCCACGGCGTGGTTCATTCCGAGATCGAATCCGCTCTTTTCGCGGATGCGGTAGAGGCAGGAGAGAAACTTCCGCGCTTCCACCGCACCGTCGAAGCTCTCGCGCGGGGCGAGGCAGGCGTCGCAACCGCCGCAGTTCTCGTCGGGAAACTCCTCGCCAAAATACCCTAACAAACCCCTGCGTCGGCAGTCCGTGCTCTCGGCGAAATCGACCATCGCCCCCATCTGTTGTCGCGTGACTGCCGCCGCGTCTCCGTCGGTCATCTCGTCGAGGAACCGCAGGTTGCGCATGAAGTCGCCTTTGGAAAAAAGCAGGACGCACTCCGCGGGCAGGCCGTCGCGCCCGGCCCGCCCCGTCTCCTGATAATAACTCTCGATGTTCTTCGGCAGGTCGGCGTGGATGACGAAGCGGACATCGGGTTTATCAATGCCCATTCCGAAGGCGACCGTCGCGCAGATGACGCGCACCTCGTCGCGGAGGAACGCCTCCTGGATCGCCGACCGTTCTTGTCCCTCAAGGCCTGCGTGGTAGGCCCGCGCGGATACTCCTTCCTCCGCGAGCGCCGCCGCCATCGCTTCCGTGCCTTTGCGCGATTGCAGATAAACGATGCCCGATTCGTCCGGTTTTTCCGCGACAAACTCGTAGACCTGCCGCACGGGTTTCGATTTCGGAAGAATCGAATACTGCAGGTTCGGGCGATTGAAACTCGCGACAAAAACCTCCGGCTTCCGTAGGCCCAGTTGTTCGATCAAGTCCTCCCGCACGCGCGTCGTCGCCGTGGCCGTCAAAGCGAGAAACGGCACGCCGTGCAATTGCTCCCGCAAGGCGGCAAGCTGCCGGTATTCCGGCCGGAAGTCGTGCCCCCACTCGCTCACGCAATGCGCCTCGTCCACCGCCACCGCGCCGACGCCCCATCGCTTCAAGTCGTCGAGGAATCCGGTCATCATCACGCGTTCTGGCGCCGCGTAGAGCAATTTGTAAGTCCCTTCGTTCAACCCGCCAACGCGGTGCTGCACCTCGGCGGCGTCCAGCGACGAATTCAGAAACGTCGCGTTCACGCCACTGGCCACGAGCGTGTCCACCTGGTCTTTCATCAACGCGATCAATGGCGACACCACCAGCGTGATCCCCTCGCGCACGAGCGCGGGGACTTGATAACAAAGCGACTTTCCCGCGCCCGTCGGCAGGATCGCGACGACGTCCCGGCCCGCGAGTGAAGTGCGGATGATTTCCTCCTGATTGGGGCGGAAGGAATCGTAACCGAACACCTCGCCAAGAACCTGCTTTATGTCCTTCTCCATCGCGCCGCCACGCAACGCTCCATCATGGTAGTTGCAACGAAATTCTTAGTGGAGGGTGGCCGACAGGCGCACTCGGAGTGGCGGAGCGGGGCGAAGAGCAAAGAGCGAAGAGCGCAGAGCGGGCTTACTGGAAAGGTGCCTGAGGGTGGATCGTGACCTCTGGGCACGATGGATTCCGCTGCGCGCAGAGCGCGGAAGATTATTCGTGGGTAGCGTTTCGGAGTCTGTTGCGCGCACCGATGAGAAAGTGCTCGCTGCGCTCGTCGGGGTTGGCATCGCGCTTGGAAATCGCGATCCACCGGCGCCGCCTTTTGGAAAGGTGCCTGAGGGTGGATCGTGACCTCCGGGCACGATGGATTCTGATGCGCGCGGAGCGCGGAAGATATTCGTGGGTAGCGTTTCAGAGTCCGTTGCGCGCACCGATGAGGAAGTGCTCGCTGCGCTCGTTGGGGTTGGCATCGCGCTTGGAAATCGCGATCAAACGGCGCCGATTCCAGTCTGGCGTGATAGGCGGCAAGAATTCGGTAATCGGGCAGGCTGGAAGCCTACCGGCCGTGGTAGCCGGGACGGCTAAGCTCCTGTTTTACTTCTCGAACATCGGGTCCTCGGGACTGGCGCCGGAGATGAGGTAGGCGAGGAGGTCGAGGACGTCGTCTTTGCTCATCATGTTCGCGAGTCCGGGTGGCATCATCGAAACTGTGGAGTGCTCCATCGAGGTCACTTGCTTGCGGTCGATGCGGACGGTGGAGGTGGGGTCCATCATGTTGGTGTTCACGTTGATGGTGTCGCCACTGAGATTCATGATGCGGCCGATCACTTGGCTTCCGTCGGTTTTTGTGAAGACCATGGAGCCGTATTGGTCGCTGATTTCTTTGCTCGGTTCGATGATCGTTTCGAGGAGGTCGCGGGGGCTGAACTTTCCGCCGACGCTCGTGAGGTCGGGGCCGACCGCGCCGCCGGAGCCGTCGAAACGATGGCAGACGAAGCAGGTGCCGGCACCATACATATTGCGGCCGTTTTTGAAGTCGCGGTTGCCCTCAAGGCCGACGTGAATGACGTCGTCGAAGTCGGCGACCTTCCAATCCTTCACGAAACTGCGGACGCTAAATTCGTAGGGGCTGGCTTCGGGGTCGGGCTTCTTGTCGATGATGGGTTGGAGGGCCTTTTTCTCAGCTTCCGACAGCTTTGTGATGGCGTCGTCCTTGATGTATTTGATGAAGAGGTCAAAGCTCGGTCCGCCGCGGTAGCTGGCGGCTTTTACGAACCACTCGAAATATTGCTTCCGGAGTTCGGGGGTCCAGCCGGTCTCCGCCAGTCGAATGTTTTTCGCATATGAAATCTGACCTTCCTGTGTGGGTTCGCTTTCAAGAAGGGCGAGCGTTCTCGAAGTCGCTTCCTTCGCGTCGAGATACACTAACAATTCCGACATCATGACGTTGAGATGAAGGTTTTGGGCCGGAAAGCGCGGAAGGAGTTGAGCGATGATCTTCCGGCCTTCGCTTTCGGAAGGCTCGCCCATGCGGGACAAGGTGAGGCCGTAGGCACGGATCAGGTCGGGGCGCGCGGCCGGAGGGAGCTTCAGCCAATTGACCTTGGAAAGGCGATCGATGAGAGCGGTTTGCGATGTCTTTTCTCCGGCGCGGGCAAGACCGACGATGCCGTTGATCGCTGCGCGGTCATTCTCAAGCCGGAGAACCTTGTCCTGCCATTGGTCGACTGGTTGGTGTTCCAGCGCGATGCGGGCGGCATGGCGGATGAAGCGGTCCTTGTGACCGAGATGCGGAATGGCGGCGGCAATGGCTTTTTTGTCCTGCTTGCCGTGGAAGGCTTCCAACTCGACGCGCAATTTTCGGAGTGCTTCGCCGCCTGTCACCGGTGGCGAAACGGGTTTTTCGCCGCCTGCCCAAGTCACGCGATAAACGCCTGACTGCACGCGGCGCCCGCCGATGGCGACATACATCGCGCCGTCCACGGGATTGATCGCGAGGTCGGTGAGGGGAAGCGGTTGCGCGCTCATGAACTCCTCGAACTCCGCCGTGTAAGTCGAGCCCTGCGGTTTCAAGTGCACGGCGTAGAGTTTGCCATAACTCCAATCGGAGACGTAGAGGGCTTCCTCATACTTCTTCGGAAATTTCGCGCCGTATCCGAAGGTGACGCCGGTGGGCGATCCCGGTCCGATGTCGACGACCGGGGGAAGTGTGTCCGCGTAATGCGGCGGCCACTTGCCCGATCCATTGCGCCATCCCCAATCGCTTCCGCTCGTGACGTGGCAGACGCGGGTGGGTCGGTACCACGGAAGGTTCATGTCCCATTCCATGTCGGCGTCATAGGTGAACATCTCGCCATCGCGGTTGAAGGCGATGTCATATTGATTGCGGAATCCGATGGAAAACAATTCCCATTCCTTGCCGTCGGGATCGGTCTTTGCCACCCATCCGCCCGGTGCCATGGCCGTTTTCATGAAACCACGTCCGTAGATGCGCGGAGTGAGGAGATCTTCATCCCAATGCAAAGGCACGCGGGAGGTATCAAGCTCCGGGGGAGCGGTCTGGTTTCCGGTGACGACGTAAATGGACTTTCCGTCCGGACTGAGAACGGGCGCATGCGGGCCGTGCTCGCCACCTGTTTCGGCGAATTTCTCCAAGAGTTCGACTTTATCGAATTGATCGTCGCCGTCGGTGTCGCGCGCACGGTAGAGTCCACGGCCTTGGAAGGCTTTGTTCGACACAACCGCGTAAAGACTGTCGAAAGCGTAAAGAAGGCCGTGCGATTGCCCCAGCTCGATATCGAGAGCTTCGACTTTCGTGTCCTCCGCCGACTTGCCCGGCGTCATGCGATAGAGACCACCGTATTGGTCGGACATGATGAGCCGACCCTTGTCGTCGATCGTCATGCTGACCCATGAACCCTGTTCGTCTTTCGGGACGGAGTAGAGTAACTCCGCCTTGAATCCGTCAACGAGGCGAATGCGATCGACGGGCGTTGCTTCCGGTTCTCTCAAGTTCCCGAGAGCTTCCAGTTTTTCCGGCGTGATTTTTTTCCATGGACCACCTCCGAGCGGCGCGAGGACAACGGAGTCTTTCCAGCCCTTTTCCTGAAATCCATTCTCCATCCATCCTTTCGAAAGCTTGGCTGAGGTCTTCCAAGTGGAGTCCGTCCCGAAGACAACTCTGCCCTTCTCCTTGTCCTCGACCGTTAACTTCACGAGCACCGCCGCCGGCCCGTCGTCATTCTTCGCGCGCACGGCGATCGTATTTTCGCCCGCTTGCAGCATCGGCTTCACGCTCATCGTCACCGGCGAGTCCCACGGGGCGCTGCGGATGGTTCTTTGTCCATTGATCCAAATCTGCACATCATTGTCGCCCGCCGCGATGAGCGTGGCTTTTGCGGGGTCCGAAATGTGTATCGTCTTGCGGAACTGCGCGGCAAGTCCGGGTTCGCCTTTGTGGGACCAAATCCAGTTGGGCACTTCCGCTTGAGCGTAGTTAAAAAACAGACAGGAGAAAACGGCGACGATTCGGGGGATTTTCATCAGTGGGAGTTCGGGGAGATAATACCGCCGAATTCCCAGACAATCCAACGCCCAACTATTGCAACGTGCTGATGGCCTCAGTATTCCACTCGCTGTCGCTTCCCTTGAGTTGAAACTCCAGAGAGATATCCTCTTCGTTCCCTTCGACAAAAACGTGGAATTCAACCACTTCCGAAGAACGAGAAGTTGTAAGAGTGACGTCCGGGTAACCTTCGAAATTTCGGTCGGCAGTGAGAAGATCGCCAGCGCCAGAGAACTCGCCGTCCCCGTTGGCGTCGACGGCGAGAAGTTTTCCGTCGTCGTTATAGAACTCAGTTCTGCAAGTTGAAGAAGAAACGATGCGAAAGTCCTGGAGACCCGTGGTCCCGTGAGAATGAATTTCCTGAAAGAAGGGTACAGGATAAAACGGACTTCTTTCCGCAACGCTAGCCGTCGTTGCGGAAGTTTGTCCTGAATCATCGGCAGTCGCTTGCGCGATCCAGGAATGTTTCTCCCCAGACTCGGAAGCCGTCGGTTGCCAGAACAATTCGAGGGTTACTGGTTCCTCGTTCGCCTTCAAGAGAACCAACTCTGTGGTGATTCGTTCACCGGCACCACAGACAAAGTCCGGACTGAAGAGTCGACGGGATTCTTTCTCAGTTTCCGTGGTGATCGTCCATGTCAGGGATTCTTCGTTCCATGACGCGGAGGCGATCTTGCCATCCGCGAGGAGTTTTCCCGTGGCCGGAAAGCCGGTTGGGTTCGAAAGGAAAAAACGTGAACGCGCAGGTTCACCAAGCCTCACAACGGTGCGTGAGGCCAGTGGTTGAAAATCAGGGCGCACGGTGCCGCCACTTTCGTCGGATGGTTCCGGCCAGTAATCGACGGGATTAGCAGGATCCAGAACCTTGAAGTGCCGCTTCTGGTAGTCGGTGAGTTCGGAAGCGGCGACGAAAGCAACGGCGCGCTGGTAGGTGGCGAGTGCGTCTTCCATTCGCCCGATGAGAGCGAGTCGTCGAACCTTTCCAACCAGCACTTCAAGATAGCGATCCGGCGGGAAATCGGCTTCGGACGCGAGGAGTGCCTCGATCTTTTCCCACAACGCGTCCGCGAGATCGGTTTGGCCCAGTTTGTCATGCCAGCCCGCTTGCGTCATCCAGAGCCGCGGTAAATGGAGCGACCAGCCGAATCTTTCGGTTAAGGCTGCTGCTTGAGCGATGAGAGGAATGGCTTTTTCATAACGGCCATTGGCCGCGAGAAACTCGGCGTATTCGCGATAGCAGGTGGGTTCTCCACGAAGCAATCCGCGCTGGCGGAAGTTGAGCAACTGCTCTTCGTAGTGAGTTTCATCGACTTCGCCAGAGGTCAAATTGGCAAGTTCCAAGCGCGTTCGCTCAAGGTAAAGGCGCTCCAATTCGCTTTTCGGTTTCTGATTTTCCTCCAGCGCCTTGTCGATCGTTGCGCGCGCTTTTTTCTCTTCGCCCATGTCCCTTTCCATGCGCGCGATCATCGTTTTGTTTCCGGTGGAGGAATTGGCCTCGAGCCACGCCTGGGAGTTACGAGCGATGTCCAGCCACTTTTGCTCAGGCCCGGTTTCCTTGAATTTGCCGCGGGCGAGGTTCAGCGTCGCGATGTGAAAAGCGCGGAGGGCGTTGGAACTGCGGCTGCTTTGGGCCGTTGCGATAACGGACTCCAAGGTGCGATTGGCCGCGGTCGTTTGCCCGAGAAAACCTTCAATGACCACAAGGTTGCTTTTGCATCTGCGCAACTCATCGCGCGTGTCTTGCGTGAGGGCTTTGTGACCGCCGTCGATGACGCGTTGTAAAAGTGCGACGGCTTCGCGAGTATTTCCAACCATGTGGTGCAGGTCCGACTGCGCGGAAGCGTGACGCATGAAGTGCAGTTGCAGATTCGGGGAAAGGCGAGCGGGGTATGGGTTGGTCAGTGGGTCATGGGCGGTGCCTGTCTTCTCTCTCGCCCATGATCGGAGAAAAGCGCGGTGACGATCGATCGCATTTTGTGAATGAGCGATGCGTGTCATCTTCTTTTGGACGGTGTGCAGGTAAAGATAGATGTAGGCGACGCCTCGTTTCTGCGTTCGCAACGCGGGAATGGCCTCTGATCGCTCGTTCACGGAATAGGAAATGGCGTCTTCTAATGCCGCGACCGACTCCTGGAAATCGCCGTTGTCTTCATGAAGAAGCCCCAGCCACTGCGCGTTGAAAAAAGCGTAGAGCATGTTCCCGTCGGCGAGTGCTCCCTGTCGCGATTCCTCGAAGAGTTCGATGGCCCTGTCCCTGTCGCGAGACTTCATGTGGGTGGCTTCCCAATAGCCCTCAATGTAATTACCACGGCTGGTGGAGGCGAGGAGGAAGAAAATCCAAAATGCGAACCCTCTGGCAAAAATCATCATGTCCGTTCTGTTCCCGGTGAAGGCGTTATAGCCGTCGCCGAGAATATTCTAAACGATACCCGAAATTCTTCCAAGAAAGATCTTTTACCACTTTTGGATGGGAAGTATCGGGTAAGGGTTATGTGATGAGAGCGGTTTAACTCCGCTTCCAAAAAAAAGACTCCCCCAACCCATGCGGCTGACAATTTCGATTCTTCTTCTCTCATTCCTCACCGCGGATTTGACGGCCGTTGCGCCGAAGATCAAAAACGTTCGCATTAAGATGCAGCGGGGGCTGATGCGTTATCGGGTCGAGTCCTTCTTTGTGAAGCCTGGAGAAAAGGTCCGAATTACCCTCGATAACAACGACGAGATTCAGCACAATCTCGTGCTTTGCACAAAGGGGGCGGACAACTGGAAGCCGGTGGCGGACGCGGCGCTGACGATGGGGGAGACGGCTTTCGAGCGCGGATTTGTTCCGGAATCGTCGCTCATCCTTCACGCGACGAAGCTCGTCGATCCGCATAACACTGATGAGATCATTTTCAACGCGCCGATGGAAGAGGGGATTTACCCGTACGTCTGCACCTTTCCCGGACATGCGCAGTTGATGCGCGGTCAAATGGTCGTGGCCTCCTCGACGCCGCGAATGACCGATCTGCGGTACGATTACTTTGAGGGCGAGTGGGAGACGCTGGAGGAGTTTGCGAAGGCGGAGCCGGTGGCTTCGGGGAAAATGGAAAGGAATCGGATCGAACTCGAGCCACGTGAACGGAATGATCACTTTGGATTTGTTTTCACCGCGCAACTTCAGGCGCCGGTGGACGGGGACTATCATTTTCACCTCGCCTCCGATGATGGCAGTGAAATTCTCGTCAATGGTGAGCCGGTCGTTACGATCGGGAGTATTCGCGCCGGAGGGACGATGGCGAAGGAGTCGATTGCGCTAAAGGCGGGCTCCCATGAATTGAAGGTCCGCTATTTCGACAAGAAGGGCGGCGAGGAATTACGGGTCGCCTGGTCCGGCCCGGGTTTCAAGGAATCGGCGCTGACGGATCCGCGTTTCATCGATGCGAATGTGCGGCTCGCCGACATGATCCTCGTGCCTTCCGGCGAGATCATAGTGGTCCGTTGCAACTTGCCCGAAGCTTCACCGCGTTCGATTGCCGTGGGAACGCCGTTGGGAATCCACTACTGTTTTGATACCGAGTCCTGCCGTGTGCTCTATCTGTGGGGCGGCGAGTTTCTCGATATTGGCCCCGAGCGTGGAGATGGAAAGGGGCGGGGTGGCCAGGTGTGCAAGGTCCTTGGGGATCCTTTGAAGATCAATTCCGGGGAAACGTTCCCGCTCTCTTTTGCCGACCCCGTCTTGAAAAAGGCCAAACCAAAGTTCCTTGGTTACCGGCGCGCGGCGCGCTCAACGATTTTTGTTTACGACATCGGGGGCGTGAAAGTCGAGCAGTCAGTGACGGTGTCGCTTGGCGAGCGGGCGGCTCTCGGGATGACTTATAAGTTCGACGGTGAAGTGAACGGCCCGGTCAATGTTGCGTTCGACGAAGAAGCTGTCGAAGTCGCCGCGATCTCGTTCGGCGGCGGCGGTCATGGTGCGGAGGGTGGATTGGTGTGGGCAGATGTCACCGATGGAATTTCTCTCATTCTTTACCCCCACACCCAGTGAAAAGACTTCTTCCCTACATTTTCTTGCTTTGTCAGGCTGTTGCCGAAGAGCAACCGGCCATCATCCCGGAAGGGTATCGCCTTGAGACGATTCCTGGACCAGAGGGAGTTGTTTTTGAAGTGGCTGGCCTCGACGTTGCGCCCAATGGGGACGTCTTTGCGGGGACGCGTTATGGCGAGGTTTGGCGATGGAGCGGCGGGCAATGGTCGCTTTACGCCGACGGTCTCCACGAAATTACTGGACTGGACGCGCAGGAATTCCGTGGTGCGAGAGAGCCGGAAAACCCGTTTGCGCCGCTGGTAGAGGATCGGATTTACGTTTGCCAGAAGCCGGAGCTGACCTGTCTTGTCGATGAAAACGCCGATGGTCGCGCCGACTACTATGAGGCCGTCTCCGCGGACTTCGGTTTCAACGGCAATTACCACCAGTATAATTACGGGCCTGTCCGCGACGCCGATGGCAACTTCTACGGCACGCTTAATCTCGGTCATGGCCGGGGAGACGATGGGGTGAAGGTGCGCGGGTCTGGTATGGCTTACGATGACTTCCTTCGCGGGACCGTTTACAAGGTTTCGCCTGCTGGTGATTACGAGACTTTTTCGTGGGGGCTGCGCTCGCCGGCAGGAATTGGCATTCACCCGGATCAAAAATCGATTTTCTTCACCGACAATCAGGGGGACTGGAACCCAACGAGTTCCCTGGCGCACGCGACGTTAGGAAGTTTTCACGGCCACCCGGCTTCGCTCACGGATCACCCCGACTTTAAAGGCAAGAATCTCGACGAGATTCCGATCGCCGATTTCAAAACAAAAATGAAACCGCCCGCAGTGTGGATTCCGCAGGGCTTGGTCGCCAACTCTCCAGGGAATCCGGTGTGGGACACCAGCGGCGGGAAGTTCGGCCCTTTTGACGGGCAGATTTTCATTGGCGACCAAACGCGGTCGAATGTCTTCCGTGCTGTCCTCGAAAAGGTGGGCGGTGAATGGCAGGGCTCCGTCATTGAGTTTATCAATCCGTTGCAAAGCGGTTGCATTCGATTGGCGTTCGCGCCTGATGGCTCTCTTTATGTCGGTCAGACCGCGCGCGGCTGGGGGAGCGTGGGGACGGCGAAATTTGGAATGCAGCGCATTGTTTACGAAGGGAAAAGACCTTTGCTGGAGATTCATTCTGTCGCTTTGCGGAAGAACGGATTTCAAGTTCGCTTCACGAACGAAATCGATCCTGAGAGGGCCGCTGATGCTAGCGGGTATGTCGTCGAACACTGGGGCTACGACTACTCCGAAAAGTATGGTTCACCGATGGTCGACAAGACGGTTGTGACCCCGAAGCGCGTCACCGTTTCCGAAGACAAACGGGCTGTAACAATAAGGCTTTCAGAAATCTTGACGGATAAGGTTTACAAGATTGCCGTGCCTGAAATGGGCGCCGGGCTTTCCACGCGGACTGCCTACTACACGGTGAATTACCTGAAGGATTGACGGTGTGTTAGAGCTTCTCTTTTTAACACGAATGCACACGAATTTTCACGAATGGACACGAATAAGCCGATACAGTGTCTTTCGTTATCTGTGTTAATTCGTGTTCATTAGTGTCCATTTGTGTTAGAAAACCAAAAAACCACTGTGAAAATACTCCTCTTCCTGCTCCTCGCCCTCACTCCGTTCGCATACTCGGCCGACAAGCCCAACTTCCTCTTCGTCATCGCCGATGACTGCACCTTTCGCGACATTGGCTGTTACGGTGGCCAGGCCATTACGCCGAACATCGACAAGCTCGCGACAGAGG
>JBCCWV010000052.1:0-26292 GCA_039192745.1 Verrucomicrobiota bacterium | reverse complement strand
TCGTAAGATTCCGGCACGCCAATTCTCGCAAGTCTTGATCGACCTCTTGTTCGCCAATAATCAGAATCAATAGATCGACGATCTCGCTATCACTCTTTCCGTGCACGCAAAATATTTTCGAACACTTAACGGCAAGATCAGCTTTGTCAGTTTCCACACCGCGAACAAGTAACGTCAAAATCCTTTGAACGTATGGCTTCAGTCTTTGCCTATCCTCCTTCGAAGGAATTTCAACAGGCATACTATAATTACCAAATTTATCAATGATTAAAGTCTCGATATCCGACCCACTGTTAAAAAAGGTCAACACCTCATCCCAGGTGACCGCTGGAAAATTACCTTCAACAGCCTCCTCTCCAGCAGAAGAAGTTCTCATTTCTATGACAGTCGGTGAAACTCTCAATAAGGCATCGAGAATCTCATGAAACCCAAATTTTTTGAATTGAAATTCAGTCAGATATTTTCTTGTTGCGTAAATGATCTTGAGAATGGAGAGCCGTTCCATTCCATGTTTGTTTCTATCAATTCGTTGTTTCAATACGAAGGGATCCAAGCGAATGAACGCTTCTATGCTCGGTTCAAACCACCGGTAAACATCGAGGAAAGCCCCTTTCTTAACGAGCTCTGATCTACTTACTGGGACTTCGAATGTTATATTGTCCCAAAGCAAATCGTAGAGACTCACTCCCAATCTCTCGACCATAGCGTCTGTTGTATCCCACTCAGCCACTAAATGCGCTACAAAGCACGAAATCCCACCGAAATAATTATTATCGTTCAGTTTCTCCTTCCAGAAATTCCAGAATATTGTTTCTCTTTTTCTCTCTTCGCAGCTAGCGTTATTGATCACGTCATCGCTCCGATGGGGTGAGTAGAGTTTACCCGAAATAAAGCGCCATTCCTCAAGTCTCTTCCAGGATATCTTCAGTTCTCTTATATCCCTTTCGAAGAGATCTACTTCCTTTTGTGCTATACCGACACCGGCCAAATATTCTTGAAATCGAATATGATAAAATGAATATGGTCGATTTTTCGATTCGGTAACAGAACCGTCATAATACCGGTCCGTGATAATTATTCTTGAGTTAATAACTCGTTCGATATAATCCTCGGTCCAGCCTAAGGCTTTAAGATCATCAAAAGAGAAGTCACGCCGATCAGGACGCTCTTTAAATACATTCCGATACGCTAGATGAGTCAATTTTTCAATGTCGTCAGCCCCCAGACTTGAATCCTCATGAGTCCCTTTCACAGCCCGTTGTCGTAATTTGTTGAAAACTGCGGTAAAAATATCGGAGACGTTTTCAATTCTTCTGATACGCCTGATCTTGTCATCCGTGGCAATATAGCATAGCAAGGTAAGTAAAAGAGGATCCAATGTGAAAAACCGACCCGAAGCCAACTTGATATTCTTCTCGATTTCGTCTTTTAACTCCGGCCTACCCATGGCGTCACAATATATAGCAATCATTTCGTCGACCAATTCTTGACTCAAAGGATTAATCTTAAATCCCCGGGCCGAAACATCAGCAATTGCGCGATTCAAATGCGAGCCTCTAGTTGTTGCGATAATGCGTAAATTCTTGCTTTGAAGAGCCGCAACTTTTGTGGAAATATCGCCTCGATATTCGGCGGGAATCTCATTCCATCCGTCAAAAAGTAGCAACAATCTCGATTCATTTCTTTCTAGAAATCCTTTGAGTTCCTCGAACCTATTCTCAAGCTTCTCCGGAGAAACTTCGCAGTAGGTAATTAGAAAATACTCAAGAAAACCAAGCCTTTTCTTGCCTTGCTCTTCCTCACTACTCATCCCTTTCACATAACCTTTGAGTGAAATATAGATCGGCACTACTGTCTCAGTTTCGTGATTATCCGCCACAGTTTTTTGAAGGATCCACTTAAGAATTGAAGTTTTTCCCGCACCGGGCTCTCCGGCTATAACGAGGTCATCAGAACGTCTATTTAGGATCTCTTCTATCGTCCACTCATTATGGCCTTCTCCCGGTTCTCTATCATAATTGTCTGATAGCTCTCTTAATGTCACAAATGCAGGTCGATCAATTCTTATCCTAATAAACTGATCTACAAAGCGATGAGAGTTTAATTCTTTGTCATTTTGGATCTTGTGCTTCCAAGGTTTTAGGATATCTGGCCAAACATTTGCCGCTACGGGCAACGGTGTCTCTTTAGGCTGCGGAGCCTGTATTATCTCGCAATCAAGTTTCCAATATTTTTGGATTAGTTTCTCAACAATTTCCTGCAATGATTCTATATCGTTGACTTCAGAAAAACTATCACTTCCATTCTCCCTTATGATGATTAATCTCGTATTTCCGTTGCCCACTGAGGGACCAAAAAATTTTGGATCTATGGTGATAGTTGTGCCTCGTTTTTGACTGCCATCCAATGCTGGGGCTATACAATCAAGAAAGTCCTTTTTATCGAATAAATTCCTAATCCAATGAGGAGCCTCTTCAAACACTGAATTGATTCTCTCCTCAGACCTTTCTGCTTTTTCAATTTCCGGGATCTTCTGAATTTTTCTTATGGGATGATACAAAGCTTTAGCTGGATTCATTTTCTCTTCTTTTTCGTAATGCAGCACCTCAATAGGTTCCGGAGTGAAATATGCCTTATTCAAATAATTGCAGAGTTCGTATTGCTTAAATCGGATGAGTGCTAAGACCAGTGCAATCTTGGGGCCTATATCTTTCTCTCTTACACTTCCCCATGGATTTTTCTGCTTCTCTTCAGATGTCGAGCCCTTCGTTTCTCTGTTTCTCGGCAATTTTGCGAAATTTAAATCGGAGTTGTCTGCCTCATTGGGAAAATTCTTTCCCTCAGGTGGCTCGGTGGCCGAAGGCCAGACCCTCATGCGGCTAAAATCCGATTCCTGATCGATGGTAATCTCAATCCAAGGCGTGTGATCTCTGGTTGCCATATCTAGATTGTACTCAGATTTTTGTGCTTCCAACAGATAATTGAAACAAGAAACGAAATTGAGCAATCTTAGGCGAGATTGATGCAAAATTTGTTGTGAATTGAATATTAGGAAGTTGTGAGATGGCTATTCCTATTTAGTTTCATCTTCCTATGAAGACGCCTGCGCCAAAGTACCTAACATTGTTGAAAGCGGCCCTCCCCATCATGGACCGCCTCGTCGCCTTCCTTTTGCAATTTGTTACCACTGAGCTCAGTCAAGCCCTCAGCCGCGATATCTGGCTCAAAAAGCGGATCGGTCATATAGTGAGCCGCTGGATTTCTGAAATCGCGGACAAAGTCAACCTAAGCCTCGGAGGTCACTCCCTTGAGCCCGACAACTCCTCCATAGACTGGAAACTTGTTTCGCTCGGTTGCGCGTTGAACGAATCAGAAACTCCATATGGAGAAGAGGTAGCAAAATTTTTGAGCCTCCTGGTCTCGACTGCTCGTGATAAGAGCCGATATTTTTTCGATATTAAGCCCGAGAATACTGCCGCGGAGAGCTTACGGAATTATATCGATGCCGAGTTATTGGGTTTCTTGACCTTATACCCCGATGAATCTATCGACTTGATGGCACGTACGCTGAATATGGGCAACAGGATTGAGTGGGCGATTCTCGGGAATGATGAAAATCGCTTGGAAGTTATCTACCCACGGTTTTTCCAACCTCTGATGAATTATGTCTCAAGCCGGTGGCCATCAAATCGGCATTGGGACGGGGGCGATGCTGTTCAGGAGCTTGTCGATGAGATCCGGCGCAAAGGATTTTCGATTGTCAGCGACGCACCTCCGCCTAAGAAGCAGCATCTCTTTAAGCACTGTCACTGGAAAGCCTGGAAGTTGAGAAAACGGAATGAGCGGCACAACCATGTCTCTATCGATGACGAAGGATTTAATCTCGTGGAACGATTGGGTTACACGCAGTCTCATGAAAAGCGATATCAACATGAGCTGGGATTTCTTCGCCAATGGGTTCGGAAAAACTTAACTCCACGCATGCAGACGACCCTTTCTGTAGAACGTCGCACCGGAGAGGGGAAGTTGCCACCTAGGAAAATTCTCCAAGAGATGACTGACAAGGAATTAGCCGTGTTCACAAAACATTCGCGGGAAGAAGTCGAGACAGACTCTTTACTTAACGAAAAAGTGCGCGATTACATCGCTGATGCTCGAAATGCTCGCAACTCGAAAATCGTAAAGGCATTCGGGTCATTTGAAAACTTCATTCGGAACGCTCCCGATGATTTTAAATTCTAAGATTGCCATGCCCGACATGGACGGCGTTGAGGAACGGCTCCGATCTTCAAGCATTCAGCATTCACGGCGGCTTCACTCGCGAAAACTTTCCCCCGGGGTTTATGCCGAAAACAAAATTCGCTCGGCCATCGCTACCGAATGCTCATCACGGAGATGCCCGTAGGTTTTCATGGCAAGGATTCCCCCATCTAAGTGTCCGAGCCAGCGAGCGACCGTCGGAATGTCCGTTCCGGCCTCAATGCAAATCGTTGCGTAGAGGTGTCGTAGGTCATGGTGGGTTATACGGGACATCCCCACAATTTTTGCGGCTCGGCTCATTGCCTTGGTGGCTGAAGTAACGAGCATCACCGGATCAGTGGCTTGGGGCTTTCTCTGCTCCCGGATTTTCAAAAGAAGGGCTTTGAGGGCAGGAATCATGGGCACCCACCTTTGTTTCCGGTTTTTGGTGGCCGATTCCGGGTTTCCTGTAACGAGCATTCTGGATTTCTCAAAATTACAATGCTGCCAGGTCACCCATTTAGCTTCACCAATGCGGAGCCCGCTATAGGCCAAAAACTCCACCAAATCGCCACAAGCTTCCGCCCAACGGCTGGGGCTGCGGCGAATTTCCGCCACGAATTGTTTGAATTGCTCATTTGAGGGCAACTGCAGAGTGAGATCCTTATCGACTCGCGGCTTTTTCTTGATTTTGCCCGCGGGGTTGGCGTAACGCAGGCCGAGATCAATGGCGATCTCAAACAGCCGCTTCAGCGCAATCACCGTGTTGTTGAAGTGGCTTGGCGAACTGGTCTCGGCGTATTTCGCAGCCCAACTTTGGCACTCCTCCACCGAAATTTTCCGTACATCGCGTTTCAGCAACCCCGGCCAACTGTTCAATAGACAGGCGTGAATATCGTTCCAATATTGCTTGGTGCTGTCTTTGAGGGTGATGTCCTCAGCGATCTGCCTTTTTCGTCGGATCAGCATTTCAGCCATGGAGCAATCCGTCACTTTTCGCTGCTCCGGCGAAAGCTCCAGCCGACTGCGGTCGGCTTTCAAAATGCGGTCCCTTTCGTGCAGCGCTACGGCAATGGTCTTCGTTTTCAGGCTCCGCCAGGCATTTCTGCCAAGGCGGACGTAGTAGATTCCTGATTTTCGGCGGTAGAGGTGCTCGTGCTTGGTTTTGACCCAATCCCGGCTTTTGTTTGCGTTCATAGAATGGCGTTTTAAGATTATGCGTATCACTTGGGTGTATCACCCGGTGGATATCGGTGAATTCCGAAATCTTAGTACGTTCATCCTCAACCACTTGCTCGGGTGGCGGAATTGGTAGACGCGCTAGACTAAGGATCTAGTGGAGCAATCCGTGGGGGTTCGAGTCCCCCCTCGAGCACTTTATTTTCTCCCCCTCGAGAGTCTCTCGACTTTTTGATCGCTTCCGCCGTGACGTGCCAATACCTGTCATTATCGGTCGAATACTCAGCTTGGTATTGGAAATATGTCACTCCATCGTGTGTTCGCGAACCAACCCCTGTCTCCCATACTTCGCTGCGGAACGATACGTCGTCGATTTGAGCTAAAAACCGGTTATGCGAATCGATCCTCGCTCCTTCTGAGCCGAATCGACTAGGAGACGGACGATCTAAACTCTCAAGAACATAAGTGTTCAACGTTAATGAGTTTATTAATTTGGCTTCAAAGTTTATCGTCGTGTTGGCCAGCTTGCTCTTTCGCGACCCCGATTCTCCTAGGGTCGAAATCCTCTTCCACCCCGACTTGCCATCGACTGTGGATTCTTGAATGGAATCACTTGAGGAAAAACTCCAAGAAAAGAAGTTCAGCAGAACAGCGAAGAAAAGGATCATACCCACGACAAGAAAAACCGATCGTTTTCTGACAATCCTTAGTTTGGCAACTACCTCGCCACAGTACGTCCGCCGTTTCATATCCTCCAACATAATCCGATCCTTTCACAACCATCAAGTCACATTCTCACTTTCTCCGACGACTGCGGACATGAACCTCAGAAAAGTCTAGTTCCGCAGATTTCCTTCGTTCAAAACAATTGCGATGGCGTCGAGGTATTCTCTAGTTTGCTTGCTGCGATAATCGACCACTCTCGGCTGCCATTCTGATCCGATCACTTTGATAGTCCCGAAATACTCCAAGGCTCCGTTTAACTTTTCTCTGGCGGCAAGGAGCTGGCCGCTCTCAGCCAACTCTTTACCCTCGTTCCAAAGAATATACCCAGCCATGTATTTATTCGAAAGGTCTGCCTCGTCTAAATCCGAGACCTCCGGCTCCCTGAGGTCCTGACGTTTTACGATCACCGGATTGGCGTTAGGTTTGGGGTTTTTGTTAGATTTGAGCTTTTTTATGGATTCTAGCAGTCGCCTACTATTTGCTTCATCATCAAAGCTTCTTAAGCGAGCAGAAGGTTCATCCATGTCTGTAATCTCGGCTTCTCTCTGCTTGAGAAAAATTGAGAGAAACGAAATCGCAGTAACAAAAACTCCTCCTATAACAAGCCAAAGATATGGCTTCTCCTTGCTCGCAATATCCCGCATCTTACGTAGGATTTTCCCCACTTTCATCTTTCCATTATAGCCTATGCCCGTCCTGATCATCAAGCCTCGCTCGCGCATTTTTCATGGGCACGACTGGGTTTATGCCAGTGAAGTCTTGCGCACCACGGGCGATCCGCAGCCGGGAGACACGGTGGATTTGAAGGACCAACGCAGCCGCCCGATGGGGTCGGCGATTTACAATCCGAAGTCGCAGATCGTTGCGCGGCGTTACTCGCGGCGGAAGCAAGCACTCGATCTTGAGTTTTTCCAACGACGCCTTCAGCGGGCGGCGAAGCTGCGCGAGGACTTGCCCGGGATCGAACCGAATTTGTGCCGCCTGATTTGGAGCGAAAGCGACGGGATGCCGGGAGTGATCATCGACCGCTACGGCGATCATTTTGTGCTCCAGACTCTGACCTTGGCCATGGATCACCGGAAGGAGATTATTGCGGAGGCGCTGAATTCGCAGTTTTCGCCGAAGACAATTATTGCTCGAAACGACAGTCCCAGTCGGATCGCGGAAGGCATGGAATCGGAGGAAATTGTTTTGTCGGGCTCGTGGCCAGGCCCTTTTGAAATGGCGCACGACGATCTCCGGTTTCAAATCAATCTCGGCACCGGGCAAAAAACCGGGCTCTATCTCGATCAGCTTTCAAATTACACCGCAGTTGCACGGCATGCGGATGGGAGGAGGGTCCTCGATTGTTTCACGAACCAAGGTGGATTCGCCTTGGCCGCTTCGAAAGCTGGCGCCTCGGCGGTCACGGCCGTCGATGTGAGTGAAACCGCGTTGGCGCAAGCGAAGGTCAATGCGGAGATCAGCGGCGCCGGAAAAATCCTTTGGGTGGAAGCCAATGTATTCGACGATTTGAAGAAGCGGGAAAGTGAAGGGCAAAAGTTCGACCTCATTGTCCTCGATCCTCCGTCGTTTACGCGGAACAAGAAGTCACTGAAAGACGCGATGCGCGGCTACAAGGAAATCCACCTTCGCGCGTTGAAGATGCTCGAACCGGGAGGAATGCTTTTCACATTTACCTGTTCGCATCACGTCGGTTGGGGCCCGTTTTCGGAAGTTATTCGTGACGCCGCCAACGATGCGAAACGGACGATTCGACTGCGGGAGTCGTTTACCCAGCGTGCGGATCATCCGGTGCTTTTCCATCTGCCGGAAACCGAGTATCTGAAGGGGTTTGGTTTCGAAGTGATTGGCGCGTTTTAGGGGAACCACGAAAGGCCCCGAAATTTCGCGAAAAATGATGTCCTCGGCGGACCCCGGGTGTCCACACCCGCTTCAACTGTCCGACCGAAGGAAGCATTATTTCTTACGGAGCGCGCCAGGATAGAGGGAACGTCCACATCGGGATAAGTGCGGCGCGTTGCGCCGGATCGCCGGTGCGGATGTGGACATCCGCGGTCCGCCGGGAAGACACTTTTTCCAGCCTGGCGGGATCTGAAAACATGGAAAACGGAAAACTTTCGCGGCCTTTCGCGCGTTTCGTGGTTTAGATTCTCCCGATGTCCGCCCTCACCGCATCCCGCCCTTCCAATGGTGCGGCGTTTTTTACCATGATGCGGACGGCGTGGAAGGTTTTCGTCGTGCGTTCCATGCAGGCGAGTGGGCGGTCAAAACTAATGACCTTCACGTTGGCAGGCTTCATGTTCGCTTACTTGTTCGCGGGTTATTTCTTATTTTCGCGGGGCCTTCACTTCATCGCGAACATTCCGGTTATTGGCCCGCTCCTTTCGGAGCGCATCGTCTTCATGATGTTCTTCCTGTTCTTTGTGATGCTGGTTTTCTCGAACGCCATCATCAGCTACACGATGCTTTTCCGGAGCAAGGAAACCGACTGGTTACTGACGTTGCCGGTTTCCCACCGCGTCCTCTACTTCTGGAAATTTTGCGAAACGCTCGCTATCTCCAGTTGGGCGCTTGTCTTCATCAGTGCGCCGCTTCTCGGCGCGTTTGCATCGCTTCATGGACTCTCTTGGGATTTCTTTTTCCAAAGCGCCTTTGTCTATCTTCCCTTCGTCATTATTCCTGCCGCGCTCGCGTCCTGGGGCCTGCTTTTTCTCGTGAGGATTTTCAACAAGTGGGTCGCCGGTGCCATCGCCGCGGCCGCACTATTCTGGGTCGCCCAGTCCGCCTACGGGATCTACGCCAATCACCAGGAACTCCAGCAAAACGCCTTTAGCCAGACCGTCGCTGTTCACCAGGTGCTCGAGTACACGAACATGAGCAAAAACCCCTTTGTTCCCAGTATGTGGATCTCAGAGAGCCTCGTGAACTGGGGCAACGGCTTTCACGCTCGCGGTTGGTTTTACGGTCTCATTCTCATCAGTTACTCGTTCATGGGACTGCTCATGAGTTTCGCCGTCGCGGGTCGTAGTTTCTACCCCGTCTTCAGCAGTGCTCGCGAACGAACGTTTCGCCATTCCATTGCGCGCCGCCGCGCCCGCACCGCGAAGAGGCGTGGACGAGGAATTCAACACTTCGGCCTTAAGCATTTCGTTCCAGTCCCGTTTACTTCCCGTTCCACACGTTCACTCATCGCGAAGGATGTCTTTGTTCTCGTTCGCGATCCGGCGCAGTGGCTACAGTTTGTCATCATTTTCGGGCTGCTGCTTCTCTACACGTTGAACCTCGGCAACATGGGATACGAGGACGCATCTCCATTTTGGGCGGCAATGATTGGCCATCTGAACCTGACTGTTTGCGCCCTCGCTCTTTCGACGCTGACCACGCGCTTTGTCTTCCCCCAATTCAGCCTCGAAGGTCAGCGCCTTGCTATTTTGAGTCTCGCGCCCTTTCCTCTTTCGAAAGTGGTTTGGCAGAAATTCTTCATGAGTTGGGCTTTCGCCGGCCTTCTCACGACCGGGCTCATGCTGCTTTCGGGCATCATGATTCAGCAAAGCTGGCAGAAGACGCTCTACTTTTCCTCCATGATTGCGATTCTGAGCGGCACGTTGAGCGCCGTCGCGGTAGGTTTGGGGACGCTCTTTCCGAATCTCAAGGAATCGAATCCGGCCCGCATCGTTTCGAGTTTTGGAGGGACGCTTTGTCTCATCGTGAGCTTCCTCTACATTCTCGCCTTTATCGCGACGCTGGCCTGGCCGGTCTATGCCGGAAAGGACAATCCCGAAGGCGCTTTCCTGCCCAGCACGGAGAAAACCACCCTCGCCACGGCTGTCGCCATCGGCATTTCCGCCACTTTTGCCGCCATTCCCCTCCTGTTTTCGCTCAGACGAGTAGAAAAAGTGGAAAATTTAGAAAAATTGTAATATTAAGGTATCTTAAGTTTCTAATCATTAGCAACACTCACCTGCTTCTGCTTTTTATGAATCGATACCGAAATACTGCACGAAAGAAAGCCTCCGGCGACGAACTGATCCTGACCGCGGACGACGACACGAGCGCCGCCGAACTCGAAGGCACCCTGAACTTTGGCGAGGCCGGCACGGAAGCAGGCTCGGACAACTTTGACGAGCAGGTGCAGCACGCGCAGGAACAACTTTGCCAGCTGCGGCAGCAGCAGGAGATGATCGAGAGACAAAAGACGGAGATCGAGGAACTCAAACGCCAGCGCCAGGAACTCTCCGGGGGCCGGGCAGAGGTGACCGAGAAACTTAACCGAGCGGTGGTCATGCTCGAACGCGAGATTTACGAATCCCAAAAGAAAGCCGAGCAGTTCGCGCAGGCGAAAGAGTCCTTGTCACACCATCTCGATATCGTTTCCGAAGTGAAACCGGAAGATTGGTCCAAGGACGACATGCGCGGAAACTTGTCACACTCTCTGGGGGTGATCGAAGACGCGCGTGAGGAATACCGAAACCTCATGGCAAGAGTCAGTTCCCTCCTCGATGGTTCATCTGCGGAAGAGTTTGCGAGCGAAAGCATGTCGCTTGCAACGGGTCCATTTGGAAGCCCGGCCATGGAGTCGGACTGGTTCCGCATCTGGCTACGGCGTGGTTTTGCCTTCTCGCTTCCGCTGATTGGATTCGGCATGTTCGCCCTGCTTTTCAACGCGCTCTTTGGCTGATGTTTGGCATAAAATCCCGGACAAAAAGATCCTCCCCGGATCAGGTCGATTCCGAAGTTCACGAGCTTCGCGAACGCTCGAAATCGCTCGCGAACGAGATTGACGATCTGGAAAAGTTTTTGTGCAAAGCTCCAGAAGTCTCTGCCCGTCAAAAACTTAGAGAAATCGAGGATATGAATACCATTCCTCCACCGGACGGATGGGAGGACGGCGAAACCATGGCCATGGTCATGCCACGCCGGCAGTTGGAAGCGATCCGACGTCATCGACGGCAGTCGTTCTTTATCTTCCTCCTTGTCTCTGCTGGCATCGCTGCCACCGCTTACTACTTGGCAAAGTTTCTTGAGTAACGGGACATGAATGTCTTCACCTACGGGTCACTCGTCTTTCCCGAAGTGTGGATGGCCGTGACGCGGCTGAGTTGTCGGAAAGAAGAAGCAAAGCTGCACGGGTATCAAAACCGGCGAGTCAAGGACGCCACTTTCCCGGGAATCTTGCATACCGGTCGCAAGGAGGACGTCGTTGAAGGCCTTCTCTATTTGGACGTCAGTGCCGAAGCACTTGAACGACTCGATCGATTTGAAGATACGTTCTACGATCGGCAAACAGTCGAAGTGTCCGGTGGAGATTCAACTTTTGCAGCGGAAGCTTACGTCGTTCCTGCCGAGCAAGCGCACGTCCTCTCCAACAAGATCTGGGATCGAGGCAAATTCGAACGAGATCACCTCAAGGATTTCCTCGTGCGTTGCTGCGGTTACTGAAAGTCATCTCATAAACCCTGCACGCCCCTGATGTTGAAGCCGAAAGAGCCGGTGGCTTCGCCAATTCTTCACGAAGCTTCGCGATTTTGGGTAAAGACGAAGGTGCCGCGCTTGTTGCCGATGACGATGTCGGGCAATCCGTCACCATTGACATCTGTAACGACAAACTGGGTTCCTGTGCCTGAGGAGTCATCGATCAGGTGGGGAATGAATTCCGCAGCCCCGGATTCACCGCCGCGTTTGACCTGAAACCAATAGAGAACCGCCGGTTCGTTACCTCCCGGATCGCGCCCGTTGTGGGCCCACCACCGCTTGCCTGTGACGATGTCTTTCACACCGTCGCCGTCCATATCCACCAGCTGCGCCGCGTGAGACTGGCTGAACCAGACGCCGCTTTCCCCTTCGCCTTCCGTCTCACCCACGATCCAATGCCTCGCCCACCCCTTCTTCCCTCCGTCTTTCTTAATCTGCTCAAACCACGCGATCCCGTAGCCGTGTCCGTTCGTCGACGTGAACAAGTCTTTGTCACCATCGCCATCGAAGTCATAAGCGAACATGTCCGCGCCACCTTTCCCGGCGAACTGGAATCGATGCCCCACCCAACGCGTTTGACCATTTGCTCCTTCCACCTGCTCCCACCAGTGGCTTTTCTCTAACAAGTCCATTTTCCCATCCTCATTCACGTCACCAATTCCGAGACCATGCGTGTACTTGTGCCCCGCCACTTGTGGCGTGATGCGGCGAAACGTCCACGGAAGCTCGGGCCTTTTTGCATCAGGTCCGGCGTAGCCATAGAATCCATCCTGTGAGCAAATCAATTCAGGCTGTCCATCCCCGGTAATGTCCAGAAAAAGTGGAGACTCGTTGTTCACTGGACTCAAGACAAAGTGCCGTTTCCACTCGCCAACCCCACTCCCGGGATTCTCAAACCAAACGGCCTCTTTCCCTGGGAAGGTCACTATCAATACATCGTCGTTCCCATCTCGATTAATATCCGCGCAGAACGTTTGGAAATTGTTGGAATACCCTTTCGGCTCGAACGCCTCCGCCGGATAGATCTCATGCTTCTCCGCAAAATCCGGCCCGGCATACCAAAACGGTCCATTCACAACGTCCGGCTTCCCATCGCCATTGAAGTCACCGACACTTACACCTTCGCCGTAAAACTTATCGGTGAGTTGTTTCTTTTCGAATGTGATTTCAGCACCGACAAAATTAATGCAGACGAGGAAAGCCACGAAGAGGAGAGGTTTCATAAGGTGGAAGTTTATGTCGATGGCGAAGCGAATGTCACGCGACGAGTCGAATCAGCGCCATCATTCCGCACAATCCTCATTTCATCCCGGAGATGGCTCTCAGCTGTGACGCTGTCTGAAGATCATGCGGCCTTCCGATGGCTTCTTTCGCTTTTATAAGCAACGACTTCAACTCAATCGCCATGGCCGTGCTCGCTTCTCCTCAACTCCAACATGAGATTCAAAGCCCTATCATGACTCCCGGCGCGCTCATCGGGGGTCTTCCGCAAGTTACTTTCCAAAAGCGACAAATCGATCCCCTCCTGCTTCGCGATCGCGAAGGCTTCCGGAAACTCAAGCGCGTATCGCTTCGACATTTCGGCATCCATTGGTGACTCGATGAGTCTATACAAACCTTCACCTCAATCAAGCCAACCCGTCTTATCCGAGCCTCTCGATTACCGCATCCCCAAACTCACCGGTCCCCACTTTCGTTTGCCCCTCGCCGCCGCCGAAAATATCTCCGGTGCGGATGCCGGCATCGACAGTCTCGCGGACGGCTTTCTCGATGCGATCGGCGGCAGAGCCGAGTCCGAAGGAGAAACGCAGCATCATGGCGGCGGAGAGGATTTGCGCGGCAGGATTGGCCACTCCCTGACCGGCGATGTCCGGGGCGGAACCACCGCTTGGCTCGTACATTCCAAAATAAAGTCCACCCTCGCGTTGTTCGCCGAGGCTGGCGCTGGCGAGCATACCGAGAGATCCCGCGATCATCGCCATCTCGTCACTGAGAATGTCGCCGAAAAGGTTGGGCGCGAGGACAACGTCGAATTCCTTCGGCCGCGCGATGAGCTGCATGGCGGCGTTATCGACGTAGAGGTGGTCGAGCTTCACCTCCGGGAATTCCTTGGCCACTTCTTCGACGACTTCTCGCCAGAGAATCCCGTTTTGCAGGACGTTCGCTTTGTCGATGGAAGTCACGCGCTTGTCACGCTGCATCGCGGCGGTGAAGGCGACCCGGGCGATGCGGTCGATCTCGCCCTTGTGGTAAATCATCGTATCGATGGCGAAGCGCTCGCCGTCCTTTTCGTCGATTCCTTTGGGCGAGCCGAAGTAGATGCCGCCAGTCAACTCGCGAACGCAAAGGACATCGAAGCCACCCTCGATATTCCGGTCTTTCACCGGCGAGGCGTCCGTCAAGGAAGGGTAACAGACAGAGGGGCGAAGATTGGCGAATAAACCGAAGTGCTTGCGCAGCGGAAGCAAGGCGCCGCGTTCAGGCTGTTGGTCAGGCGGGAGCGATTCCCATTTAGGACCACCCACCGAACCGAAGAGAATGGCGTCAGCCGCCTCGCAGGCTTTTAATGTGTCATCGGGAAGCGGCGAACCAGTGGCGTCGATGGCCGCGCCGCCCACTAACTTTTCATCAAACTCAAAACGCAGTCCGTCAGACTCGGCTACCGCATCAAGAACGCGACGCGCCTCGTGCATGACTTCGGGCCCGATGCCGTCTCCGGCAAGCACGGCGATCTTGAAATTGGCGTCACTCATAGGGCGGGCAATCAATCGTGAGAAGTGTGTTTGTCAATCGACGCCCTAGAGACTGCTTTCACTCTTCCTCACCGCATCCGGGCGCACTTGGCCGAGTCGTTTGGCAAACCATTACCGGCTCTACCTTACCAGAATTCTTCGCCCCCGTCGGAACTCATAAACGACGATGACGGATCGCGACCTTGGTTCCCTCAGTTCGGCGACCACAAATCAATGAACAACGCACAATCGTCTCACCTTCAGGAACTGCCGCCTGATTCGAACTCGGCGATGTCAGTATCACGTTTACCGAGATCAGAATTTCGGGAGTCCGACAACTCGCGGAAAAACGGTTGGAAGACTTACTCTCTCAACCCAACCACCAGTTCATTCTCCTCAACACCAGCAACGATCACGACCATAGATTTATCCCGCGTCTCTTCGGCCCATGCCTTGCCAACGACTTCATGCAATCCGCCAGGATCTCCTCGAGATTCTGGAACGAATAAATACCCGATTTTTCGACCGCATCGGCTGCGAGTGGGCCGCGTTTTTTCTGAATAGCCCTATAGTTTCGCACCCGCATCCTTTTTACCCTCCAAGGAAAGTCAGTTTTATTCACCTCTTTAAAGGATTTTTTCTTGTGTTCGCGCGCACAATGCTTCAAAAATTTAAGGCAACAGTAGATTTATTGGCGACAACCCCCCACGCCTCTACAGGCCCACATTGAGCAAAAATCCCCACAAAGCCCTCTCTTCGGCTTCTTTTCAGGCTGCCGCGAACCAGCAGTCCTGATAGTCCGTACTACGCTTCAAATTCACCTCAGGAAAAAATGACTAAAAACACCATCCTCCAAGTTATCGCATCGTTAGGATTTGCGAGCCTCTTGATCACCACTGCCTTCGCGCAAGACACCTACACTTGGCAAGGCGTCGGCGACAACAACGACAATGCCAATAACGTCTGGGATACGACCACAAACTGGGATCTCCTCGCTGCGCCAGGCTCAGCACAGGAAGGGGCTCTCGACGACATCGTGCTCATTCCCAATGGTCGCGCTACTGGAAACCAACGCATGCGTCTTCGCACGAACGCGGGAACGATTGGCTCGCTAAGAATCGGTGGGTCAGACGGTGGCGGCAGTACCGGCCGGACGGAACTGCAAGTCCGAACCAACAATGCCAATCTCGTCGTGACCGGCGATGTTCAGATCGGGGCCAACACCGGCGGCAACCGCGAGGGGCGACTTGTCATGAACAACGGGAACAGCACCGTGGAAATTCAGGGCGATATCAACAGCGGCAGCAATAACGCGGGGAATGAGATTTTCCTTCAGACAGGTACGTCGGGGAGTCTGCAAATCGATGGTGACATTGATGGCGCGGATACCGATGGCATTCACGAGATTGGCCTCCGTTTCCATCGGGCCAACCTGATTTTCGGTGGAGCCGGGGCGCAAACCTGGAACGTCGATGAATTCGACTTCGTGGAAACAGGACTCAACTTCGGCGGAAACACCTTCACCATTCCCGACAACAAGACGATCAACACCTCGACCAACAACGACGGTGACCTCAGTCGAATCTCAAATGGCAACAACCGAACTTACAACAGCACGCTTACCGTTCTCGGTGCACTCAACTACGGTCGTGATGTCCGTGTTGGCGATGTCCTCTCAACCAACGGAAATGCTGGGGCCAGCGCCACCGGTAATCTCGTCGTCGGAAACGCCTCTGACGGAGGAACACTCACCATCGGTCGCGAACTTCGCATGGCCATCAGCACCGGCGTTCATGCCTCGGGCGGCTCGCTCACCGTGAACCACCCGGATTCCGTGGTCACCATCGATAACGGCATCGAAATCGGCTCCACCGGCGGCACGGGTGCCCACACCGGGACCGTCACGATCAACAACGGCACCGTCACCCACGGCGACGAATTCGAAACCCTCGGGAACGCGACATCCACCTTCAATCTCTACGGGGGAACGTTCCTCACGGAAGACCCCGGTGTCCGGAACGTCGGAACTATCGACTGGACCGGCGGCACCTACCAGGTCGCGCCGGGAACCATCTTCACCGCCACCGACATCAATCTCGGTTCCGGTGGCACACTCGACCTTCTCGCTCCCGGCGGTACGGTCGGCGACCAGGGCGGCGACACTATCTGGGATGGGGCCACCGCCGCTTGGCTCAATTCGGATGGAACGAACTGGCTGACCAACGTCCCGCCCGACGGCACGATCGCCGCCAGCACGACGATCGTGGTCATGCAGGCGGACAATGCCATCACCGGCACCGCTCCGGCTGGCAGCGGCACTTGGACTCCTGCCATCAACGGCACGGATCTCGAAGCTACCACCAGCGCCGCGGTCACCGCAGACCCTCTCCGCGCCGTTATCGATGCGGGCACGGTCACCCGCAGCACGGACCTCACTCTCGGTGCAGCCCCCGGGAACGACGCCGCGGCCCTGCGTCTCGAAGGCGGCACGCTCGACATGACCACTTCGGACATCAATCACGGACGCACTGGTGGCGATACTGTGGTGGATCTCGTTGGAGGGATCCTGAACGTCGACAATTACTACTACCAGGACAATGGCGGCACGGTCAATCTCGATGGCTCAGCCGTCTTGAACGTCTCCGGTGACATCGTCGAAGGCGCCGGCGGAGTTCCGGACACGGATGTCGCGAACGCCCAACTCTATGTCGACAATGCCAACCTCACCGTCGGAGGTGACATCACGACCCAAAGCTTCCGCGTGGGCGAATCTGCCGGCACCACAGGAACCTACACCGTTCCTTCTGGTCAGACCCTCACGAACACCGGCACGCTCTATATCGGAAATGCCGGCATCGGGAACTTGACCGTTGCTGCCGGTGGTACTGTTAACGCGGGTCCTTTTCTCCAGGAAGAAAGTACCGCCGGTCCCGGCGGTAGCCTTCTCACCGTCAACGGAGACTGGACCAGTAGCGGCACTTCCGATGTCGGCCGCCGCGACAGTGGCACCATCACCGTCAACACCGGCGGCACCTTCACCCACACCGGCACTCTCCGCTTCGCCAACGATGACTTCAACGCGCACACCGCCACGATGAACGTTGCGGGGGGCACCGTCACCGTGAATGGAAACCTCTTCAAGGGGAACAACGGCAACCGCAATGCCACCATGAACGTCAGCGCCGGTCAATTGAGCCTCGGAGGCGACCTCGACTGGGATGCCAACGGCAATGGCTTCCTGAATGTGACAGGCGGTCGCGTCGATTTCCTTTCGGATTCCGGTGCGAATCTTCGCCGTGTGCGGAACCTGACCCTCGACGGCGCAGGCGCTCCCACCCTCGCCTTCACCATTCCTGCGGATGGAACAATTGAACCACTCCATTCCATCAGCGCGCCAACTATCACTGCAGGCACCCTGCTTGCGCTAGATTCCCTCGGCGGCTCTGAAACTCCCGGTGGTGGAGCGGGCAATATCGACGACACCACCGTATGGGTCGGCGGAAACGCCGCCTGGGACGCAGTCGCCGCGAATTGGGACGCGTTTGACGAATCCATGGCATCCGTCGGCAATGTCCTCCCAGCCAGTGCGGCGGATGTTTCCGCAGCGGGCAATCTCAGCTTCGACCTCATTTCCGCCGAAGCCGGCACCTTGAGTCCCACCGACTTCACCGCTGCCGATCCCGCGACGTGGACGGTCGTCCAGGGCACGACCACCGGGGATATCGCCCTCGAAAATGCCGCATCCACCGGCACCGGTCCCGCTGTCGCCAACATTCTCGACGGCAGCGACGTCACCCGTGCGGGAGTCCTCCGCATCGGTCTCGACTCGAATGCGGACGCTTCCCTCCTCAATCTCAGTGGTGGTTCCAGCCTCACCCTCGGCGCTTCCGATGACATCATCGTCGGCGGTGGCGGCCTCGGTGTCATCAACCAAGGCATCATCGGCGGAACGACCGCGGATGTCACGGCCCGCAACCTTCTCTTCGGAGGCGCGCCGGGCACGGACGGGGGCACCTACAATCTCAATGCCGGAACGCTCACCTTGACCGGCACGATCCGCGAAGGCAGCGCCGACACCGTTTCGACCAACGTCGACACCGCCCGCGTCAACGTCAACGGCGGCACGCTTTCCGTGAGCGGCACGGACATTGACCTTCAGGACCTTTCCATCGGCGACGAAGACGGTTCCAACGGCACCTGGGCCACCACTACCGGCCAGGACATCAATATCACCGGTCGCCTCACCGTCGGTCGCGGAACCGATGGCGGCAGCGGCGCGACGGGCAGCTTCACCGTGGGCGCCGGTTCCACCGTCACCGCCAACAACCTTCGCGCCGGTCAAAACGGTTCGTCGACCGGCACACTCACCGTGGCCGGGGATCTTATCCTCAACAATACCGGCTATGTTGCCGGGGAGGGCACCGGCGACGACAACGACGACGACACCGTCGCGACCTTGAACATCATCGGCAACGGGACCGTCACCCACAACGGCCAGCTTGAAATCGGCCGCGTTGGCGACGGTTTCCTCAACATCAGCGACTCCGGCGTCCTCGACGTCACCACCGGCAATCTCGTCTTCTCCCAGAATCAGACTGGCGACGATGATGCAACGGCGACGATCGTGATGACCGGTGGAGAACTCAGGGTCAGCAATGCCAACCAGGACCTCAACATGAACAATGGTGCGGTTACTTTTGATCAAAGTGGCGGCACCGTGGACCTTGAGCGCAACTTCAATATCGTCAACGATAACAGCCAAGGTATCCTCACCTTCAGCGGCACTTCCATCGTCAACGTGGCTGGCAACATGGACTTCCGTGGCGGCACCACCGGCGACACTGTCACTGTCACCGGCTTTGCCGACATTAACATCACCGGCAATCTCGATATTAACGGCGGCGCGAATGATCTCTTCAAGATCGTCGGCGACGACTGCACCGTTGATGTGGGTGGTATCCTCGCCGATAGCGAAAGCGCGTTCGAATTCGAGTTCGACAACAGCGCCGTTACTCCCATCACCGTTTCCGGAACGAGCACCCTCGACAGCGCCGTCCTCAACTTGACCGGCACTTTGCCGACCACCGGATCATTCACGGTGATCGACAATGGCACTGCTGCGTCCACCGGTGTTTTCAATATCAACGGCAGCGACGTCATTGAAGGCGGTAGCTTCTCTCTGGGCGGACAGAACTATACCATCACTTACGCGGGTGGCGGCGACTCATTCGATGTCGTCATCACCGCCGTCAATGATTCCGTCATCAGCATCTCCGCCCTCAGTGGCGATGTCATCGAAGGCACCAGCCTCACTTTTGATCTCCTCGCCGTTCCCGCGGGCAACATCGACGTAACGCTGGCCTACACCGGCACCGCGACCGATGGCGGCACCGACTACACGGAAATGCTGACGATCACCACCACCGGGGCCAACACCACTCTGACCATCCCTACAGCGGTGGATTCCGAACTGGAAGGCAGCGAATCGGTCACGGTCACAATCGTCGGAACAGGAAGCGGTGGCCTTGCCGGTTCTCCCGTAGCTGCGACGTCCTTCATCTTCGACGGAAACCTCCCGCCGAGGACCGATGGCAATGAGACACAGTCGATCACCTACAGCGGCAGCGGCACCGTGGACATCGGCGAAATCATGGTCATGGACGACGCGGGCTCGATCTCGCGCATCGTCTCCACCGCGACGGATCCAGCCTTCGTTTATAATGGGCCGACCAACTCCACCACCTTTGGTGACGGCTCCACGACTGCTGAGCCCGAGGACAATGCCTTTACTCTCCTGCCGGATCCCGGCAGTCCCGGCAATTTCTTCTCCATTGATTTGGAGTTGAAACCCAGCCCCAATGATGTGGCAGTCGGGAATTACCGGACCATTTACGAAATGGGCGGCACGAGCAACGGGCACGGCATCTACATGATCGATGGTATTCCGCACCTCATCGTCAAGATGAATGGGGGGGACACTGATCAGCCGTCCGGCCGCTCTGATTTCGATTTCGGGGACGGCGATGATTCCATTTCTGTTCCGCTGACCGGATCGGCGCTCGCGGCCAACGAGCGTGTCCACATTGCGGTGATCTTTAGCCTGACCAACGTCGCCTATTCGGTCAATGGCGCGGCCGTTTCCAACCAGGCGATCTCCGGCACGGCTGGAAAATCAAACTGGAGCGGTAATGACACCGTGAACATCGGCACAGCTGGCAACGGCGGCCTCCCTGGTGGCTCGGGAACGGGCGATTTCGTCTCCTCATCCTATGTCGCCCTCGACAACGCCCCGACTGGCAACGCCATCAGCACCCTCCGTTACTGGAACCAGTCCGACGGCACCATGTCGATCAACGCGGTTTCCAATCCGGCTCTCACCGTCAGTGCTTCCGTGGCCTTCGACACCTACGTGGATGATCCCACCACCGGTACGATCAGCGACACCACAGCGCTCGGCGTCTATTCCGCGGGAACATGGAGCATCGGGCCGACATCGTTGGCCAACCTGAACAATGCGCTCGCCAATCTCCAATTCTCCGCCGGTTCGGCTCCGCCGAATCCCGTGCAATTGAACGTCTCCATCGACGACGGAGGCACCCCGGTCACCGGAACCATCCTCATCTTCCTTCCGACCAGCCCGCTCTACGTCGATGACGCCTTCACCGGCGACGCGGGAACGACGGTTGCCGACGCCGACGATGGCACGGCTGGCGCGGAACTCGGCACCATTGGATTCAACGCCTTCCAGACCATTGCCGACGCCTTGGCGATCGCGACGACGAACACGACCATCATCATCAACGACGGCACCTACGCGGAAACTCCCACGCTTTCCGACGCGCAGGTTCTCCAGTTGACTGGTTCCGGTGGTAGCGCTGGCGGAAGCACCGTCACCATTGATTCTCTCAGTTCGGGTTCCGGGAATACGATTGCTCTGGATTCCAATGATATCGTCCTCGGTAACAATGCGGGAGACAACATCATCGATGGTGTTATTTCCGGCACTGGGTCGCTCGAGAAAGTCGGCACCGACCGCCTTGTGTTGCGCAACGATAATACCTACACGGGAACGACCACCCTCACGGAGGGCTTCCTGCGCCTCGGTTATGTCGGCGCACAGCGCGGCACGCTGCAGTCCTCGGAAATCATCACGACGGCACCCGGGATACTTGAATTGAACGTCCAGGTCGACACGACCTATACCCATTCGATTCTCATCAGCGGCACCGGCGAAGTACGGAGCCTCGATAATGGAACCGTGGAATTCGACGGTCCGGCCAACACCTTCACCGGGGAATTTCACCTCGGTGATGGCACCTCTTCGTTCTTCAACGGCATCGATGGTGCCAAGGAAGGCTTCGTCATCGTCAATAACAACGATCACCTCGGTGAGGGAACCATCCGTTCTCGCGGCGGCCAGCTTCAAGCGGGAACGGCTTCCCTAAATATTGACAATCCCATTCTCGTCGAAAATGGAGGCCTCCGAATGGGTGGCACCATCGATTTCGAATTGAGCGGCGCCATCGAGCTCCTTGGGGCGACCCGTGGCTTTAGTAATCTCGGACTCGAGGGCTTGGACATCACATTGAGCGGGGATATTGATCTCGCTGAGGGCACTAACGGCAGGGCCATCAACTTTGAAGGGGCGGGTGATAAAGACAACGGCAACTTTATTGTTTCCGGTAACATTTCCGGAACGGCAGGCTCGAACATTCAGCTCCAAAATTCCCTCGATGAGGCCATCCTCACGATTTCTGGCACGAACACTTATCCGGGCACGACGACCCTTAGTAATGGGGCCCCCGAAAGCACAATCGTCTTCAACGGAAGCCACACCGGCGCTGGCGATTACAATATCGATGGAGGTACCCTTGAGGGCACGGGAACCACAGACGGCAACGTCAACATCGATGGCGATGCCACCGTCTCCCCCGGCAACAGCGGAACCGGAACGCTCACCACCGGCAACCTCGATATCGCCGGCACCTTTGACGGGGATATCGACGGCACCGGCGCTGTAGCTGGCACCGACTTCGACCAGATCGTCGTTACTGGCACGGTCGATGTGGATGGAGCAACCTTCGATCTCAGTAGCTCTGTCGTGCTTTCCGCGGGCACCTATGTCCTCGTGGCCAACGATGCAGCCGACGCGACGACAGGAACTCCCGTCCTCGCCACCGGCGTGGGCGCCGGTCTCCTGCCGGGTGGTTCCACCGGTGTTCTCGAAATCGGCGGCCTCACGACCACCGGCGGCGACGGAAACGATGTCGCTATCGGCCTGAGCGAAATTCCCGCTGACGATGACACGGGTGACAGCGATGGCCTTGGGGCACTCCTCGAACTTGCCTTTGGGACGGACTACTTGGTGAATGATAACAACCCGCTGGTGGTCGTTGATGCAATGACATTCACACCAGGCACCCAGATTACCGATCTCACCTTCGGGCCGCTCGACTTCGACGGACGATTTGTGCGACGTGTCGATCACGCCAGCATCGGGTTGACCTACACGCCGCAGTTCTCGCATGATATGAGTGTCTGGGTCGATGCCACCGACACCACACCGACGGTGGTCGTTCCTGATGATGGAACCGGCTATGAGGTCGTGGAGATCGACTATGACATCTTCATCCCCTCCGGTCCCGGCGCTGGACAGAAAGCCCGGTTCTTCCGCATGCTCGTGAATGCCGAAGGCTCAGGGCCGCTCGAGCCTTAAAAATACCCACTTGTTCTCCAGAAATCCCCTTCCCTTTTTTAAAACGCTGAATGCGACGTGATCGCATTCTGCATACGCATGTACGATTCAGCCTTTAACTTCTTATATGATGATAAACATCTGCACGCTAACTAAGCCGCTCGCTGCGACTGGCTTGATTCTCGCATTCACTCTTCCAAGTGGATTTGCCCAGGTTACCCCTGGCGGCAATCTCGGTGACACCGCGTCCTTCCTCGATGGCACGGTCACCGCTTTAACGGCTGCCGTGGGCGATGGGAACGATGGGACTGCCGTTGAGCACGTTTGGGATTCGACCACCGTGGTTACTGACGGCTCCTACGAGTTGAATCCTTCGACGAGCGATGCTTCGGAAATCGCACTTAGCGCCGGACGCCACCTTGTTCTATACAACGCGGAGTTTGCCCCCAATGGAGGCACGCAACGCGCGGAGGTTCAAAGTCGACTGGTATTGGACAGCACGGTCCTAGCGGAAGGTGCTTCTTCTGGATTCATGCGGGTCACCGGTGGCGCAAATGAGCCGATCACGACTGGAGGAGCGATCATCACGGTCGCCAGTGATGACGATGTCCTCCAACTTCAATCCTTCCGTTCGGACACGAACGGGCCCCGCGGAGTCAACACCGTTGCGAACGAAGTGGCCATCCAACTTCTCAAGCTGGACGATGCTTGGGACTTTCTCAGTGCCTCGCGGACTTCCGATCAAGGGGCGGTGGCCACGAATGCTGACGTGCAATACAGCGATCTCAGCGCAGACTCGAGCTTGGGCTCGGCGTTTTCGTTCACGGCTGGTTCAGCCGACATTACCCTCAATGAGCCCGGTCTCTACATGGTTTTTGCCAATACGGGGTTGAGTACGGGGAGCGTCAATTCTCGCACGCAATACAGTCAAGTCTTGGAGCTGGGTGGCGTCCCCGTTACCGGCACCGAAGTTACAGCCTACATGCGCGGAGACGCGAATGGCGAAGACGTGCATGATCAAATCGCCAGTATTGGCACGATACTGAATTTGGCCAGCGGCGGACAAATCTTGAATGTCAATGTCGTCAAAGAAAGTGGGACTAACGCAACCATCAAGGGTGGCAACACCGCGATCACTATCGTCAAACTTCCCGGCACGGCGGAACTTATCGAGCTTACGGATTCTTCGAACCAACCCGTCAACAATGGCGCCGAGAATAGCGAGGCACATCCCGCCATGTATTTCCGCACACAAGACGCGATTTCATCCTCAGCGTTCACGCACACCGCGGGCACATCCACTCCCGCCAACAGTCAAATTGAGGTCGCGAATGCCGGAAACTTCCTCTTCTTTGGCGCGGTCTATCATGAAGGTTACACCGGTGATCGCGTCGTTCCCCGGCACGGCTGGCGAATCAATGGCGGGAATATGGAGCCCTATGGCCGCGGCAACCGCTACAATCGAAACAACGACACAAATGACGACCAGGCGGGAAGTTGGTCAGGAGCCATTCTGAATCTTGCTGCGAGTGACGACGTTGAGTTCGCCTGTGGTCGAAGCGCCGCGGCTTCTGCAGGATCCGCTGTCAGTCAACTTCGACTGGTAGGAATCTCGATTGAGAGCCTCATTCCTTCCGCCGACCCCGTCATCGCCAATAATAATCCTTTCCCTATTCTCCAAAATACAACCGACGCCGTTATCACCAATGCCTTCCTGAGCACCGTGGACGGCAATACGCCGACTTCGGCGCTGGTTTACACCATCGACACGACACCAGCCGGCGGATCTTTTGAGCTTGTCGGAACCGGAGCCCTTGGCCTCGGGAGCACCTTTACTCAGGATGACATCGACAACAGTCTCCTCGAGTTTGACGCTGGTGCGGCGGAAAGCGTGACGGGTGGATTCGACTTCACCGTTTCCGATGGTGGGGCCTCCCCTGCCAGCGGCACCTTCACCGTTGTTATTGGTGAGCCGACCGCCCTTGTCGCCGACGTTCTAAGTGCGACCAACGAAGACACCTCGGTCGACAACATCGACCCCACCACGAATGATGTCGGAACCAGCCTGACAAGCACTTCGTTTGCCCCGTCAGACATCTCCAACTTCAATGCGATCAGCGCTCAGGGAGCGACGATCACACAAAATCTGGACGGCAGCTTGAACTACAATCCATTGACCAGCGCAAGCCTTCGCGCTTTGGATGACGGAGACAGTTTGGTCGACTCCTTCGATTACACCGTGACCGACTATGCCGGGGTCAATTCGACCGAGACCATTTCCATCACGGTCAATGGCGTCAACGACGCGGCTGTGGTCGAGGACGAGGACGTTTCCATCACGGACCGGGCCTGCATTGAGCTCAATCTCATTGCCAATGACTTTGACTACGAGTCGCTCGACACGCTGACACTTGTCAGCTTCGACGGAAACGTGGTGCCGGGCACCTTTTTCTCCAGTTCACTTGGCGCCAACGTTACGGTTGCGACTGACGGGTCCTTCTCCTACGACCCGGCGACGAGCGCGACGATTTTGGCGCTCGGAGACGGTCTCAACACCTCGGAAACGTTGAGCTATGAAGTCAGCGATGGAACGGTTTCCACGACCGGCATGATCACCGTCACTTCAACCGGTGTTTCCGGCGGAAGTAACGACGTCGTGACCGTTTTTGCCGATTCCACCATCACCTTCGATGCGAAAACCAACGACACGATCGCCAGCGGAGCTGTCAGCACGGCGACTGTTGGGGCAATCCTGGAGTTCGACGCCAGCAATGGTTCCAATACCAATGCGTCCTGGATAAACTCTGGAGACGACAACAGCCCGACCGCGTCGATTGTCGTCGAGAGCGGAACGATCGTTTCGGGCGGCAGCATCTCAAATGCGCCTCCTGGAATCGCCGACGTCTATTCCTTCTCTGGAGGTGTTGTAGGCACTCTCGGAGACAGCGGAGCGGCATTCATCGATATCGGTGACAACATCGCCTATCCGGGGAGCGGTATCGTCTTGGACGAAAACGAAGCTATGCTGGAATTCGTCTTCCGCCCTTCCGATCAAGTCGGGAAAGAAGTAATTTTTGAAACCGGGGGGACCGGGACCGGCAGTAGCGTCATTCTTGCTGACGACCTGATCATCGCGACCATCTCCAGCGGAACGAATCTGGTCATGCAAGCGATCGCGAAGCTTCCGGAAAATGCGGTCGCAGGAGGCGATTTCGTCCATCTCTTGGTGAACTTCAACGTCGATGG
>JBCCWV010000051.1:0-26374 GCA_039192745.1 Verrucomicrobiota bacterium | reverse complement strand
GGAAAAACGACTGCCCCAGTCCTTCGTTCGCCGCCTTCACGAGCGACCACGCCTTGGCCACATCGGTAAAAGTCTGGAATTCTCCGCCGCGCAGAAACTCAATGTGCCACGCCTTCACCCCGCCCTCGAGCGCACCGGATTCCTTCACCGCCCGCGTGTGCACCTTCACATTCTGCGCCACCGCCGCATCAAACTCCGCTCCCGTCTTCGGCGTCGCCCCCGGCTGCATCCATTCCTCGATCGACGTTGACGCCACTTGTTCAATGCCGAACTTGACGGCCGTTTTCAACCCCGACACTAACATTTCCACTACTGCATCCTCATCTTCAGGTTTCATCGGATCAGCACCGCCGACCATGAGGATGGGAAAGACCTCCAGATCCAACGCCCGCAAACCGTTGATTAATTCCTCGGTATCGCCATCATCGACACCCGGAAAAAACGTGATCTGCGCGCTCTGAATTTTCACCGGCGACTCGGCGGTAAGCGCCTCCATCTCCGCCACTATCTTCAACTTCCCATCATCACCGCGCGGCAACCGCCCGTCATCATCCGGCACAAGCCCGCCGACGAATTTGATGTGAGTGGGAACAACCCCGAGATTGATTTTCGCTTTGAGTGGGATGGAAGTAGCCATGATGCGCGTCCTTTCTAAAACTGAACCCTAGACCCGCGCAAGGCGAATTCTTATGCTGGACGAAAAACCGCTTACGGTGCAGGCCGTTGGCTGAAGAGGATGTTATCCATGCCGACTCGCCGTGAACTAGTGAAGAGAGTGGTGTCCACCTCAATGGTGATCTCCGCTGATTCAAGCGGCCCGGAAACGAAGCTGTAGCGGCTGCGCGCATCGTGGGAAATCGTCGGCGACAGCTCTTCGAACAAAACTGCTCCCGTGTCGTCGGTGACGCGGACATGCCTGCCCGTCGGGTCGCTCAAATGTCTGTTCTCTTCCGCAGCCACGTCGAAGCGCTGCAACGCCACGATATATCCCGGATCCGCCGTCAACACCACACGTAAGACACCGGTCGCCGAGGTGAGGCAGTCGCGGAAGTTTCCATAGCCATCAGCATCGACTCGCGAGTCAGCGACGTAGTCCACGACGACGTTGGGCGTAAAGCTTCCCACTCCGCGATAAGACACCGCTCCATCAACCGGTCCCGTAACCCGGTCACCGTAGTCGGCCTCGAGGAATAAATTGCCATTCACTGTCTCCGCCCCGTGGTCGAAGGTCAATTCGGTGGCATCACCAAAATCGCGTAACTGGCGCTGACTGAATCGGATGTTATCCATGGCGATGTCCAAACGCTGCTGCGAGTTGAAGTTTGACGTATTAACTCGAATCTCAATCTCGCCAGCGACTGCCTGCCCCGGGGCAAAGTCAAAGTCTGCATGCGTCGCTCGAGGAATCACGGGAGAAAGTATCTCCGTAAGCACGCCTCCGTTTAGGTCCGTCAAAGTTACACTTTCTGGGCTTGGATCTGTGGAAAATTGTGAGGTCGAAACTCCGACATCAAAGCCAGCCACCTCCACGAGATAACCGGGATCCGCAGACAGACGCACTGTGATGTGACCTTCTGACGCTCCTCGCAACGACAGCGGCACCAGGTCACCAGTTCCACCATTCGTGAGAATGGAATTTCCGAACCCATAGCGCACCTCTACCTGCGGCGTGTAGCCGGGATTTCCACCGTAAACGAAACTCCCATCAGTTGGTCCTGAAACTCGATCTCCATACTCAAATTCAAAGGGGATCGCGCCTTCAAACGTTAGCTCGGTCGTCCCGGTGATCGGCCCTGGTTGCAACTCCCCAAGCGCAGCCAAGCGGAAGAATTGTTGCTCAAGTCCCGGCGGAATTTCCAAATAGATCTCATGAAAATCTCCAAAGTCGCGGAAGTCGGCGACGAACGGGTGATCGGGGTCAAACCCCCCGGAAAAATCCGCAAAAGGCACCCAACCCGCCAGCCCCGTCGAGGTCTCCACGCTCACGCTTTCGACATCGGCGACGGTTTTCGACAAGCGGATGGCCAAGACATCGGTTGCCACGCCATCAATCTCGATGGTGCGAATGTTAGGGAGAAAATTCGTGTCCGGCACGCGATCCTCGCCACCGGTGAGGAATTCAAAAAACAAATCCAACGTGTCCCCATCGAGATCGACGCCATCGCCAGTGATCGAGAGGTCGGCGAGTTCGGTCGTGTCGTATCGGGCCGCCTTCCAATCCTCAAGATTCGCCGTTGGAAAAGGGTCCACCACGGTGACGATGGCGGCATTGGAAAAACCGAAGACGGGGAGAGAAATCGTCACCGTCCCTTCGCCGATTGCTTCCCACTCCATCGGGTTGCTGACATCGACCACACCGGTTTGCGAGATCCCCACGGTCCCGACATCACCCGGCTGCACCGCCCGGCGCATTTGCGTCCCACCACTGAACTTCGCGATGATTTCCGGAATGATCGTCTCGCCAAGATTTACGGTGATGGTCGCGGGCAAGACATCGATACCGTTGAGGAATTCACCGTCCGGCAAAGTTGTCACCACACGCTCCGGCCGAGCGAACACGAGCTTCCCGCCACTCGTTTCGTAGGACGCGTAGAGCATCACATCGCCCAAGAGACCGTCTTCCACCGTGACGGTGACTTTAAGCGGGTCGCTGCCATCAGGGGTCACCGTCAACCCAACTGTCGTCACGCCCCCCGGCGCGAAGCGCTCCGCAAACCAGGTAACATCACCGACCAGCGGATACCCGGGCGCAGGGGTAATCTCGAAGTCGTAGTCCGTGCCAGGCGGTGGGGACGCAGCACCGCCGCCACTTGATGGAGGCGAAGGGGACGGAATTCCGACGATGTCGACCAGGATCTCTGCGGGAGCGTCGAAAGCGGCCTGAGCCGGAACTTCCAACCGACTGAACAATGAACTCTCCGGGGGAATATAGGGACGGAATTCATTGGGATCATCAAGAACCGTTGTGATGATCGACGCGATCGCCGGAGATTGCATCTGACCGGGCGCACCGCCGAAAAATGCCACGGGCTCTCCGTGCGGAGGACCGCTGAAACTGATAAACGTCTCGCGAGTCGACAGGCCCGTCACATTGCCAGCGAAGGCGTCCAGATCCACATACTGGCTATCGAAATCCACAACACCATCCCCACCAATCGCCGCGTCGAGCTTCACCAGATCGAAGGCAGAAGGCGATTTTCCACTCAAGGAGACGGCGACATGATGAATCGGAAGCGGGTGACTGAATTCTTCCTTGGAGTAGAAAAGTTCGGATGCCGGATTCAGGGTCAGCAAGGCATTGGCAGATGCGCTTGTGTCGGTCAACGCCGACCACTGAGTATTCTGCGAAATCGCCGCCGGAATGTGGCTGAGTAATTGTCCGGAAGTATCAATCTGTCGCAGTCTATTCTGAAGGGCTGTCAAATAGACACTAACCAGCGAACCATTATGGGGAACCGCTACGCCAACCATGCGCCCGAAGCGTCCCCGGTCGAATGTTGCGTCATCTTCCAATGTCATGAGCGCACGAATGCCACCGCGCCCGTGCCCGACTACGTCCGCGCGGAGAAAAGCCCATTCCGGGCGGAAGTCGTTGAACAACGGGCCGTCGAGATCACCCAATTCCAGTGGAACGATAAAGTCGGACGGCCGCACTGTTTGAAGTTCGGAAAGAAAGGCCGCACCCAGCGGACCGGAGTTCAAATCCTTCACCACCGCGAGAATCGGCCGACGGAGGCAAAAAGTCCGCGTCCCAATCACATCTTCAGTCACGGGATCAATCAGAGTAAGGATCACTCGAAGCTCGGTCTCCCCTGGGTCAAATTGCAGATCCCAGGGGTCGAGCGCACGGATTTGAAGAAAGCCCGGACTGTTTGTCGCGACCTCAACTTCGTTGAAGCTCCCGGCAGAGGGGACGACGGCATCCTCCCAACCAAGACCCGGCGTGCGCTGGGCCGCATGCGCGTAAATCCCACCCGCAAGCGAACCGTTCTCGACCTCCATCGTCCACCGCACCGTTGCCAATCCGGCGAAAGGGTCGCGGGCTGAGAGTTCAAGGATGAGCGGTGTCACACCATCGGCGATGAGGCCTTTTGTGATTTCTTCTTGGAGGGCGAGAAGGTTGGGATTGGAGCTCAACAACTCCAACGGTGCAGAACGGTCCGCCGAGTTCTTACTGGAATTCGTGTAAGGACTATCCTCCCCACCGAAGGCCGGATCAAAAGCACGAAGCGTTGCGATGAACGGTGAGTTGTCGCGGTCAACAAAGGTGACAATCGGCGGAAGGACGTTCGCGACTAGCGTGAGGTCCACGCGGTTGTCGTTCGCGCCATCACTATCGGATACCGAAACATACTGATCGGGATCGGTTTCGATAATGTAGTAATCGCCCGGAGGTAACAATTGGAAGGAAAAACTCCCACCCGCAGACGTGGTCACGGAATCGATCTGTAAATTACCCGCCGTGCGGAAAAGCGTGACCGTTGCGCCGGCGAGACCCGCGTTCGGTTGTCCGTCGTCATCCGTGTCTTCCCAGACGAAGCCCATGATATCCACGGGATTGGTCGAAAGAAAAACAACGTCACTCGTTTCAAGTCCCGGCGAAACCGTGACAGGCTGGTCAGCAGATGCCGCCGGACTGGAATCCGGCAATGTCCAAAGGTGATTCGCATCAAGCATTGCCTGACTCGCAAAAACCCGCACGTGGTAGTCACCGCCGGAAATCGAATCGAAAGCAAACTCCCCGCTGGAATTCGTCGTCGTCGTATCAATAGCCGGACCCGAGGGCGCGCCGTTGCCGTCATCGAGGAACAGGTGCACCGAGAGGCCGTCAATTCCCGATCCACCTCCCGCCGCACTGCCATCCCCGTCCGCGTCGAATTCCACGCTCCCCGACACACTGCCGGGCGTCGACGGATCAATCGTGGATATTACGCCCACACAATTGCCGCCCGCCGAGAATTCGATCACCGCTTCTTCCCGCGCATTCGTCACGCGGCGGTCCGTCAGCGTCGTCGGGAACTCAGGAGAAAAAATCTGCGTCGGCCCGACGCCGGGGAGATCGACCACGTCCCGATGGAGAAGAAGAGCGACCGGACCCGATCCGTCATCGAACCAGATTCCATCTCCCTTGTCGGCCAACGTCGGCGGGTCCAAAGAATTCTCCGCCTGAAAAACGACCTTCCCACCCGGTGTTACGGAAGGCCGCAGCGTCAGAAAATCAGCATCCGGAAACCCCGGCACGGGATCGCCCTCGAAAGCCACAAGCGCCAGCGAACCCCCAGCATGACGCCAGAGGCCTTCTCTAATTCCTGAATCATCAACAAAGGCACTTAAAGCACCGACTCTATTCGGCGAGAGGGAAAAAGTCGGCTCCGAAAAGCTGGAAAAATTGAGCCCGGTGCCGGGCGCGGAATCACCATCGCGAAATACCTGAGTCAAACTCCCCACGCTTCCGGTATGAATGACGAAATCCCCACCGATAAACCCTTCGATGGCAAAAGCATTGGTCGCAGCCGCCTCATGCACCAGGAACTGCGCCCAGCTTCCACCGCCGGGCGCTTGATCGATCCTCGCGACTTCGGTGACGGTGCCGTTGGCGAAATACCAAATGCGCTGCTGGTTCGCCGAGGTTACGCCGTCGCCCGTGGGAGTGATCACGGCATTGAAGAAAACCGCACCATCCTCCGCCAGATGCATCCCGTTGATGCCATCGAGCGTCTTTCCCGAGGGCAATCCCGGGTAAGCCTTGTCTGGCTCCACCACCGGAATCAATCCACCCGCATTACCGAGATAGATCACATTGCCACTGCCGAAACTTGCACCAGACACGGAGACAATCGCAGCAATCGCTCCCCCTTGATTCATCTCCATTCCGCGAATCTCTCCCACTTCGGACGTACCTCCCAATCCCGGCGCAGGACTTTGACCTCCCCATAGCAAAGCGTTCACTCCACCACTTCCACCCGTCACCACCCCTTCGTCGAGAAAAGCAAGCGGGTTCCCAAGATCAAGCTGAGCCACCATCGCCACGGCGCCCGCCGCATCAACGTAAACGTCATCGACGGGTTGCGCACCTAGGCCTTGAAAAGCCACACCCGCGCCACCCACATTGTCCCCTTCGAGAATCACGAAATCCATCGCACCATTCGGATTCCCTAACAGAACCCCACTCTCTTGTCCGCCACCGGAAAGGTTGATAGTGCCATATCCTCCGACATGCCCGCCATCTCCCAGCGAGTGTGGGGCGAACGAGGCCAAGGTCCCTCCACCCTGCACGGCGTCGCCAGAACAAAAAACCGTGACGAACTCCGTAGCCCTTGTTGTCGGCGACAAAGTCCAAAGAAGAATGAGAGTCAGGAAAAACTTGGAAACAGTCGAAGAAAGAGGGCGCATCACAGAATCCCGAGAATCTTTGGCAAAATCAGGGGAAAATGCTAGGAAAATTCCCGATCCGGCCCCGCTCAGAACAGAGTTTCATTTTCCGAAGCAGCTGAATCAGGCTATACTGTCCACTGGGCTGGCTCTGACGCATTTTACTCTAAAGTGCTGTGAATAAACCCCTTCTTCCCCGCTACTTGGCCGCTTTTGTTGCGTGCCTGCTCACGATCTTCGCCCTCGTTTCGCTGCCGGAACGTCGTGAAACCGTCGAGAATGCCAACGACTCCATCATTCGGGCAGACTCACCTCTGAAAAAGAAGATCGAACGCGTCGCTCGCGTCGACGTCGCCGCCATCGGAGATTTCGCAGCTTGGGCGGAAGGCTACCTAACAAAGCCGCAAGAATTCGATATGAATCGCGGGCGCGAACTCGCCGACAACCGCGGCCGTGCCATGAAGGATCTTATCGTGGCGGATGCCGAGAAGGCATTGGAAGCAGCGCTTCCGTTTTCCGTGCGCGAGTCGTTGCCGGAAGAAATCCAAAGTCTGATCGAACAACCCGTCGCCGGAACCGGTGACTTTGAAGTCATCATCCAGTGCGGGTTTGAAGACGGTCAGGTGAACAAGACCGAGCACTTCGTCGATTTAAAAACCAGCGGTGAACGCTTCCGCGCATTCCCCACGGGCGACCGTCTGAACATCACCACCAAACGCGGTATCGGCTTGCACGGAATCGCCGTCGATGACGTCATGGCCTTGGCCAGTGATCCGGTGCGTGAGCTTTCCGATGCGGAGATCGCCGGCAGACAACTGGCCGCGAACACGGTTGAGATCGGCGGCCACCTCTACCGGGCAAACTCACAGGAGGCGATCGCTGATGTGAGGGAAAAATTGCGCGACGACGAATACACGCTTGGCCCCCGCCATATCGCGAACTACGCGAACCTTCGCGCCGGACAAATCAACGGCATCGAGCCGCTCGAAAGCGCCTTGATCCTGGCCCAGGATGGCGAAGGGGAAACCGGCGGAGGAATTGCAGCCGAGTCCGCCCACACCGAGGGCTCGAAAACAATGCTCTTCATACGCGCCCGCTTTGCGGATCAGGATCCCTCCTTCGAGCCGCTTGGCCTGTCCACCACGCAAACCCGCCAAACCAACTCCGAGCAATACTGGAAAGACTACTCCTACGGTAAGTCCGACCTCACGACGACGATCACCGACACGGTGACGCTCTCGATCAACACGCCGTCGTCTTCGCCCGGCTTGAGCACCATGCTCTCGGAAGCCCGCACCGCGGCCGTCGCCGCGAATCCCGCGTGGAATCACAACAACTTCGATTTCTACACCGTCCTGACTTCCGGTGGCAGCTTTGGTTACGCCGGGGTCGCCTTCGTCGGCGGCACGGGCTCTCACCTGAACGGCGGCGGTTCAGCCAATCCTCGAACCGCCCTCCACGAATACGGTCACAACCTCGGTCTCCGCCACGCGCAATACTGGCGCACCGATTCCCCATCTCCCATCGGTCGCGACAGCTTTCCCGGATACCGCGGCGATGGCTCCAATGCCGAACACGTCGAATACGGCCATCGCCACTCGACGATGAGCGCGCAGGGAGGCAGTGGTGACATCGACGGCGGGCGCGGTCACTTCACCACCGGGGAACTCGTTCGCCTCGATTGGCTCGTTCAGGGCGACAATGACTGGGAAAATATAACGACCAGCGGAACCCACCGCATCTACCGCTTCGACCTCAATGAGCCGGACTTCGCCTCCATGCTCACCGGCGTCACGCGCGCGGTGAAGATCAACCTCGACTCGAACGACTACGTCAATCCCAGCAACCGGCGCCGCTACTGGCTCAACTACCGCTACCAGCCCACCAACGGCGTCTCCGAAAACTGGCTCCCCCACGGCGTGCGCGTGAATTGGCAGCGCAACACCTACGGTAGTGACGGCTCGATCATGCTCGACATGACGCCCTACACGCGAAACTCCACCACCGTTGGCGGAAGTTGGACGACGGACAACTCCGACAAGGAAGACGGCGTCTTGCTGATTGGGCGCACTTATTCCGATCGCTTCGCCGACATCCACATCACCCCCACCGCCACCGGCGGAACCGATCCCAATGAATGGATCGACGTCACCGTCAACATCGGCACACAGGGATCGAACGCTCCACCAATCATCAACTCCTTCACCGCTTCGGCCACACAGGTAAACACCGGCCAAGCCGTCACCTTCAACGTCTCTGCCACCGACCCTAACGGTGACACTCTCGCCTACGGCTGGGACTACGCGGATGCGACGCGAATCCTCACCGCCCTGAACCAACCGTCAGCCACGAAGAGCTGGGGCACCGAGGGCCAATACGTTGTGCGTTGCTTTGTCTCCGACATGAAAGGCGGACACGTGACGGAAGACATTCTGATCACCGTCGGCAATCCGACCAACCAATACACAATTTCAGGTCGCGTCCTTCACGGCGGCATTCCGGTTGAAGGAGCCCGCGTCAACATCGGCAACAACTACGAAGCGTGGACCGAAAGCGACGGCACCTACACGCTCGCCGGCCTTCCCACCGGCACGCACACGGTCACGGCGGCCGCACTTGACCTCACGTTTGCCCCGCAGTTCACCAACCCGGTCCAGCTCTCCGAACTCAATGCCTTTGGTATCGACTTCCACGCCAATGAAAGCCTCCCCGGAAGCGGCGGACTCACCCTCGCCGTCACACCGTTTGAGATCGACATTCCTTCCGGCGCCGACCTTCAATTCGTTGCGAATGGCTGGGACGGTGCGGGCAATTCCGTCTCCACCAGTCCCTCGTGGACGGTCAGCGGTGGCGGGACAATCGACACCAACGGCCTCTTCACCGCGACCACTCCCGGCGGACCTTTCACCGTCACTGCCACCGACGGCAGTAGTTCCGCCACCGCGACAGTGAACGTCATCGACATCGACGCCGTCGCGATCACGGCCACCGATGAAGACGCCAGCGAGACCGGCGACACAGGAACGTTCGAGATTTCGCGCTTCGGTGACACGAGCGCAGCGGTCAACGTTCTCATCTCGGTTTCGGGAACAGCCACGTCCGGATCCGACTTTTCCGCCCTCTCGACGACCGTGCCTTTCACTGCCGGTCAGGCTACGGAAACAATCACGCTCACCCCACTCAATGATTTCGCGGCTGAAGGAATTGAAACAGTGGTTGTTTCGTTAGCCAGTGATCCCGCCTACGTCGTGCTGCCAAACCAATCCTCAGCGACCGTCAACATCACCGACGACGGCGACACGGCACCCGTTGCCTCGATCGATTACCCCACTACAAGTCCCGTCGCTATTCCCGACGGGGTCGGGCTTGTCCTCACCGGCAGCGCGACGGACGCAGACAACTTGCCAGCTTCGCCGGGGCTTTACGGAATCTGGTCCCTCGTTTCCGGTCCGACGGGTGGGACTGCCACCTTCGATCCGCCCGATGCTTTCAATACGCTGGCCACTTTCAGTGTTCCCGGCCCTTACGTCGTCCGCTTCACTGCGAGCGATGGACCTAATTCAGACGCGGAGGACTTCGCCGTTCTCGCAGGCGTCTCCGCAGGGTCAAGTCCGTCCACAGCAGACCAAATCATCCAATACAATTTCCACACAAGCACGACAAACACCGTGACCGACCTCGTGGGAGGAGACAACAACGGCACACTCGCGAATGGCGCCACCCGCTCATCGACTTCCGCAGGTGTGGTCAATCAGGCGCTGCAACTCGACGGAAATGACGACCAGGTCAACATCGCCGATTCGGCCGACATCAACACGACCAACACGCACGCTTTCCGCACCATCGCCTTCTGGTTCAAGGCCGACAACCCAACCCGCGGGACCCCGCAGATGCTTTACGAGGAAGGCGGCACCTCTCGTGGACTCAATCTCTACATCGACAACCAGCAGGTTTACTTCGGCGGATGGAACAACGGCGAAAATGGATGGGACGAGACTTTTCTCAGCACGCCAATATCAGACACGGAATGGCATCACGTCGCACTGATTCTAAATGCAACAGGAACGGAACTCGAACCGGACGCGTTCATCGCTTACTTCGACGGCATCCAAGTTGCCACCGGTGGCGGCGCCCCATTGAATCCTCATACCGCCGACATCGCCATCGGCGCTGTGCGCGGCGATAGCCGTTTGCACTCGGGGAACGTCAGTGGGAACAACCATCGCTTCGACGGCCTCATCGATGAATTCAATCTTTGGAATCGCGCCCTGTCTCCCAGCGAGATTCTCCAGCTTTACGCCGTCGGCGCCGATGTCGCGGCCGACGTGGACATTGCCGGACTCGACGCCGACGCGCGCAGCGTCGTCATCCCGGGAAATGTCGGAATCATGCTCGACGGAAACACCTCGGGAGGAAACAGCCCGACGGTGGCGTGGTCTGAAGTCGAATCCCCCGCAGGAGGCTCGGCGAGTTTTGAAAGCACGACGAACGCTTCCAGCGGCGCGACCTTCACTTCTACCGGTTACTATAAGCTGCAACTTTCCGCGGTGGAAGCCACACGCACGACCGCGAGAAACGTCCATGTCCACGCTGGCATCAATAGCGGCTCGAATCCCACCACGACAAACGCCGTCCTCCACTACGACCTCGATGAAGGCACCGGAACCACCGCCACCGACCGCATCAACGCGAGCAGCAATGGCACGCTGACCAACGGACCAACATGGGTCTTTGTCTCCGACGCACTCGACGGAAAGTCGCTCGACTTCGACGGCATCGATGACCACATAGCCATCAACAATGAATCCGGAATCAACACTGCCGCCACTCACAACGAGAAAACGATCGCTCTCTGGTTCCGTGCCGACGCTCCGGAGTCTGCCACGCCGCAAATTCTCTGGGAACAGGGCGGAGGCACACGAGGTTTGAACATTTACCTCGTTGACGGCTTGCTCTACATCGGCGGCTGGAGCGCCAATCTCAACGGGTGGGACCAAACCTATCTGAGCCACCCGATCACCGACAACGATTGGCACCACGTCGTGCTCGTCCTCGACACTCCCACCGACGCATCACTCGCGCCAACGGGACTGCGCGGATACCTGGACGGCGCCCTGTTCGGTGCTGGAATCGCTGCGGAAATGGGGAGTCATACCGGGAATGTCGCCATCGCGGGCGCACGCGCCGCCACGAAACTTCACACTGGCAACTTCAATGGCGACGGAGCCTACTTCGATGGCTCCATCGACGAAGTCCATTACTACAACAACCGCGTTCTCACCATCGATGAGATCGGAAGGCTCTACGCTTACGGGAATGTCGGCCCCGCTCCGAACGCCGGGCCGGATCAACCGGACGCCGAAGGGCTGGATGTTTCACTCGGTGGATCCCTCGTGGACGACGGTCGCTGGACCAACTCATTGTCGCACACGTGGTCGGTCTTGAACGGTCCGGGATCAGCAACCTTCTCCGCCCCCGACAGCAACGGCCTCGAAACCATGGCCACGTTCACCGAGGAGGGAACCTACGTCCTGAGGCTGGCCGCCGATGATGGAACGGTGACGACTTACGACGACGTTTCCATCACCGTGGAAGAACCCGCCGGCTATGACCAGTGGGCGGAGACATTCCCCGGCTTCACCGGCCCTGACGCAGACGTCACTGCCAACGCGGACTTCGGCGTCCTCGACAACCTCGAAGAATACGGCCTGGGCGGAAATCCAATGACGGTGAGTGACGATGCTTCTCTACTTCCGACCATGAATTTGGTCGATGATGGCGGACAGGATTATCTCGAGATGACCTTCCGACGCCGCCTCGACGCCGCCGACCGCGGCCTTACTTATAAAGTCGAGCATTGCGACGACCTTGCAGCCGGAAGTTGGACAGACACGGACACCTTGGAAATGGGCACGAACCCCATCGACGCCGATTTCGAATTCGTCACCGTCCGCATCAACCTCCCCATGGGTCCCGGAAATCCCCGGCGTTTCGCTCACCTCGTCATCTCCCTGAACGAGGCATAGCAACTCTTGGCAAAAAGAGGTTCGGCCACCCTCGTCACAACGACACTCTCGTAGCAACAACGCTCTCGTAGCACAGACACTCTTGTCTGTGCACATACGCGGGATAAATCTCCCCACCCCACAACCACCTCCACCGTCACCAAGCCACCCGTCCGCCCCTCCTCCCTCCGCACGGACAAGAGTGTCCATGCTACCAACCGGCACCGAACCCGCAAAACTTTCGCGGGATTTTTTGTTACCTTTTCCCTTCATCCGGGAGAATAGCAGGAAAACCATCCAACGAGGACCCATCGTCGCAACCAACCAGAATTCAGACGAATCGCGACCCGACGCCCGAGCACTCCTTGAAGAGTTCGTCTCGTCCGGCCGATCCGAGTCTGCCTTCACCAAGTTGTTCCACCATTTTGGGGGACTGGTGTACTCCAGTGCACTGCGCCGGACGGACCATCGGCAACTTGCGGAAGAAGTCACGCAAAACGTCTTCACCATTCTCGCCCGCAAGGCCGCCGCCGTCCGGCGCCATCCCAATCCCACGGCATGGATTTTCCAAACGACCAAACTTGAAGCCGCCAAAGCGATGCGATCTGAAAACCGCAAAAACCGAAAACACGCCGCACTGGCCAAGGAATTGAATCTACCGAACTCACAAGAATCCGAAGACGCCGAAGCGTGGCGCGACGTTCTCCCGCATCTTGATGACTCACTCGACCATCTCGGAGAGAAAGACCGCCAGATCATTCTCGATCGCTTTTTCGAAGAGAAGAAATTCCGCGAAATCGCCGCCGAGACTGGCCGCACTGAAGCCGCCTGCAAAATGCAGGTGAAACGCGCTCTCGAAAAACTCTCCCGCCTATTGAGCCAAAAAGGCGTCACCCTCTCCGCCACCGCCATCGCGACCGGACTCGCCGCGGAATTCACCAAAGCCGCCCCTCTGTCTGCCTCCGTCGTTGTCCCACAAGCGCTGGGAGCCTCTTCTGCCGTCAGCGCTACTGCCCTTGTCACCAACACCTTGCAAACCATGAGCACCATCAAGTCCGTTTCCGTCACCACCGCCGCCGTCCTTGCCGTCGCATCGGTTCCCTTCTTCTGGCAGGAGTCCAAGGCCAACAACTACCGCACGGAAATCGAACAACTCGAATCCCGGCAGACGGCCCTCGAAGAAGAAACTTCGCGCATCCTTCGCGCCCCGATTGCCCAAAGCTCACGACTGGAAGGACAGCCCGCCCGCACCATTCGCGACCTGCTCGCCGCCGCCGATGAACCCTTGGATGCGGACTCACTCATCAACCAACTCATGGAAGCCATGATGAGTCAGGACATCATGGGAATGCTCCGGCTCTTCATTCCCCTTTCGACGCTGAACACTGAAGAATACGAGGAACTACTCGCGGACATTGAAAGCCATGAGGGGAATGCCCAAATGAAAACCATGACCTTGGAGATGCTCGGGTCATTCAACCCTTCCACCAACTACCGGGAATCGATCGAACGTGTCATGGGGCTCGACATCGATCCGAAGGCCTACGGCGATCTCTTTTCCCAATGGGCTGCCGCTGATCCCGAAGCTGCGGCAACTTGGTTTGAGTCCAAGCTCCAAACGGGCGAACTTCTCGGTAAAGGCATCCACAACACACCCGACAAGGTTCTGTTCCCAAAGTTGATCAATGGCATTGGGCGCGAGAATCCCGAGCTGGCTCTGGAGACGTTTCTCGAGCAACAAGACAAAGACTTGAGGAACTCAGCCGTCTGGTATCTCGCGCGAGTTCTCGGAAAAAACTTCATAAGAAACGGCGACCCTGCGCTCATCGACCGGTTCATGCAGGATTCCGACGGGCTTAGCAATGAGCAATTCATCAGCAACGTCATTACTAACTTCGACCCGGCTCAGGGCGGGAATGACGCGCTTGCCTTTGCGGAAAGCTATCTGCGGACTCCGCAAGAAGTGGGACGGGCCATGAGCTCCCTTATCTCCCGTGATCAAACCAGATCCACGGCCGAGAAAGCAGACTGGCTTGTCGAAAAACTCTCTCCCGAGCAAATCACCACGGCGATCAAGTCATTCACCAGAGACAACTACTTCAACAACAAAGCCGGCATCGACATCTGGACCTCGAATCTCGATCCTAGCCCGATTCGGGACATCGCCCTGGAAGAAATGGTCCATCTCGTCACCAGCGACAAAAGATTCGACGAGGCCGAGCGACTGGCTGAGGCGATTTCCGATGAAGAGATGCGGCAAGGGGCTCTGGAATACGTGAATCGACGCAAGACCTCGACCGAAGAAACCGGGAAGCCTTCTACCTCGTTCGAAATCAGACTGAACTGAGTAAGAACCGAAACGCGGATTCATCCAACTCGAACTGCCTTTCACCATGACCACACCCATCTGGATCACCGCATTGATATCTTCTTTTGTTTGCCTCGGCGTCCTGTTCTCGCAACACGCTCGCAACGACCAGCTCCGCGAGAAGGTATCTACACTGCACCAAACGGTTACCGGGCTGGAAGAAAAATCGGAAGGTCTCCAGTCCGATTCCGCTCGGTCTTCCACTGCCCGGGAATCAGGCGAACACTCCGGAGAAACTCGCCCATCCGCAAATTCGCTCGAGCCGATAATTGCCAATTCCAGCGAACGAATCAGCTCGGCCCGTGAGCGCGTCGAATTCCTCGTGGCGGACATCGAGGATCTCGACCTTTCTCCCACCTTGTTCATCAAACTTCTTCCGGACCTCTTGCGCTCCGTGGAGGACCTCAGCCTGGACGAAATGTTTCAGCTCATCGAGCAATTCGATTCCGCCGATTGGAAAGACAACGACAGCGGAAAGGGCGCTACCCGCATGATCCTGCTTCTCCTTGCTGCGGAACAAGCCCCACTGCGCGTTCTACAGAACGAAGAGTTTATGAAGGACAGGCAAATGCGAACGGGAATCGTCAGTTCTTATGCTCGCCAGGATCCGGAAGGTGCGGTCCGGTGGCTTGACCGCGCGGATTACATCGGCGCCAACGAAAAGGCCCAGATCAAGGCGGCTATCGTTCGGCGCGCATTCCGCACGGACGTCAATTCCGCTCTTTCCATGCTAAGAGACATGCACAAAGACGAATCATCCCCACGATCGATGATGGCTTTTGCCTACGCTCCCGTGTTCAAAGAAACGATTCCCGATCTTGTTTCCGCCCTGAAAGATCCCGCCAACAAGAATATCCAAACAACGCTGACGAAAATGATATTCAGCTCGTCGCTAATGAATGGTGGCCTCGAAAACGTAAAGACACATTTCGCGGAAATCGACCTCTCAGAACCCTCGATGCGACAATCCCTGCAACCGGGCCTCCAATCCGCCATGGAAGGTCAACCCGCCGAAACCCTTGCATGGGCCACGGAGATCCACACGGAAGAAGAATTGCTCGACGTCGTGCCCAATCTTCTGAGAAGCTGGGCTGGCAATGATTACAACGCCGCAGGCAATTGGCTCGGTGAACTCGAACCTTCCCTCATGCGGGACAAATCCATCGAAGCTTTTGCCTCGACCATCAACGCCATCGACCCGGAAGGCGCTGCTATCTGGGCTCAGCAAATTGACGATTTCACGACACGCGAGAGATCAATCCAATCCGTCTTGGCCCTCTGGCGCCGGAAAGACAAGGAAGCGGCCAACGCTTGGATGGTCGAGAATGGCGTTCAGTTGGAGATTCCCTGATTACGTGGCCGAGGCATCTCGATCGACTTCAGATACTTGTAGATTTCGCTGTCCGTCGAAAGGACGATGGTTCCCTCCTTGGCTAACATGCTAGAGTAAACCTCCATCGTTCTCACGAATTCATAAAACTCGGCAGATTGGGAATTTTCGTTGAAGGCTCCCGCATAAATCGCCGCAGCCTTGGCATCCGCTTCACCTTTGATCGTTTGGACCTCTTTGTAGGCCTCAGACTCAATCACACGGAGATCGCGCTGCATATTACCAAGGATCTTAGCCGCCTCCCCGTCACCTTCGGAACGGAAACGATTCGCAATTTGCTGGCGCTCGGAAACCATGCGCTCGTAAATGCGCTCACGGACGCTCTGGTTGTAGTTGATCCGCTTGAAGCGAACATCGAGCAATTCAATGCCAAACTCTGAAAGTTTGCCTCGACTCTTCTCGAAGATTTCTTCTTCGAGCATCACTCGCCCCCGTCTGATCGGCTTCATCGAACCGACCGTCCCGGTGCGGTCGGCTTCCATCAATTCTTCCGACTGCGCAGGAACGCGGTCCTTGGTGGAACGGACGACTTCGATCAGATCGTGCTTGGCGATCGTATTCCGCGTTTCCGAGCCAAGAATGTCGTCCAATCGTGACAACGCGCTTCGTTCGTCGCGCAACCTTTGGAAGTAACTCAACGGATCGGTGATTTGCCAGCGAGCATAGGTATCCACGATGATGTAATCCTTGGCCTTCGTCGGCATCTCACTCGCACGTCCATCCCATTCAAGAATCCGCTTTTCGATGCGATTCACCTTCTGAATGAACGGAAGTTTGAACTTGAGGCCCGCGGCCGTCACGGGTTCGCCACGAGGTTCACCGAACTGCGTGATGATGACCTGTTCCGTTTCCTTGACAGTGTAGAGCGAGGAAAACGCAACGACCGTCACCGTTAATATGGCCGCGATTCCGGCGGCGCTTCCGACTTTTGCCATCATGGCGTCACCCCCTTGCCAAGATTCAAAAGGGGCAAAACCCCACTCGCCTTTTCATCGATGACGATGACTTCCCCCAGTTCCGGAAGCACACTCTGCATCGTCTCCAGGTAAATTCGCCGCCTCGTCACCTCCGGAGCTTTCTGATACTCGCGGAACAACGCAGTGAACTTCGCCGTATCCCCTTCCGCTTCGTTGACACGCTGTGAAGCATAACCCTTCGCTTCCGAGATCAGCTTCTCAGCCTCGCCGCTGGCTTTCGGAACGTTCCGGTTATACTCGCCGTTCGCGACGTTGATCATCTTTTCCTTTTCCTGCTGTGCCTGGTTCACCTCGTTGAAGGAGGCCTGCACCGGTTCAGGGGGATTAACGTTAATCAACTGCACCTGATCGATACTCAAACCCATCTCATACTTGTTCACCAGATCCTGCAATTTCCGCAGACACTCAGACTCAATCTCCGTCCGGCCAATCGTGATGACCTCGTCCACGGTGCGGTCGCCCACGACTTCGCGCATGATCGATTCCGAGGCGTCCCGAAGGGTAGCGTCGGCGTTTCGCACGTTGAAAAGATATTCGTCCGGCTGGTCGATTCGGTATTGCACGACGAATTCAACGAGCGCCGCATTGAGGTCACCCGTGACCATTTGTTTCTCGCGCAGTTGCTCGTCGCGCTCCGTCCACTGGTAGCGATTGGTGTTGTCCGGTGTGCCGAAGCCGAATTCCTGCTTCAACTGCCGACGCACCGCGACGTGGGTCACCGAATCAATCCCCCAGGGCAACTTAAAGTGCAGCCCCGGTCCCTCAGTATTGATAAATTTGCCAAAGCGCATCACCACCGCCTCCTCTTCCGCCTGCACACTGTAGATGGCGGTCAGGACGCCGCTGACGAGCAGCAATCCGGCGACGAAAAGCATGATCCCGCCGAGGCGCAGGTTTGGTGGGCCGATCCGGACCCGTTTGTCTCCAACTTGGACTTCGAACATGGCGTGATACTAGGTAGGCGTTTACCCTTTGCGATTATAAATTACGACGAGCTTTCCAAAAGATGCTCGTAAATCAGCCCTTTCAACGCTCTCTCTAAATTCCAGTTGTAGGGAAATGTCTGCTCAAGAGTGATAACAACGATTTTCTCACCGGGATGCGCCCAATAATGGCAACTCGCTGCCCCTCCCCATCCGAATTCCCCCACCTTGCCGTCCTCGTCCCAATTATCGGATTCCTCGAACACCACATTGAATCCCAATCCAAAACCAACACCAGTCCTCTTCTGCGGGCCAATCGCGATGTTCTCGACACCGTCCGGAAGCTGGTTCGTGGTCATCAATTTCACGGTCTCTTCCTTGATGTAACGCTTCCCATCGCGCTCGCCTCCGTCGAGAATCATCTGCAGAAACTGGAAGTAGTCGCTCGCCGTCGAGACCAAGCCCGCTCCTCCGGAACTAAGAACGACGGGCTCCTTATAGCTCATCTGGAATCTTCCCTCTGATTCCACCAGCCCCTCACCCCGGCTATTATAGACCTTCGCGAATCGCCCCCATTTGTCGTCCGGCAAACTGAACCCGGTGTCCTCCATGCCCAGCGGCGCAAAAAGACGTTCCTCAAAAAAATCTCCCAGCGACTTCCCGGACCAAGTCTCCACGAGCCTCCCGAGCACGTCGGTGGAGACTCCATAGACCCACCCGCTGTTCGCCTCGAACGCCAGTTCCATTCCCGCCGCATCATCAATCAGCGCTTCCAAAGTTCCTCCCCACGCTTGCGGCGGCAGGTTGTAGGACAAACCGGAAGTGTGGAGCATCAAGCTCTCGACCGTAATTTTCTTCAACGCCTCGTTTTCGCCAAACGAAGGAATCCAGTCCGCCACGGGATCGTCCAACACGAACTTGCCTTCATCGAAGAGCATCAAAGCAGCGGCCGTCGTTACCGCCTTCGTCATCGAGTGAATGCGGCAAATCGTGTCCTTTTTCATCCGCTTCTTTCCTTCCAAATCAGCGTATCCATGCGCCTCGTGATGAACAATTTCTCCGTCCTTCGCCACCAGAGTCACAGCCCCCGCCAGTTTCTTCTCCTCCAAAAGACTCTCCACCTTTTCTCCAATGGCTGCCGTCAAGACCGCATGCGGAGCGGCTTCCTGGGCGACCGCCGACGAAATGATAAAGCCAAAGACAACGAGGATTCTTGAAAGCATGCGCCAGTCTAGAGCCAGAAATCGCGCCACGTAAAGCTTCCTTGCCCAAACAATTGCCGGAATGCTACGCTCACGATGACCATGCTACGAAAACCCCTCATCATCACTTTCGTGTTTGCCATCGCCGGACTCTGTCCCGCAAGCGACCCGACCTCCGCGCAAGACTCCGGCGGGGCAAGAAAACCGAACATCCTCCTCATCATGGCCGACGACCTCGGTTTCTCTGATCTAGGTTGCTACGGCGGCGAGATTGAAACGCCGAACCTCGATGCGCTCGCCGCGAACGGCCTTCGCTTCACGCAATTTTACAACACCGCACGCTGCTGGCCGACGCGAAGCGCCATCCTGGCCGGCTACTACCCGCAGGCCATTCGGCGCGACAAACTTCCCGGCGTGGAGAAACACGGTGCCCGCGGTTCACGGCCCAAGTGGGCGCCACTTGTTTCCACCCTCCTCCAACCGCAAGGCTATCGCAGCTACCATTCCGGCAAATGGCACGTCGACGGCGACGTCACCGCCAACGGCTTTGAGCGTTCCTATCACCTCAAAGATCAAAGCCGCTTCTTCAGTCCGCAGGTGCATTTTCTCGACGACGAAAAACTGCCGCCCGTTGAACGGGACACCGGCTACTACGGCACGATCAAAGTCACCGACCACGCCATCGAATGCCTTGAAGACCACGCGAAGAACCACGCGGAGAAACCCTTCTTCACCTACCTCGCCTACGCCGCTCCACACTTTCCACTGCATGCCTTGCCGGAAGACATCGAGCGCTATAAAGATAAGTATCAAGAGGGTTGGGAAGTGCACCGCGAGCGACGCTGGCAGCGAATTCAGGAAATGGGACTCCTCTCCGGCAGCTTGTCCGCGCCCGAACGCAAACTCGGCCCACCCTACGATTTCCCGGATCATCTGGAAATCCTCGGCGATGGCGAAGTCAACAAACCCATTCCTTGGGACGAACTCACAGAACAACAAAAGGAATTCCAATCGATGAAAATGGCCATCCACGCCGCCATGATCGATTGCATGGACCGCGAGATCGGGCGCGTTCTCGACAAGATCCGCGAAATGGGCGAATTCGAGAACACGCTCATCCTCTTTCTCTCCGACAACGGCGCTAGCGCCGAAATCATGGTGCGCGCCGACGGCCACGATCCAGAGGCAGAGCCCGGCTCGGCCCCCACTTATCTCTGTCTCGGCCCCGGATGGTCCACGGTTTGCAACACACCTTTCCGCCGTCATAAAACTTGGACCCACGAGGGCGGTTGTTCGACGCCATTGATCGCGCATTGGCCAAAGGGTATCGCGGCGAAAGGCGAGTTCCGCACGAACCCCGGTCATGTCGTCGACATACTTCCCACGCTCTTGGAGATCGCCGGCACTAGTCCCCCCACCGAATATGAAGGCGTTTCCGTCCCCGAGTCGCACGGAAAGAGTCTTGTCCCGGTGTTTGAAAGAGATGGCACCGTCGATCACGACTACATTTGGTGGTATCACGACGAGCATCGCGCCGTGCGGCAGGGCGACTGGAAATTGGTCGCCGCGAAAAAGAAGCCATGGTCGCTCTACAACATGAAAACCGACCGGGCCGAGCAGACGGATTTGAGTGCGGAACATCCGGCCAAAGCGGAAGAACTTGCAAAACTCTGGGAAGATAAGGTCACCGAATTTGCCAACTTGGCCGGAAGCGACTGATCAAAGTGGGCAGCATCCTGCTGCACTGGGTTCTCCATCCTGCAGCAGGATGCTGCAACCACTGGACGCTCACCTTTGCGTCTTTGCATCCTTCGTTGTATCCATTCCCATGCGCGAAACCGCGATCAACATCGTCCGAAAACTCCAGGAAGAAGGTCACAAGGCCTATTTCGCGGGCGGTTGTGTGCGCGATGAACTTCGCGGAGAAGAACCCAAAGACTACGACGTCGCCACAAGCGCACGCCCCGAGGAAGTCGAAGCTCTCTTTCCTGATTCACGCGCCGTCGGTGCGCACTTCGGAGTCATCCTCGTCCACGAAAACGGCTTTGATTTTGAAATCGCGACCTTTCGTTCCGACGGCACCTATCTCGACGGGCGTCGGCCTGATTCCGTCACGTTTTCCTCGCCCGAAGAAGACGCCCAACGTCGCGATTTCACGATCAACGGCCTTTTCCACGATCCCATCGCGGGAGAAACCATCGACTTCATCGGCGGCAAAGCCGACCTCGAAGAAAGAGTCATCCGCGCCATCGGCAATCCCGCCGAACGCTTCGAAGAAGACCATCTTCGTTTACTCAGAGCCGTCCGCTTCGCCGCGAGATTCGAATTTGAAATCGCGCCGGACACCTGGACCGCCGTGCAAGGCAACGCGGCGAAGATCGAGAAGATTTCGCCCGAGCGCATTCGTGACGAGTTTTCCCAGATCTTTCTCCACCCATCGCGCGTGCGAGGATTTGATTTACTCGTCGAGAGCGGATTGATGAAAGAGATCGTCCCCGAGATCCTCGACCTCCAAGGCTGCGAACAGCCTCCGCAGTTTCACCCGGAAGGCGACGTCTTCGTGCACACGCGCCTCATGCTTTCGCTGCTCCCGGAAGAAGTCACACTCCCGCTCGTCCTGTCTGTCCTTTTCCATGACATCGGAAAACCAGCGACTTTCTCCTTCGACGAGGAAGCGGATCGCATCCGATTCAATGGCCACGAGAAAGTCGGCGCCGAGATGACCACGAAAATCCTTAGACGCATGAAATACTCCAACGCCGTCATCGACGACACAGTCGAGATGGTCGCCAATCACATGGTCTTCAAAGACGTGCAAAAGATGCGCACTTCCCGGCTGAAGCGCTTCATGGCCCGCGACACCTTTGAAGACGAAATGGAACTCCACCGCGTCGATTGCCTTGGAAGCTGGGGCGGGCTCGACAACTACGATTTCCTCCACGCCAAAGCCGACGAGTTCGCCAACGAACCACTCATCCCGCCGCCTCTCCTCACCGGCAGAGACCTCCTCGATCTCGGCTGGACTTCCGGCCCGGAGATGGGCAAGGCCCTCAAATCCGTGCAAACACAACAGCTTGAGGGAACGCTCACTTCCCGAGAAGAAGCGCTTGAGTGGATCAAAAACCATTACACACCCGCTCCAACGACGTAATCATTCCCATGCAGACAATCCCCGTTGAACACGATGAAGAAACCAACGCGCAGATCCTCGGCGTTTCCGAGGACCTCGTTTCCGGTTTCCAACGCGAACCCTTTCACGTCATCGCGGAGAAATCCGGCGTCGATCTGGAAACGGTGCTCGAACGCATCCGCGCCATGCTTGAGGCCGGAGTCATTCGCCGTGTCCGACAAACTCTTCTCGCAACGAAGCTGGCCCACGGTGCACTCACCGCGTGGAAAGTTCCCATCAAAAAACTCGATGCCGCCTTCGAGTTCATGTTCAAACACGATCCCTTCAGCGGCCATGTTGTCACCCGTACGACCGACCACGAAGTGTCCGGTTCGGATTACAAGCTGTGGACGACGTTGAAAGTCCCTCAAGGCGAATCCTTGGAAGAGCACGCAAATGTCCTCAAACGCTTGACCGGTGCTGAAGAGTTTATTCTCATGCCGGCGAAAGGAATCTTCGCCCTAGGTGTCGGTCACGTGCGACGCAAGTCCATGGAACCCGGAGCGCGTGCTGATGAACCCGCAAAGATGACGACGACGGCGACCGTCGAGTTGAATGACCTCGAATGGAAAGTGCTCCTCGCGATGAAGGAAGAACTCACTCCGGAAGAAATCGTCGCGCAACCATGGACCGGACGCGCGGAAAAAGCAGGCGTCTCCCTCGACACCTTTTTCGAAGTCGCCGAGACGCTCGACGCAAAGAACGTCATCGGTCGTTTTTCCACCTTTCTCGAACACGTCAAAGCCTCCGACTCCGGCAAACGCGTCACCCGCTACAATGGTCTCTTCCATTGGGCCGTCCCCGCAGGTCGCGAAGAGGAAGCCGGCAGCGAAGTCGGTCGCCACGACATCATGACGCATTGCTACTGGCGCGAAGGCGGCCCGCAATTCGGCAACGTCAACATCATGGGCGTCCTTCACGGCCAGGAAAAAACCCGCGTCCTTGAACACAAAGCCGCCATCGACGCCCACCTCGAAAGCAAGGGCATCCCCGTGAATTACACCAACGTCTTCTGGGGCGGTCGCAGCGAGATCAAGCCGTCGGAGATTTCACCCCAAGTCTATCGCGAGATTCACCAGAATTGGGCGGCATCCTAATTCGGACTACCGGCGACGACGGCGAACTACCATTGCGCTCGCCGCAAGAATTCCAAGAAGCGAAACTGACGGCTCCGGGATAAGCGTGACCTCAAAAACCGCTGAGGCGCCATTGCTAGGAACTGGCGCAGTTCCTACTCCACCCGAATTCCCTCCCATGGGTGCCCTGTAGTAGGTCATCATCGCTTCGTAGAGATCCCCTGTCCCGAGATCGCGAATGGTAAAGACAGTGGCGTTGTTCACAAAACTTGCAGGAGATCCCGCACCGCCTCCACCGCTCTGACCGGCACTGGTAAAAGACGAAGAAAAATCAGCAATGTCGGGTGCGCCGAGCGCAAAATCACCGCCCACCAAACTCCAAGTGCCGGCAGCTGGCCAATTCGCCTGCTGAATCTGGAGCCCAGTGGCAATCGTCGCGACGCGATTGTTATTGTCGTCGAGAACGATCGTGACAGCCTGCGACATCGAAATGGACGATGCTACGATAATGACGGTGAGGCAGCTGAGGAAAGGGATACGAGAGTCGGGAGATTTCATCTCAGAGGGAACTTAGGGTTCAGACATGATGCACACGTTCCTGCCGATGCGTCAAGCCTATTTGGCCGGCATTGCCCGCACTGCACCCACGGAAATTCCGCCATCCACGAGGATTGTCTGACCCGTGACGTATTCGCTGGCATCAGAGGCAAGCCAAAGAAGAGTGCCGTCGAGATCGCCATGCTTTCCGGGACGACCGAGCGGGATGCGTTCGCTGAGATACTCCACCCAGCCCTCGTCCTCATACATGACCTTGTTTTGCTCTGTGCGAAACCAACCCGGAGCGAGGCAATTGACCGTGATCCCATGCTCGCCCCAATCGTGCGCCAGACTCATCGTCATCTGCTTCGTCCCGCCACGACTCGCACCATAGGGAGCGAGCCCGGCATAACCAGCAACGCTCGTCACCGAACCGATATTGATCATGCGTCCATACTTCGCCTCGATCATCGGTTTGGCCGCGGCTTGGGCGAGAAAGAAGACGCCACGCAAATTCGTTTCAAGGATCAAATCCCAATCCTCCCACGTCACCTCCATCGCCGGCTTGCGGCGATTGCAACCCGCGTTGTTCACGAGAATATCGAGCTTGCCAAACTCCGCCAACGTCGCGGGAATGACTGCATCGACGCTTTCCTTCTCGCGCACGTCGAGTTCCAGCGGCAGGCAACGCCGACCCAGTGCCTCGATCTCCGCTTTCGTCCCATCCAGCGAGTCCATCGTCCGACTCGTGATGACGACATCGGCTCCCGCACCTGCTAGCGCGAGGCTGAATTGCTTGCCCAGCCCGCGGCTGGCTCCACTGACAAAAGCGACTTTTCCGGTAAGATCGAACATGCCGTTCCTTAACCACGAAAATCGCCAAAATCCGCGAAAAAGTGAATCAAGCCATGAACTTACAAGAATGCGTCCTCCCCGGCGGACCGCGGATGTCCACATCCGCACCACCCGTCCGACGCATCGCGTCGCAAAGCTTCTGGTATGACGCCCTGAAAATTCGAAGAACGCCAACTTCCTGGCAAAATGCTTCCCTCCGGTCAGGGGAAACAAAGCGGATATGGACATCCGCGGTCCGCCGGGAAGCAACTCTCTCCCGTCACGAAGGTTTCAAAATCACCTTCATCAAATCGCTCCCGTCATAGAGCTTCTTGAACCAAACAGCCCCTTCACTCAGCGGAGCGGATGCGCTGATGAGAGGATCGACGCGAATCGATCCATCGGCGATGCGTTCAAGCGCTTCGTGGCATTCCCCGGACGAACCGGCACTGCCAAAAACCGAAATTTCGCGAGTAACGAGCTTCTGCAGCGGAAAATCCACCGTCGCCGAAATATTTCCAACGGCCCCTAACGATCCCCCCAAACGCAGGGCATCCATCGCCGTGTTAATTGTCGGCGTAATGCCCACCACTTCCATCGCCACATCGACACCCAACCCATCCGTCCGCTGACGAATCTTTTCCACCGCCTCTTGGTCGTCGGCGGAAAAGCACTCTTCCGCACCGAGTTCCACCGCGAGCTTCAACCTCTCTTCGTCCTTGTCGATGCAGTAAACCGTCTTCGCGCCCTTCGCCTTGAGCGCCTGAAGAACCAGCAACCCGATCATACCCGTTCCGACGACAAGCGCCGTATCCCCTTCCTTCAAAGGCACGCAATTCACGGCATGTAGCGCCACCGAAACCGGCTCAACAAAAGCGGCCTGCTCGAAAGAAACGTTCTCAGGAATTTTCATGAGCAAGCGTTGGGGAATTGTCGCCTTTTCCGCAAAGCAGCCGTGCCGACGGTAGTCATCACACGAAACGCCGATGACCATGCGCGTCTCGCAAAGGTTCGTGTGCCCGGATTCACAAACATCACAGTCGTCGCAGAAAATCATCGAATCAAAAGTCACGCGATCCCCAACTTTCCACCCGAAAACGCTGTCCCCGAGTGAATCAATGACGCCAGCCGCTTCGTGCCCCATGATGATAGGAGGAATCCGGCGACCGCTGCTTCCGTCCATGCCGTGAATGTCGCTTCCGCAAATGCCACAGGCACGAATCTGAACGATTACATCGTGGGGGCCGCATTCGGGGTCCGGAGCGTCACCGAATTGAAAGTCATTATAGGCTTCGAGGGTCAGCGCTTTCATGCTTTAGATGATTGGAGAAATAGATGATTGGATATTAGGGTGGGTACATCGGCCCTTTCCGGGCGTTCATGACCTCCTCAAAAAGCACCATCCTAATCCTCTAATCAACCAATCATCCAAATGATCAAATTTCTCCACACTCGAATCCGCGTGAGCGATCTCGAACAATCCATGGCTTTCTACTCCAAACTCGGATTCGAGTGCACGCG
>JBCCWV010000050.1:0-26863 GCA_039192745.1 Verrucomicrobiota bacterium | reverse complement strand
CGGGACCATCACTTTCGCTGCGCGGGCCGACGGCGAAATGCTCTGGGGAGCCACGATTGACCCCATCGAAAAGAAGTCACACCGTGCCTGGCAAGGCTTTGATTTTCAGCTCCCTGCAGAGACGAAAACGATGATACTGGAGGTGCAAGGCGATGGCCAGGATTGGCAGCAAGGGTTGTGGACGGGCTTGGAATTCCTGCAAAACTAGCGGTCCGTTTTGCAAATCACGATCACAACCCTTGCTGCCATTCCTGGCCATCGCCTTGCACCTCCAGCATCATCGTTTTCGTCTCTGCTGGGAGCTGAAATTCAAAGACTTGCCAAGCGCGTTGTGACTTCTTTTCGATGGGATCAATCGTGGATTCCCAGAGCGTTTCGCCGTCGGCCCGCGCAGCGAAAGTGATGGTCCCGGTCGCGGATTCATCGTCACGGTAGGCATCGCGATCCACGCCAAACCGGCCGCGAAGGCGATTCGATCCAACCGGAACGGGGACTTCGATTCGACCAGGCGCCTGCACGCATAGACCAACTTCACCCTTCATTTCCTGCCACCTCGGCGGAACCGCCGACTCGATTCCGTCCAGAGGAACGCCCAGACCAGCCTCCCACAATTCATTTTCGTCCATGCGGTACTGTGGCCGAAGACCGATCGTCCTGAACCGAATCTTCACTTCCGCGTGAAACCCGCTCCCAACGTGAATTGAAAATCTCTGTATCGAAGTCGGAGCCTTCCCTGATCCTAACAGACTCACGTCTGCAGTGTCGCGAAGAAAAGGATGAAGGAGAATTCCCGAAGCGGCAAGCGGTGCCGGTAAGCGATATGACTTGCTGCCCAGCGGATGATTCGCCTCTTCAATCTTCAATTCGATCGCTGACGGCTGTGCGAGAAGCGAACCGATCTTCCCACTCAGGGTCGGCTTCAAATCTATCTCTGCCCAGAGCCACTTTCCTTCGGGGACGGTCGGCACAAGGATGGTTTCACCAAGCATGGCATCGACTTCCGGCAAATCGAGAAACTCGATCGCCTCCGGTATTTCGCGACGCTGATAAAGCAGAAACGGCGATTCAAAAAGTGCCAGATCGTAGCGTTGAAGCACCTGGATAAACGCGGGGCCATCCGCAGAGAATGGAAACCTTCCGTCGATGGGCGCCAATTCGACCGCCACCCAGTCGGGAGCCTCTTCGGTCGCGTAGAACAAGGCGTTTCTTGCGCAAAGCGAAGGACTGTAGGCGGAGAAAGCCTGAAACATAGGACGGGACTTGAGCCGAAAACTGTTGGCCAACGCGTAACCCTGCCTGTCGCCGAGGAAATCAATCGTGTCGCGGCCGACGGCTTCCTCGATTCGTGGAAGGGCGAGTTCTTTCCGCGCAGCTCGCCACTCACTTTCCTTCTCATCGCGAACTTCCTCCAAGCGATGCAGCGAGCGGAGGTTCCGGCTTGCGATCCGTTGATTGATTTCGAACGGACCATCGACCCGGATATCCTCTCCGGCGAATTGCTCGTAAGTCGCGACCTTTGCCACCTGCCCGATACCGAGCGCAGCAAGCAGAAACACCAGCGCCGCTCGCGAAGAAAGAAACGCTCCCGCAAACAGAGATACAAGGACGGAGGCACTGGAGAAAAAGATCGTGACGTGACCATCGCTGCGGGTGAATCCGTGCTTCCACGCGACAAAAACAAAGAAAACAAAGACGCCAGTGGAAGCAACGGACCGGCTCGTCATCCATTCCCAGAGATTCTTCCGACTAGCCGGCGGAAGTATTCGTTTCAGGTCACCCCCGAGAAGGCAAATGGCGGTCGCCACCGCCAAAACCGCCATCCACGCAGCGGCACCCATAAGCTCGCCGGGGTTCGGCAAGTGCATGGTTTTGTTGAAGTTGGAAGCAACGTCCCAACTGCCGGTCAACCAGCCGAAGAAATTCAGCAACGGTTGCTTCGCCACGAGAGTCCACGTCCCTAACAAAAACAGAATCGATAGACCCACCGAAAAAGGAATGGCAAACCGCCACGGATAACGCCGCAATTGTTCCAAGGTCAGCGCTCCGACCGCAACGACCGAGCCGAGGAAGAGGGTGAACTTGATCAACGAAAGAACCGAGGCGAAGGCGACAAAGGCAACACGCACCGAAGTCTTTCCTGATTGAAGCGCAACGACAAATCCCGCGGCGAGGTAGACGGGAAGCAAAACATCGACTCCCAATGGCATGGCAAGCATCGCGATCGCGCCAATGACTCTCCACGTAGTCGTTTGGTTCCGGACTGCTGTCGCGAGAAGCGCGGCTCCAATCGCATGCAGAAGCAGAATGGCGATGGTCTGGAAGAAAAACGTCTCTTCCAGATAGTAGGGCGAAACGAGATAGCCCAACGGTCCGTAAGTGTAGACGATGTCCGCTCCGAAGTCCCAGCCTTTGTCGGCGGCGTAAAGGATGACGCCGTTCCAGGACGGATCGAGATTTCCATCGACCATTTCGGAAGGGATAAGCGGCCGCGTCAGGACAAAGGCGGAGACGAAAAGCAAGGCGAGAGGAGACTTGCCCAAGCGCTGCAACAGCGCTGTGAGCCAGCGGAGAGAGGTTGCTCGTGTCGAGTCACTCAAAACAGATCTGGCGCCGTCGGAGACGCCTTCTCCCCTCTTTAACCGATCCCCGCCCAAAGGTAAACCGCCCGTTCGTCCTTGCGGGCAAGGGGGAAGGGCGGCATGGATGGTCTCGCCGCTTCCCATGCCAGAAGATGAAAATGCCGAGCAAAGTGACCGCCGCCGGGGCTTCCCGTGGTCCCGGCTGGCTTGGGTCTTCGTCCTTGTTCCCCCACTCCTCACCTGGTTTCTCATTGAGGAATACCGTTTCAAGCTTCCACAATCGGATGACCTCAGTTTCATTCAGTTTTATCATGACACGGTGGACGAAGGGATAGATTGGAAAGAGGCCACAAGCTATCACAACGAACACCGAGTCGTTTTCAACCGCCTCTTTTATGCGGGGATGTTTCATGTCTTCGGCGGCGATGTGCGGAACTTTGCGGTAGTCACTTTTGTCATCGTTCTGGTCATTGGCATTTGTCTACTTGTTCTCGGTCGTCCCACTTTTCACCGATACACGAAATGGGGTTGGCTCGTCGCGCTCTTTGCGATGGCCGCGCTCTTCACTGCCGCGCAGGGATATACTTGGCAATGGGGATTCATTTACGCAAACCACCTGCCGTGGTTGTCGGTTGCACTTGGTATGACATTGTTAGTCTTTCAAAGAGTTCCGCGCTGGATTGCTTTTTTCTTTGCCGGTCTTCTGGCCGCCGCTGCAACACTATCCTTCGGCATGGGCTTGCTCGCTTGGCTTCTTCTTCCGCTGTTTGCGTTCCTGGGGAATCACTTCAGATCAACAAAGCAGGCTCTCGCCGTTCTCTTACCGTGGGCGGTGATCGGAATTGCCTGTTCGGCTTATGCCCTTTCCGGAATGGGTGGAAAAATCGCACCGGCAGACGCTCCCGCGGACGCCGAATTGACGGGCCTGCGATTGGTTTTGGCAGATCCGATCCACGCCGCTTGGTTCTGTTTCTCGTTGTTGGGCAACCAGTTGGGACAAGGCTCCGCCTTCGAATTCAACCATCTGGCGCCCGCCGTCGGCATCGTCATCTTCACCGTCATCGTCGCCGGTTGGATCGCCGTTCTTGTGCGCTGGAAGGACCACACCTTCCGTTCTACCTGCGCTCCGTGGCTGACCTTGGGGGGCGGGGCGATTCTGGCGACGGGGTTGATTGCTTCCGGACGATTGACGGGGTCAGGCATCCTCGCGCAAACACCACATTATTTGCTGACGACTTGTTACGGCGCGATCTCTGCCGTTTTTTTATTGCCTTTGTTAGTCAATGGACTTCCGAGATTGAGGTCCGTCTTGCTTCCTGTCTTTGCTGGAGTGTTTTTTACGCTGCAGATCATCAACTGGAAACACGGGGAGCAATTGATGAAATGGTGGCGCACCGACAATTTCCAGCTCATTGCCGCCGCACGTTTCATTGATGTTTTGAAACCGGAACAGCTGCCAAACTTGAACCGCTTTGGTGACGTCACTGCGCTTTACCGGCGCATGCGGGACGATGGACAGTTGGACTGGGTCGACTTCCTACCGGCCGATGATTTGAGACTCGAACAACTTCGCGTTCTTTCGCCGCTTTCCACTCAATGGGCAAAGATCACACGGAACGAGGAGGAGGATGTTGTTGAAGGCTACGCTTACATTAAGGGTGGTTCTCGTCCCGCGGATGCAGTCGTGTTTACTTGGCGAGAAATGGATGCCGACGAGAGTGAACGTATGATTTTCGACGTGGTCTTTCCGGTTCCTCCCGCGGACTATTTTCGTCGGAGTTGGCAGCGGAAAGAGGAGCGGGAGCATTACGCGGGCTTTTCCCATCAGTTGGTTGTGAATGATTTACCAAAGAAGCGATTACAGGTCGAGGCTCACGCCATGAATCTGGAAGGGAAGAACGTCCGGCCCATCGACGGCGGATTTGTTCTCGATTTAAGCAACCCCGCCACGACGGATGAGCCCGACGAAGGATAAGCCCTCGCCGCCGTCGATTCGTTGGAGTCTGACGCGGTCCATCGTTCTCGTCCTCTCGGTTACGGCGATCGTCATCGTGCTTTTCCAATGGCGATTGGGTGTCCCGTTTGTGAGAACCATCGACCTTTCCGAATACGAAATCGAACCGGTTGGCCCAAATCAAACCTGGACCGTTTTTCTTCCGCGCGACCTTCAGATTCCAAACGAAATGCGCGAACGGGTGATCGTCGAAGTGAACGGTCGGCGTATGTTCTATTTTGAGAACAAGGCGGCTGACCTGGCGCGGGCTCGTGATGGTAGTTTTTGGGTGCGCTACCGCCGCGTGAATTTTCGCCTCGTGGGTTTCGATCCTGACAGTGTTTCGCGGGCTGTGCTCAAGGTGCCGCAACGGATTCCCGTGTGGGCCGTGCTTCTGCTCGTTCCGCTCTTTTCTCTCATCGCATGGGCCGCGAGTCGCCGGTCTTCACCGCGGTTGGACCAATATCTTTAGATCTGCCAACGCGCCCGGACGCGGCGGGTGGATTGAAAGAGGCGCCAGGAATCACGGAATAGCCGGACCTTGCTGCCAGCCACGTCTTTCCAATCGACGGGGACTTCCACCACTTGCGCACCCGTGGAATTCAACCCCGCAAGCAAATCGACATCAAAGCCGAAACCCTTTTCTGCAAGCTTTGGGCGAATACTGGCGAGCGCCTCCCGACGGACAAGTTTCAAGCCGCACTGGCTGTCGTAAACGTCGGGATTGATCGTCATTCCAACAATCGTGGCAAAGATGCGGCCGACGTAATGGCGGTGGAGTGAACGCTCGATATTTTTTCCTAACATTTTTACACGCGACCCAAACCAGGCATCAACGTCGTCTCTCGTTCGTGCAAGCGCGATTGATTCTTTTAAGGTCTTCGCCGAGACGGCACCATCGGCATCGACGAACCCAACCCACGGCGACTCCCCTGCCGCATCCCAACCGGCGAGGATAGCCGCCCCTTTCCCCTCGTTGGCTTCGAGCCGGACGATCTCACGGAAGAGCGGTCCCGCCTCCCCGGCTGCCGACGTGCATGCTTCGAACTCACTCTCGCGCGAACCGTCATCGACGACTTGAATCGCCACGGATGAGTCGTCCCCGAAAGCCTCTGCAAGTTCGCTGATGAACCGAGGTAGCCGTGCCGCTTCGTTAAAGGCGGGAATGACAATGAAGAACTCGGGGGCGGAAGGCATTGAAGCGATTAAGTTAGTCTCGAACGGTCTGCTTGGCCAAACCTAACCCGACTTCATCCGGCGACTCCCGCCGGCAAAGTCGATGGGCCGCCTAGCGATCCACTTGGCGAACCGCGCAATTTCCTCATGCGCGAGTAGTTTTTCGAGTGGCAAGGCCGGTGTAAGATCGCGACAGGCCCGTGTTTTCCACCCTTCGAGCGCGGCGTCAAATGGTGCCGGCTTTCGAGGTATTCTGGAATCTCACGATCACAGAGAGGGCAGATTTTGAGGTTGGAGGAGGTTGTTTTTGTGGGCGGCACTTCAAATTGATTACGATTCTTAGTACACGAATTATCACGAATAAAGAGAGGGCGGCCCAACCTCTATCATTCGTGTTTCTTCGTGTTCATTCGTGCCAGTTCGTGTTAAAAATGCAGACTCCCCAATGAGCACACACTCCACCCTCAAGCGCTACGACGTAGCCCAACTCGATGAGATCGAACCCGTCCGCTGCCCCTGCGGCCACGCGCGGCGTGCGTTCGAGGGAGTTGCTTCGATGCATCTCGTGGATATCGAGGAAGACGCGAAGACCCACTACCACAAGAAGATGACGGAAATCTATGTGGTGCTGGAAGGTGAAGGTTTCATTGAACTCGACGGCGAGAAAGTTCCTGTCCGGCCCATGAGTGCCGTTTTTATCAAACCCGGTTGTCGCCACCGTGCGATCGGGAAGCTCCGTATTGTGAACGTGCCTGTTCCCTCTTTTGACCCCGAAGACGAATGGTTCGACGACGAATAATCCTCCATCTCTCGCTGACCGTCGCCGCTCCCTTCGCATTCGCGGATGAAGAAAAAGCCAAGTCGGAGGACCCGGCAGCGCGAACCGAATACATGGGCCGCACGATCGCACGGACGATGGGATGGCAGGGAGCGCCGTGGTTGATTCGCAAGGAGCGCGAAGAGCAGGAGCGAGCGTCAGAAATGCTGGCCCAACTCGATGTAAAACCGGGCATGGTCATCGCCGACATTGGGTGCGGGAATGGTTTCTACGCATTGCCGCTCGCGGAGAAAGTCCTGCCCGACGGCAAAGTGTATGGCGTCGATATCCAATCGGAGATGCTCACGTTTTTGAAGAAGCGTGCAGGATCGCGCGGGTTGAAGAATATCGTGGCCGTCGAAAACAAACTCTGGGACGTCATGCTGCCCGCCGATTCGATTGATCTCTCGCTCATGGTGGATGTTTACCACGAGTTCTCGCATCCGGAACTGATGCTGAAGAGCCTGCACAAGGCGATGAAGGCGGACGGGACGGTCCTCCTCCTTGAGTTCCGCGGCGAGGATCCCAACGTCCCCATCAAACCGCTGCACAAAATGACCAAGGCGCAGTGCTTGAAGGAATTTGAAGCCAACGGGTTTGCACTCGTCAAAGAGTACGACAAACTCCCATGGCAGCACATGCTCTTCTTTCAGAAGAAATCCTGACAAACTAACAAAGAATGAAACTCTCCTTATTCCTTTTCTTTTCCTTTGCAATAGTAGCTTCCGCTGGTGAATGGAAATCACTCTTCGACGGAAAGACGCTCGCCGGTTGGGACAATGGCAAAGGCGGCGAGCCGGGCGCGGGCTGGGTTGTTGAAGACGGCGCCATCCACCGCAAGGACAAGGGCGGACAGATCTACACGACGGAGGAATTCGGCGACTTTGAATTCGAGTTTGAATGGAAGGTCGCGAAGGGTGCGAACAGCGGGGTGAAATACAAGATCACGAAATTCGACAAGAGCCTCCTTGGCCCCGAATTCCAAGTCCTCGATGACGACAACCACGGGAACGGCAAGAACCCGATGACCTCCGCCGGTTCGATTTACGCGCTCTTTGCCCCATCGAAAGACAAGGTTTTGAAGCCCATCGGCGAATGGAACACGGCGAAAATCGTCGTCGATGGTTCCCGCTTCGAACATTGGCTGAACGGGAAAAAAGTCCTCGAAGTGGACACGGCGTCCGAAGCCTGGGCGAAGGCGGTGGGTGCCAGCAAGTTCAAGAATATCGCCGACGGCTTCGGTAAGAACGAGCAAGGCAAGATCATGCTCCAGGACCACGGCGACAAGGTGTGGTTCCGGAATTTGCGGATCAAGGAAACGAGTTAGCCTAGAAGCGCAGCGAGGCGACGAGGTTCATGGCCGGCCCGCGAGTTCGTGGCGGTTTTTGATTCCTCAGACAAGGTGTTCGGTCCCTTTCCTTCGTCCCTTGCCCTTTTCCATCTTTCGCGCACAATAAAATCCTGCTCGGCTACTTAGCCAGCTCCATTGCCCCACCCCCATGAGCAATCGATACGAGATAAAGGAAAAAATCGGCCAAGGCGGCGTCGGTGCCGTCTTCAAGGCTTTTGATACGCAGCTGAAACGCGACGTCGCCCTGAAGCGGCTGACACCCGATGTCACCGAGGGTGAAGTGAAAAGTGACGACGTGCTCAAGGAAGCGACAACGCTGTCCGCCCTGCAGCACCCTAACATAGTGACAGTTTTCGATGTCGGCACGGACGAGGAAGGCCCGTTCGTCGTCATGGAGTTGCTCGACGGTGAAACTTTCGACGACACGATCAAGCGCGGTGCGCTCACCGAGGCGGACTTCCGCGCCGTTGTCTCGCAAACACTCGAAGGAGTCATCGCCGCCCACGACCGCGAGATGGTCCACCGTGACTTGAAGCCGAGTAATCTCATGGTGTCGTGGCTTCCAAGCGGGAAGTTTCAAATCAAGATCCTCGACTTCGGTCTCGCCAAGTTCGGGAAACAGCCGTCAAAGCAAACGACCGACCACGAAGACGGCATCCTTGGTTCCATTTTCTTCATGGCACCCGAGCAATTCGAACGTGTCGAACTCGACGTCCGCACGGATCTTTACGCGCTGGGGTGCATTTATTATTACGGATTGACGACGAAGTATCCGTTTCACGGCGACACGCCGGCGCAAGTGATGGCCTCGCACCTGCGCCATCAGATTCGCGACATCAAGCCGATGCGCCCCGACCTTCCGGAGTGGATGTGCCGCTGGGTGATGTGGCTTGTTTCGCGCGACATCGCGGATCGGCCCGAGTCGGCGGTGCAGGCACTTGAGTATTTCAACCGCGAGGAAGTTTTCGAAAAGATCGAGACCGTAGAAGCGGCTTCTGGCGTGAAAATGATCACCGGACCAGTGACCGCGAAGGCCGGAACGGGCCCCGTAGCCACGGCGGCGCCTGCAGGCGCTGCGGTGGCGGGCGTGGCGCAGGTCGCGGGCGGACCCACCGGGAAAACCGCCCCGACAGCCTTTGCCGGACCGCCCAAGACAAAGGGCCTCGGCGGCTTGCCAAAGTGGGCTTGGTTCACCTTGCCGGTATTGATGGTTGCGCTTGGCATCGTCTTCTTCGTGAAGAAGAAGGGGGTGGAAGAACAAATTGAACTCAACCAACAGATCCTCGCCCTCACCGAGGAAGAGGAACCTCAGGGCAATCCGGAGACGGTCGAAATGCTCCTCGACTTCGTCCGCGTGGGAATGAAAACCGGCGCGAGCCAACTGGATGAGAACAACGCGCGCGCCGTCCTCTCCACCCTCGGCCGCATGGAAGGCGAAGGGGTGGACGACGCATTGATCCGTGCCTTGAAATCGACCACCGGCGCGGCGAGGGCTGGCGTCATCGGCGTCCTCAACGAGCGCGAACTTGAGCGGGCCATTAACCAAGTGGCTCCATTCCTCGGAGACGATTACACCGAAGCCGAGCGCGCGGCCGCGGTCACCTTCTTCGGCTGGCGAGGCGGGACCCAGGAACTGACCGACCTTATCGGCGCGCTGAAGACGACGGAGAGCGAAAAGATGCGCCAGACTTTCGAGAAATCGATCGTGAACCTCGCGTTGCAATTCGACGATGCCGACCGGCGGACAACGCGCGTTCTGAACAGCTTGAAAAACGCGACCGGCCCCTACCGCCATTCGCTCCTGAAGATCCTCGCTCAGCTCGGCGGCGAGCAGGCATGGAAGACGATGAAGTTTTCCGTTAATTCCAACGACGAGGAGGAGCGGAGCGTGGCTTTGAAAGCGATGTCAGAATGGCCCGATCACCACGCGCTTCAGGACATGTTCGAGATGGCGAAGACGGAGAAAGAAGTCGTCGATCGCGAACTCGCGGGACGCGCCGTGGTCGAAATGTTGAAGCGACCGAACTCCCTCAGCGGGAGCCAGAAGATCGAGATGATCACCGCGATCTACCAGAATACCGGATCGAACCGCACAAAGCGCGACCTCATCAGCGCCGCTTCGGAGATCTATGATCCCAAGACGGTCAACTTCCTCAAGAAAGAGGGAGAGAATCCGGGATCGGTCGGCGCCATGGCCAAAGCCGTGGCCCAGCGCATCGAAGACGCACTGGATAAAGTGCTACCCGTGGGCGAGTCCACAAACCTGCAAGCCAAGGACGCCTTCATCGAAGGGTCGGGCAAGATCGGGTTCGACAAAAAGGCCAACGCCGTGCTCGGATGGGACATGGAAGCAACCCGCGTGCGCTTCCCCGTGAAATTCCAGCAACCCGGCACCTACAAAGTAACCGTCGTGCAGGCGCTGAAATACTCCGGCGGCAGCGACTACTACATCACCGTCGGGGATCAGACGATCGAAGCCAAAACGGAAAAAACCGGTGGCCCGGACAAATTCAAGCCCGTGCCAGTCGGCGAAGTCTCCATTGAAAACGCCGGCATCTTCATGCTCGACATCATCCCGTTTCGCGTTTCCGACTACGAACTGATGAACTTCCGCGCACTCCGACTCGAACGCACCGGCGACGTGGAGGAAGAAGAAGCCTAAGTTGGGTAGCTGCACACAGCTGCGGCGACAAACAGATCAGTTTCTTGGCCGGACGTTCAAGCACTGATGGGCAAACGCTCATTCGACTATCGACTCTGGACGAGCAAACCGCTGATCATTCGCGCCTTGTTCCCTGCGTTTGGGGAGACGTGGCGTTTTGCGACGGCGCTCCCGAGCAACCTCTTTGTTGATGAAAGCAGAGGCAAGCAATCGCCCGATCTTCGTTTGTTTCACGATTTCGTGACGAATCCAGACTCCGATCTTTAGAATCCATTGCAGCTCCTCGTGAGAATAGTGCCATCTGTAATTGTTGCAGGTTCGGCAAGCGGGCAAAAAATTCTCCGCGGCAGAACTTCCCCCGCTCGTGTGGTTCTTTACATGGTCGGCCTCAAAATTACCGACCTCTACGTCGCAGCCACAGAAGTGGCATCGTCCGTCCGTCTTTGAGTGAATCTTCACTCGCGCTGACCGAGGCAAAAGCTCTCGTTTGATCGACCCCACAGGAGCCTTTCCCGCTTCGCGCTTGGCCGCAAGTTCTTCAAGCTCGCTTACGAAGTCGTCTGCATCATCAATGTAGGGCAATTCGCTCATCTGTTTCAGCGTCCAAGCGATGTCACTGCCAGCGCAACATCGCGCTCCGACTTCTGGGTTGAGGTTTGGTCATTCATTCGGCTTTCAACTCAAGGCGTGCAGGCAGTTGATCATTCGCGACTTTTTCCGCTTTGGTTCGATTGGGAAAAGGGTGCCGGGATACCCGCGTCTACCCGGCGTTCGGCCTTCACTTACGCGTAAGTGCTTCGTCAGCCACAAGGCGTTCGAAGAGCAATTTGGTGGCCGGGTGATCAAGCGCTTGGGGTCTGACTGATACAGGCTTGGCGCAAACACATTCGGGAACGCCGCAAGGGTCTAGCCCTCGATCACCGGGCAACCAAATTCTATGGATAAAGCTATCAGATACAATGCCCCGTTTGACACGCTCAAATTGAATCCAGTAATCAGACAAACGAAATCCTTTGGAGGTCACCGACCAGATCGGTGTCCTGTAGTCCCCGCGATACTCGTAAAGAATGAAGTCACCGGGCACGAGAAAGCGGTGTGGCCGCACAGCGACGCCGAAAAACGGGAAGTCCGCAAGCCGAGGTTCCTGCATCACCATCTCGTCGATCTCGTCCGCTGACAAAATGCGCTCCTCTTCCAGGGACTTGCGATACCGGTTTTCTCGGTAATGCTGAAGCGTCCTCTGCAACTGATCATGTGTATCGAAGTATGTCTTCACGGGCATTTTCTGAGCATAACCTTAAAGCGATGCCAGCCGCTGCTGAGAGCGCTCATTCGACTTCAGGGTAAATTTGGGAATTGGGTTCATAATTTTGAGCTCACAGCGGCAGCGGCTTGGTAATCCGCGTCTTGTTCTGCCAGGGTTATTTTAGCACTACAGGATGGTAGCCAACACCTTTGACCCTCATGTCATTCATCATTTTACGAAAGCGCTGAGAAACAATCGTATGCCGAAAAGATATAAAAGGCCCATTACCCAGCTTCTCAGCTGTCATTGCGATGTCGAATGGTTTGATCGCTTCAATATCCTTTCGATGATAGGAAAGCACAGTAGGCACATGGCCAGCGTCGTCAAAATATGCGCATTCCCACTTATATGACCAATCATCGTAAGGTTCTTTCACATGGCCCTTCGCGTCAATGTAACGACAACAAGTTCGCGGCAGGATAATATTGCTGTGAACCTTCCAGAGCGGCTTGCGAGGCGGCTTGTCATCCTTTCTTCGCACAGTGATGGGATCAAAGAGAATCGCCTTGAGATTGTGAGCCTCAATCCTTTCTTTCAGTCCTTGGCTTATGCCTAGCGCCGCAAACGTTGAGATGAAACCGAATTCCACCTTGGTTCCTTGCTTGCCGTCATTCTTTACGTAGTAGGTCTCGTCTTCGGGGGTTGACCGGCGACTGTGCGTCCCAATCTGAAAGCGAGTTGCGATCAGGCGCAAATATTCAGCGTCCATCATCTGCTTGTCCGAGAATTCACGCTCTTTTCGAACACCAAAATAGTGATCTCTAAGCTCTTCTGGGACGATAAACCATTCTGAAGGCTTGATACCGTATCGGCGCTTTAGTGCTTGGATAAGCAAATTGAGCTTCGGTGAGTCCTCAGGTTCTCGGACTTTTAGCCACCTCATTTCCCCATAATTGCGGTCAGTCCTTCCCGTCACTTCAAGCCCACTGGCCGCTCCAAATTCTTCTACGTCATTGGCGCTCTTTGCAAAAACTGTGCTCGCGCTAAGACGATAGGCGCTCGTCTCATCGAAGCTGATCGTGAAGTTCCAGATCGGCGGCTTCTCGCATGGTAAAGCGGATTCCATTTTTTGAGCAGAACAGTTCATATTGGCCCCACCGAGCCTAAGCGAGGTTGGTGCCCAATTGAAATTTTACTGAAAGTCGCGAATATCGGTCAAGTCTAAAGCGACGATGGCTTTGGCAAACCGGGCAGAATCCTGGCGATATTCACTTTCAACGGGATCGATATTAGCTCGAAAAATCACCCGTGATCTCCCGGTACAGGACTGGCCGTTTTGAAAATCAGAAAGCGAAACGCATAACGTCGCCAGCTGCTCTCAACGTTGCGGCCAACCGGACCGCTACTCCACTTACTTCACGCCCTTCTTTGAGAGTCTGGTCCCCTTCGTGGCGCCTTGGCGGGCCTTGAACTTGGGGTTCGTCTTGCAAATGACGTAGGTGGTCCCGCGGCGCTTCACGATCTGGCAGTCGCGATGGCGGCCTTTGGCAGAGAAGAGAGATGCGAGAACTTTCATCGATTTACAGCGGTTTCCGTGGTTTGGAGGGCGGAGAATGTATGGGTTTTCGGAGATCTGGCAAGCTGATTCGGTGGGCAGAAGTCGGAAATCGGCGGTCGGTGGTCAGAAGTCAGGGTCCGGAGATCGTAACTGGGACGCGAGGTAGCGAGGATGACCATCCGGGAGAAGAACATCGAGCGTCTATTCCCTCACCGATCATTCACTCCGTCGGCATCAACCCGCCTGCGAAAACGGAGAAAAATCAGACTCATGGCCAGAAATCCAAGGGAAGATGGCTCCGGTACGAGAACAATAGCATCAACGAACTGTCCTAAGGTGGGAAACTCGAATCCATCAGGGACCAAGTTTCCGGCGATGAAATTATTGGAGGGGTCACCCAGTAGTAAGCCGATGGTCGGAGAGGGTATGGGAGGCGCAGCAAATCCATCAGCTATCCAAGTTGGATTCGTGATGACCGCCCATCCTGTGTTGTCTCCGACTACCACCGCCAACTGCGCTCCGATATTATCTCCGATCGCCGTGATGCTGTCGTCTAAGACTAGATTATCAGAGATGAAGCCTCCTGGTGAACCAGCTAGATCGACAGTCGTTGTCGCAAATGGAATGAAGCCGTTTGTTGCACCAGCAAAGTTGGTAGGGTTGATCGCACCGAAGTCGGAGTAGGTGCCTACTGTGAGGGGCGTTCCATTCGGAAGAAATGCCGCTCCATCCGGCTCGACAAGAATCGCAACCGGTGAAAGGTTAGAAATGCCAAGAATGAGCGACGCTCCAAATGAAAAGGATGGAGAGGCTACAAGGAGTGCAAAAATTACCTGTGTTTTCATAACCAAGAGAAAGGGACGATCCGTGAATACTTCAGTTGGTTTTTATCAATATCGGATCGGAGTGTCAAGGTTCTTATCATTTGGTTTGACCGAGAACTGACACTCTGACGCTGCCACCTAACAATCAGTTAGTTTCGTCCCGCAGAGACGAATAATTCTTTCCCCGTTACGGATTGCCGCGACTGCTTTTTTCACACTGAGCAGATCTCCACGCCCTGCTTGAGGCTCGCGAGTTTGTCCTTGCGGGCGGGCTGGAACTCCTGGCCGAGGTAGTCGGCGTAGCCGGTCTCGATGATGCCGCGGACGATGGCGGGGTAATAGAGTTCCTGCGTTTCGTCGATCTCGTTCCGGCCGGGGACGCCGCCGGTGTGGTAGTGGGCGAAGTATTCGTGGTTGGCGCGGACGGTGGCGATGACGTCGCCTTCCATGATCTGCATGTGGTAGATGTCGTAGAGGAGCTTGAAGTTCTCGGAGCCGATGCGCTTGCAAAGCTCGACACCCCACGCGCTTTTGTCACATTGATAGTCCTTGTGGTTCACCTTTGAGTTGAGGAGTTCCATGACGAGGGTGACGCCGAGTTTCTCGCAAAGCGGAAGGAGGCGCTTCAGACCAACGGCGCAGTTTTCGAGACCCTGTTCGTCGTCGAGGCCGTCGCGGTTGCCGGAGAAGCAGATGACTTTATTAAAGCCGTTCTCCGCGGAGACTTTCAGAAGTGGCTCGTAGATTTCGACAAGTTTGTCGTGGTGCTCAAGGCGATTAAAGGCGCGGGGAATGCCGCCGACGCGTGACTTCTTATTGCCGGGTTCCAGTTCGCCGGTGGGGAAACTGACCATCGCACAGTGGATGCCGTGTTTCTTGATTGTGGGGAAATCAGGCGGATCAAGAAGCTCGATGGATTCGAGGCCGAATTCCTTGCCCGCGATGCAGAGGTCTTCGAGTGGAATCTTCGGGTAGCACCATTTGCAGGCGGAGTGGCGAATCTTCCCTTTGCCGCCCGCGGCATGTTCTTCGGCGCCGAGGCGGTCATGCAACGAAGCGGCGACGGCGGATATGGCGGCGGTCTTGGCGGAAGCGCCGAGGAAAGCGCGGCGGGAGGAAGAAGGAGAGTCCATGGCCGGATACTATGAACAGCGAGGGTCGGAATCAAGGTTGTTTCGAGGTCGCGAATGCGTTGCGACAGAATTGTGACGCGAAAATTCATCGTGTATTCAGCGCCATGGCTCGTATATTTCGGCCCATGGACGGGGGACCAAAAAGATTTCGGCCGATTGTGCAGCCGGTCGTTCACGAAGAGAGCAAGCGCGAGACGCAGCGCAGCCTCGGGTGGGAAAACAATGTCGACGGAACAAAAGAACCGGTAGCGAAAGAAAAAAACCATGCCCGTCCCGTCCTGGCTGTCATTAGTGGCGTGGTTTTGTTAGGTATTGCGATCCTGGCATTTTCCAATTCCATGAGTCCGCCGGCAGAAGCGCCGGTGGTCGAGGTGCGGGAGAGGGATTTGTTCTCTGATTTTCTCCCCTACGAGGAGGTCAAGAATGGGGTCACTGAAGTGGTAACGTCGTTTCTACAGGCAAAGGCGGCCGAGGATCTCAAGGGACTCATCGTAGGGGAAGATGAAATCTGGCCTTCGGTGGTCGATTACTACGAGAAGAACGCGAAGGAATACCATGTCGTCAGCCGGGTGCAACTTGCCCTGAAGTATGAAACGCAGGACGGCCAACCCGAGTTTTATCTCGCTAAAGCGCACGTCGCCGAAGGTCCGATCGTTCCCTTGGGAGTGGAAGTCAGCGAGGAAGGAATCTTCGTCGATTGGGAATCGCACATCGGATTCAATCCAGTCCCGGTCGCGAGCTTGAAGCCCGGCAAGGACAATGCGGAAATCTACCGGGTGATTTTCCGCAAGGCGCTTTTCTTTGACGACGAAGCGCTATTGGAAAATGTAGCGCAAGAGAAGGGCGTGGTGCTTGAGGCAGATTTGGCGGAGAGGGAAGATCCTGTCTTTATTTTCATCGGTGACTCCGCGGAAGAATTCGAGAGAATCAACGAACTGGCGCAAAAAGGGAACGACCATCCGGCCATGTTCGCGCTCTACACGGATTCCATCCTGCCGGAGAATTACCTTATCGCCGAATCGTTTATACAATTCGGCTGGGTGGACCGGCAGCGGTCGATGGAGGAGGCGCCAGATGCGGAGAGTTGAAGGATGAATGCCAAGAGTCACCGCCCCGGGAGCGCATGACCGGGTCCGATTCCACCGGCGAAAGTTCAGGCGGAAGGCCGGCAAACCGAGCAGTCTTTGTCGTTTTTGTTAGTGCAGGGTTGTTTCTCGTCGGCATCGCATTGGGCATGTTCCACACGGAAGAGGAGGTCGGCGACGACACCGCGGTCCAAAGTGCCGTCCTCGAACACCAGCCCGATCCCTCGACGCTTCACGACCTATCGGCGGCCGCCGCAGTGGTGAAATCCTATTACGCCGCAGAAACGGTGGCCGAACGCGCGCGTCACGTGCGCCAGCCCGATGCCGTGCGCGAACGGATGTTCAGTTGGTATTTACGAAATCCTTTTGAACGCGTGGAGGAGTTCCAAGTTGTCCGCAGCAAGGTGACGGAGGTGAACGGGAAGCCTTATCTCGGCCTCGTCGTGCGCACTCCGGGCGAGAAAGCCCAGCTCCTCTTTCTCGAACGCTCTCCCGACGGATACAAGGTGGAATGGGAGGCGAGCGAAGGATACCAGGAGGTGCCGTGGAAGGAATTCCTCGCCACGAAGCCCTCCGATCCAGTCAGGATGCGGCTACAGTGCATGCCGCACGAAGGGGCGCTTCCGCAGGAATTGGAAGGCAGGTCAGACTTAATGCCTTTGTTAGTGCGCGACCCCCGCGATCCAGTCGCGGCGGTGGCCTTTTGCCGGACGGACAGCGAGGACGCGCAAAGGCTGCGGGAAGTCCTTTCCATCTCCAGCAGTGCTGCTATCATCGCAGACCTGCGTTTCCCCCCGCAGGACAATCTTGGCTCCATCATTGAACTCACGAACTTCGTGCAAAACGGGTGGATCCTCGACGACGCGAACCAACGATGAGTGATTCGTTAGACTCCGAGACCAACTCCGGCCCAGTGCGGCGCAGGAAGATGAAGGCCATCGACAAAGTGGCTCCACCCGCGTGGGAACAGGACGGCGACTCACAGGGCATGGGAAGTGGCGGTGAGACCGAATACGTCATTGAAGATCCAAGTTCGAAGACCGGCTACCGCCGCAAGAAGACGGTTCGAAAGCAAAAGCACGCCTGGGCGGAGGCGATCGACAAGTCGGGGCGATTTGCCATCGCCGGGGCCGCTTTGCTCGTCATCGCCCTCATCGCCGTCGCGTTGTCCGGAAAACGGGACCGCGAGGCGACAGCGGAACCGGAATCAAAACAACTAGCCGAGGTCGAGGAATTCAAACAACGCCACGACATCGCGGAAGCGGAGGAAGTCGTTCGCGCTTTTTACGCCGCTAATACCCCCGTTTTGAAGTCGAAATACATCCGTTCCCCGGAGGTCGTCCTACCTTTGATGATCGAGTGGTACTCGAAGTATCCGGGCGACATCTTCGATGAAATAGAGTTTTTCACCGAAGTCGAAGCCGTCCTGAAGGATTCGCATTTCCTCGCCCTCGGCGTCCTGCATCCGGACCAGACACAGCGGGAGGTTTTTCTTGAGCGCACCGCAGAGGGCTACAAGGTCGAATGGGAAACCACCGTCGGCTACCAGCCGATGTCGTGGCATGAATTCATCCAGGAAAAGCCGGACGAGCCTCAACGACTTCGCTTGATCTGCGAGAAGGTGGAGACACCACCGAAGAAGTTCGGTGAGTCCGCGGACGAGAGTTACTTCGTGGTTCTCAGTGCGTTCGGCGAGGAAGACCGGATCCTCGCCTACTGCGACTTTCTCTCAGAAAACGCGGGCAAGTTGCAGGAGTATCTCGCCTTCAAAGATCAGGTCGGCGTGACCGTCGACGTGCGATACGCCGGCAGCTCGGGCGGACGGGCACTTTTCGAAATTACCAACGTCGTGCAGGACGGATGGATTCTCGATTACGAGGACCGTTCGTAGATCGCGGTGCCACGCACAAAGGTGGCGAGGCAGGCTTTGGGATGACCGCGATAGACCAATAGGGTCAATATCTCGTCACCGCTCAACGCCGCCGAATCCACTTCGAACGCTCCGCCAAGCGGAAGGACATCACGCAAGTCGAAGGCGGCAATATCCGCGTCAAAGCCATCTACTAAGCGACCGATAACTGATTCTTTACCAAGCACTTCTGCGCCACCCACGGTCGCGAGAAAAAAAGCCTCCACAGGAGTCAGCTCCGGCACTTTATCATCGATGAATCGCCGCGCTTTCTGCACTTCGATCGCCGATCGCATGACTTGCCAGAGGTTGAGTTCCGGGCCGCCCGCCACGTCGGAAGCCAGCCCGATTCGCAATCCGGCATCGCGCAAACGATTGAGCGGAATGAGTCCGCTGTTGAGGAACAAGTTTGAGGTCGGACAATGGGCAATGCAGGCATTGGCATCAGCAACTTCCCGGACTTCACGACCGGAAAGATGCAGGCAATGACCGAGCACCGTTTTCGGCCCTAACAAACCTGCCTCGCGATACACTTCGGCATAGTCGCGGGTCTCCGGAAAGAGTTCTGCGACGCGATCGATCTCCGCCTGGTTTTCCGAAAGGTGCGTTTGGATGTAACAGTCATGGTTTTCGGCGATGGCCGCCGCACTTTTCATCAACGCCATGCTGCACGTCACGGCAAAGCGCGGACTCACCGCGTAATCGAGCCGTCCGTCTGCCGCACCATGCCACTTCTCGCAGAGTCGCTCCGTCTCCGCTAGCGATTGCTCGGGTCCGTCTTCGGGACCGAGGTCGCCATAGCTGCCGACGTCCATCATGACTTTCCCGATGATCGTGCGGTTGCCGGTCTTTTCGGCGATGCGAAAAGCGAGATCGGTGCTGTCTTCCCACACCGCTCCGTAGAGCATCGAAGTCGTCGTTCCATTCCGCCCCAGATCCTTGAAAAACGCCTCCAAATACTCGCGCACGCCACCACCACGGAACGCCTTTTCGGCCGGAAAAATATAACGGTTCAACCAAGGGAGCAGTTCGCTTTCACGCCGGGCCACCGACGGGTATTGCGGAATGTGCGCATGAACGTCGATCAAGCCCGGAAGTATGATGGGCGTCGTTCCCTCCGGAAACGGCCGCCATTCGACAGAGCTGAACCGAGGGTCTTCACGCAACTCCGCCGCCTCCCCCACTGCAACAATCTTCCCCTCTTGCACAACGACTCCCCCATTGGGAATAGACCGCACCTCGCCGAACGACGGCGTATCAATCACATGGCCAGCGAGACCAAACTCCGAATTCGAGGCGGACACACCACTAAGTTAGCACGTTCCGGTGCCAATTTTGGGGAATCTAGGATTTCGCGGCGTCGAGCGCTTGTGCCGCACTGCCGATAATTCCCGCTTCGTTTCCAAATCGTGCCGGAATCAAATGCAGGTTGTCCAAAAGAACGACGGACAGCATCGACTTCATCTTTTCTTCCAGCGGGTGGAAAAGCAATTCACCCGACTTGGCCATTCCGCCGCCGACGATGATGGCATCGGGATTCAAGAGCCACGTGATGCTCGCCAAAAGCGACCCGAGCCACTCGCCCACATCGCCCCAAATTTGCCGCGCGATTTCATCGCCGGCCTGTGCCGCTTCACTGATGTGTTTCGGCGTCAACTCCTCCGCTTTCTTCGCCATGCCGGCATCGGCATAACGAATGATCGCGTGCTCCGTGATCTGCTTGTTCCCCATGTAAACTTCCGACGCACCGGTGTTCCCATAAGGACCGGGGCGACCTTTGTAATCAATGCTCATTTGCCCGATCTCGCCCGCCGCAAACTGACTACCGCGATACATCTTGTCGTCGATGACCAATCCACCGCCGATACCTGTGCCCAAAGTCAGCGCGACGATGTTATGATAAGGTTCTCCAGCACCATACGCCCATTCGGCGTAAGCCATGCAGTTGGCATCATTATCGACAAGCGCAGGAAGACCGGTTTTTGAAGCGAGCAAATCGCGGAAAGGAACGTTCTTCCACCCGGGAACATTCGTCAGTTCGTGCACAAAGCCGCGATCAAAATCGACAAGCCCGGGAACACCCGATCCGACGGCCTTGATGCCGGGATGTTTTTCGCGAAGTGCGGAAACGCGGTCGACCATGGCGTCGATGAGCGCGTTGGAATCGTCGTACTTTGAGGTGTCGATTCGTTCGGCGTTTTCAATGACGTCTGCGCCAGCGCAAACGCCGATCTTGACGGAAGTCCCGCCGAAGTCGATGCCGACGGATAGATCCTGATGGTTCTCGCTCATGGTGTTCGGGGGATCAGTTCATTCACGGATTCCGGGACGCAATAACGCGCAAGCCGTCGAGGGTCAAATCCGGATCGACATGCTCGATGCCCGGAATCTTCGCCGAAAGCAGCTCGGCGTAACCTCCAGTTGCCAAAACATGAAGTGCCCCAGCCTCGATCCCAAGCTGGCCCGTCACCTCATGAAGGATCTCTTTCACCAAGCCCCGATAGCCCGTCACCGCGCCCGCGAGCATCGCGTCCTTTGTCGATTTCCCAATCGCTTCGACAGGTTCCTCAAGGTCAATCCGCGGGAGCAGCGCCGTCTCCTGATAAAGATAATCCGTCATCGCCGCGAGTCCCGGCGCGATGACACCGCCGATGTAAGCGGGCCGCGCATCCACGACATCGAACGTGACCGCCGTCCCAAAATCGACAACGACTCCGGGCGTCAGTCCGCGTTCCGCAAGTGCCGCGGCGTTGGCCAAACGGTCTTCACCAATGGTCGACGGCTCCGGATAATCGACCGCGATTCCGAGATTGCTCTCATGCGTGAGTTCGTGGAGGCGATCGCCAAATACTTTTCGAACAATGGTGGTTTTGTCAGGAACAACCGAGCAAAGAATAGCGCGTTCGGCATCCCGAAAGTCCCCGAAGTCGTCCGCCGAAAGCGTTGCAGTTTCGACTGTGCGTTTTTCACCAACGAGCGCATCCGCGCTAGCCGCACAGATTTTTGTGCGGGAGTTGCTGATGTCGATGAGGACGAGTTCGGGCATATAACGAATGAAGTATCTTCGCGGCGGACCGCGGATGTCCACATCCGCTTGGAATCGAGGCCGCGCAAGCGCGGCGATACTTTTCGAGCGAGTGTGAACACTCGCGGTCCGCCAAGTATCGGCCGAACTATTCTAACTCGATCTTCAAGTCGCCGATTTCGAGAACTATCGGGCCGCCTTCTTCTTTCGGGACGAAGAAGGGAAGCAAAACTTCCCTCTCTTCACCGGCGGCTATGACCGGGAGCGGATTCGAAGCTAGAAAGATGGGCTTTTGCGGCTGCCCCCCGACCATTAGGATGGCCGAATCGCTCAGATCAATGGGCTCAGAATGACCATTCCGGACCAGTCCAGAAACCTCAAGCTCGACGTTTTCTTCGATCTCCCTGCGAATGACTTCAGAAACAGTGAAGCCTATTGCGCCAAGCGTTGTCGTTTCGTTAGTCTCGGCCGAACTTCCACCGTCCTTGCACGCGGTCATGCATGTGACTGCGACAAAGATGAGCGCAACGACCTTGAGGTGAATTCGCAATTACTCGCTGTTGAGTTCCTTGATCCGCAGGTTGCGGAACTTGTAAGTCTGCCCTTTTTCGCCGTGGTGCTGAATGCCGATCGGGCCTTTCGCGTCGGTCGCGTCCTTGATGTCCGTCGTCTTCACGCCGTTGACAAAGATCTGCAGATGATCGCCGCGGCATTCGATGCGGTAGGTGTTCCAGTCGTTGCGCTTGAGCGCGTTCTTAACTTCTTCCTTGGCGAAGTGCGCCTTGCTCTCTTCTTCATACTCCAGCATCGATTTGTCTTTCGAACGCTTCGAATCCGACGGCCAAACCCAGCCGCGGCGGCCTTCATCATAAAGCCCACCGGACCAACGCCGTTCTGAGCCATCGACTTCCGCCTGGTAACCGAAGACCTTGTTCTTCTCGACGTTCGCACGGAACATGAAGCCGGAGTTGGCTTTGCCTTCGGGAAGTTTCACTTCGGCCTCGAAAACGAAGTCGCCATATTCCTTTTTCGTAACAAGGAAGAACTTCTTGTCGGCTGTGAGATGGATTTCGCCGTCGACGACAGCGATTTCGCCCCATTCGTAGGGGTTCTTCCAGCCGTCGGTCGTTTTGCCATCGAAGATGTTTTTCCAATCTTCGCCCGCCGTAAGGCTGGTCGCGGTGAGAAGGAGACAGAGATTGCCGGTGAGGAGGGTAAGCTTCATCATACGACGCTAAACGACACCGACCGTCCAAACCAACACAAAACTTTCCCTCACAATTCCATGATTCCCGCGCCCGATGCCCGCCAACTTCCCGTCGATCGCTTGCGCAAGATTGTGCATCTGCTTCGCGCGCCCGGTGGTTGTCCCTGGGATCGCGAACAAACGAACGAATCACTCGTCCCAAATCTCCTCGAAGAAGCTTACGAGGCCGCCGAAGCTATTCAATCCGGCGACATGCACCACGCCTGCGAGGAACTCGGCGACCTCCTCCTGCAAGTCGTCATCCAAAGCGAAATCGCCTCCGAAACCGCCGCGTTTACCCTCGATGATGTCGCTTCCGGCATCAGTGAAAAACTCATCCGCCGTCACCCCCACGTCTTCGGCGACAGCGATGCCAGCGATACGGAAACGGTCCTCAAAAAATGGGATGAAATCAAAGCCGAGGAAAAAGCGAAAGCGGGAAAGTCAGAGAACGGCGTGCTCGATGGTGTCTCTCACGGTCTTCCAGCATTAAAACGAGGGCAGAAGTTGCAGAAGAAAGCGGCGAAGGTCGGATTCGACTGGCCGGACGTCGCGGGCGCGTTTGGGAAACTCAAAGAAGAGGTCGCCGAGGTGGAAGAGGAATTAGCTCGAGATCAAGAAGATCAGGCAAAGTTGGAAGAGGAACTCGGCGATGTGCTTTTCAGCGTCGTGAATGTCATCCGCAAGGCCGGCTTCGACGCGGAAAGCGTTCTGACGAAAGCGAACGCGAAGTTTGTCGAGCGATTTGGCGCAATGGAAGAGAAGCTGGTCAGTGATGGGAAAACGTTAGAAAATTCTAACCTTGAGACGATGGAGGAAGCGTGGGTGGCTGTGAAAAAATAGTGGAAGCCTTGTTGAAGAAGGATTGTCCAAAATTGAAGTAGCCTTGAGTGCATTACCTTATTAAGGTGAATAGAGATGGGAATCACCTACGCACCGATCAAATTAAAGAATCCTGCTGAGCCGGACACGGAGTTAGATGTCACGGCAATGGCAGATTCTGGTGCTGCAACCTTATGTATCCCCGAAACAGTGGCCCGGGATCTAAAACTTACGGTTAACGGGAACACACGTGAAGTGACCTTGGCTGATGGTCGGCACTTGGAAGTTCCATACGTTGGGCCAGTAGAAGTCTGGTTTGAAGGACGGCATTGTTATGTAGGAGCGTTGGTTCTTGGAGATGAAGTTTTGCTAGGAGCAATTCCCATGGAGGACATGGATCTTGTCGTCACACCGAACCGCCGCGACGTCTCCGTGAACCCGGAAAGTCCTGAGATTCCTACACTTAAAGTGAAATAGTCTCTCCTTGCTTTTCGGGTGACCATCGACAACCGTCGTTGAGTGGATGTCGCTACCATACAGAACGAATTGCAGCAACTGCCGGGTGATCAGCAAGATCGAATCGCTGCTTTTTTAACGGCTTTGCGCATGAAGCGTGAAGGTTTCATGGAAGAAGTTCGTGAGCGTTTGGACGACAAAGCACCAGAGAGCTAGGCGATGTTTTCTTCAGCGTCGTGAATGACATCCGCAAAGCGGGCTTTGATGCGGAAAGCGTGCTGACGAAAGCGAACGCGAAGTTTGTCGAGCGATTTGGCGCAATGGAAGAGAAGCTGGTCAGTGACGGGAAAACGTTAGGAGAATCTAACCTTGAGACGATGGAGAAGGCGCGGGTTAAAGCGAAAAGCCTCTAAGCGCACCAGAAAAAAATGGCGCGAGGTGGATCGTGACCTCCGGGCGCGATGCCAAACCCTCCGCGCGAAAGCGCGCACAATAAAGAGTGTGGACGCTACATACAAAAGCAGCGCCTACCCTGAAAAAAGTGCGGCCTTACGGCCGGAGAAGATCCATCGCGCCCGGAGGTCACGATCCACCTTTCGCCACTTAGTTTGGAAAGCTTACCGGCAATTTCTGCGTGGATTCCCGGAACGAGGGTGATAGCCTTTTGGGCCCCCGATGAAAAATGCCCCGATACTTATTGCCGCGTTACTCGGCCTAATCGGCAACGCACTCGCCGCGCCGACACAGAGCGACCTCGATCTTATTCTCGACGGTGTCACTGAACTTGAATACGGCAACGCGGCGCCGGGAGCGTTGAACCTGGACGAGACACGGGCGCTACCCTTGGTCGAAAAAGATGGTCGTGTCCTGGGAGCGATTGCCGAATCGGAAGGTTCCCGGCTCGTGGCGTTCTCGCATGGGATGTTCTTGAAGAGCTTCCACACCGAAAGCAACCGGGCTCTCGGGTTGAACGCGATCCGCTGGGCGGGCAAGTCGAAGTCGCCATCGGTGGGTCTCGTCGGGCGCATGAATGACTTGCCGGACGAATTGAAAAAAGCAGGTGTCGAATTCGCTCCCGTCGATTTCTCGCGACCGCTTCCTTTTGATGTCGTGTTACTAGAGGGCTTGCCGAATCTCGAAGACGGCGATTACGAGAAGCTCCGGCAATTCCTCGCCAAAGGAAAAGGCCTCGTCGTCGCCACCACGCCATGGGCATCCGCGCGACGGTTCGAGGATTTTCGCCAACATCCGATCAATCGTGTCTCCCTTCCTCTCGGGATATACTTTTACCCGGACATCAACGGCAAGTCCGAACCTCAATTCCGGCCCGACCCTCAGCTCCTCCTTGATGCCTCACTGGAAGCGCTTGTTTCCCTCCTCTCTTCGGAAGGCGCGACGGAAGACACGCTGAAGCAACTGGAGAAAGCGAAGCAACTCGAAGGCGACCAGCGGAAAAAATTGATCCTCGCCCTGCAACGCGCGAACAGCATGAAAGGTCCGATCATTCCCAGCAAAGAGAAGCCTATCTTCCGCGACAAGGATCTCGTGAAGGTCGCCATCATGCGGCTCGAAGATCACTTCAATCAAACCGCTCCCGCTGGCGAGATGTATGCCATTCCCGCCGCCGAAAACTATCCCGGTGCCATTCCAGACAAGGCTCAGCGTGTAACTCGCACGTTCAAAATCGACGGCAATTACAAAGGCTGGCTCAGCGGTCGGACTGCTGGAGGTTGGACCGCGCCGGAAATGCGACCAACTGGACTTTACGCCGCTCCCGGCGAAGTCGTCATCGTGCGCGTGCCGCAGAAGTTTGCCGGAAAGGGGTTGGAAGTCGTCATCGGCGCCTACCGGGGAAGCATCGAACGGAAAGAGAGATGGCATCGTTACCCGCGCCTCATGCGACGCGTCGCCATGGACGCACCCGAGACGCAAGCCTCGAACGGCCTCGGCGGATTGATCACCATCGCTGTCCCACGCGACGCCAAGCTCGGCGAAATCGATATCCGGATTGAAAATGCCGTCGAAGCACCGCTCTACGTGCATGGAAAAACCAACTTGGCCGAGTGGAGAAACCTGCAGCGGAGTCACCCCGCGCCGTGGGCGGAACTGGCCTCGGAGCGCATGATCATTGCCCTGCCATCAGAGTACATCCGCCAACTTAACAATCCCGACGAAGTCACGGAGCTGTGGAATCGCATCATCGACGTCTCTGCGGAACTGGTGCAGGTGGATCGCAATAACTACCGCGCCGAACGCCTTGTCTTTGACCGACAGATTTCTGCCGGTGCCATGCATTCGAGTTACCCCGTAGCCGCCCACACCGGAAAAAGCGCAGAGCTGGCCGTCGATGCCGACTTACTCAAAACCGAGGGCAGCTGGGGCTTCTTCCATGAATACGGCCACAACCATCAACACAACCTCTGGTTCCTCCCCGGCACCGGGGAGACGACGTGCAATCTCTGGTCCGTCTATGTTTACGAAGAGTTGATCGGCAAAAACCGCAACGACACCCACCGCAGCGTCTCACCCCTCCGCCGCACTCAACTCCGCAACGCCTACTTCCGCAACGGCCGTAAGTTCGAAGAAGAATGGAAGGTGTGGACGGCCCTCGACACTTATCTTCTGATCCAGGAAGAATTCGGGTGGGAGCCGTTCATTGAGGTCTTCGATGAGTATAATAAATTGGCCCAGGCCGAATGGCCACGAAACCAGCAACAAAAGAACGACCAATGGGTCATTCGACTGTCAAAAGCCGTCGGCAAGAACTTGGAGCCTTATTGGAGGAAATGGAATTTACCCATAACGGAAAAAGTGGCCGCGGAATTACGGGGATTGCCGGTGTGGGAGAATCATCCGGTGAGCCGATTTTAAGTTTAAGCTTGACCACATTTCGGGATTTTCGGTACGATGTATTTCATTGAACCGAACCCACCGGCCCTTTCAGGGCCAAAGAGGTGGGTCGATTAATATATACTGTTCGG
>JBCCWV010000049.1:0-26934 GCA_039192745.1 Verrucomicrobiota bacterium | reverse complement strand
CGCCGTTGGTGTCGCAAAGGACGAGAATATCCGCTCCACCAGCCTTGGCTGCAGCCAGCGTTGCGAGCGCGTGCTCGGCATCGTCCTTGTAACCGTCAAAAAAATGTTCCGCGTCATACACGACCTCTCTCCCCTGCTCTTTCAGATAACGAGTCGTATCCTCGATCATTTTCTGGTTTTCCTCGGGTGTCGTGCGCAGAACTTCCGTCACATGAAGCTTCCAACTCTTCCCGAAAATCGTGATCACCGGCGTCGAAGCGTCGATGAGAAGCTTCACCTGGGGATCGTCTTCAACACCCAGGTCTGCCCGACGAGTGCTCCCAAATGCTGCGACTTTTGCGTTCTTCCAGTCGCGATCTTTCGCGAGTTGAAAGAATTCGACATCCTTGGGATTCGACCCCGGCCATCCTCCTTCGATATAGTCCATTCCGAACTCATCCAGCTTTTCCGCGATGCGAATCTTGTCCACAGAACTGAAGGAAACACCGAGACCTTGCGTTCCGTCGCGCAGGGTCGTGTCATAGATTTTGACCGTCTTCGAGTTTTGGGATGTGGACATGGAAATGCGTTGCGGTGGAGAGTCGTCAGGAGCAAGGAGGCTGGAAATAGAACAAGGAAACTTAAGTCATAACCCGCGCCGCCTCAGGCGCGAATAATGGGAATCAGGCGACCGGTAATTCGGGGGAAATTCATCGGTAGGAAAGCCTAGCGGCAATTAGGAAAGGGTCAACGAAATGGATTCAACCCGTCCAATGTCCGCATCCCTTCGTTCAACAGGCCTTTCGGCAGTTCAAGCAAGCCCGATTCCTCCAGTAATCCTCCCAAGCGGCTGAGCCCCTCTTCGGAAAGCAACGACTCGACCGAGTCGAATCCATTTTCCGCCATCACCTCTGCCAGATCCGTGCCCGATTCCACCGCCGCCTCCGCGACCACCTTCGCCTTCTCGATGGCTTCTTCCGACAATCCCTCGATTTCTGCAAGGATGGCGAGGCCACCGGCATCGATCAGTTGCCGCCGCAAGTCAGCCGTAAATGGCTCCGCCGCAGTCGGATCGACCGTGACGACCGTCCATCGATAGCCGGCGGGCGGCTTCTCAATATCCGTGGACACTTTACCCGAAAACGTCTCCGAAAACGCCGAGTTCAATTCACGGGAGAACATCTCCTCGACGATGATCTTCTTCCACGAAGGCATCCACTTGATGACGTCGGGCGCAAGACCCAACATATATTTTCCGCCAGCGACGTTTTGCTCTTCCCATTGAACATGCCCTTTGAGACAAATAACTCCGCTGGAATCAATAATGAAGTCTTCCAACTCAAGTTGATCCACTTTCCGCACGAACGTCGTGTTCAACTGCGAGAGGTGAAGGCGGCGAAACTTCTTCGTGTTGGTTAATTCCTCCAAACGGTCCAATACCGGCAGCGCCTCCAGAAGGCCGTCCGTTACCTCGATCGTTCCATTCTGCTCGAAACCGTTTTCATCCGAAGGACTACCAGCGATTTCCAGACGGCCGCTTGCCGTCCCCTTCAGTTTTTTCACCCAGTCCTCCGGAACGATATCGGAGACACTCATGTCCCGGAATCTTGCAACGAGATCGATGTCGCCTTCAGGCTCGAGCGAAACTTCACCCGTCACCGAAATCTTCCCGCGTTCAAAAGCGGTGAACGAGGCATCGTCGACAAAGAGCCGGTCTTTACCAATCCGCAGCGAGACATCGTCCAAATTCAAAAGCGGAAGCATCTCGATTCCCTCCAACTCCAGTTTCCCCGACTGCCCCTGCATCTTCCATATCCCCTCCGTCGAAGACGGCGTCAACTCCGCCGCCCATTCACGTCCGCGAATCAACGAATCATCAGCGGTCTTGATATCGAACCTCAATTCCTCAATCACCGCGCGATCGACAGCCACTTTCTTGGGAATGAATTTCGCAAAAAGACCACCACCGCTTCCATCCTCGGAAAAAGTTGGATAATCCGGACGGGCAATCCTGTCGTCCTTGTCAAAAAGCACATTCACCCGATTGATCGACACATCCGGAATACGCCACGTCCCGCGCCGCGCTTCGTCGAGATCAATCGACGCGGAAACGCCCTCACACTTCAGCTTGGCAAAGACAGCGTCCTCATAACCGAAAGCTGTCACTTTATCCGTCACCACGCTCGTCCCGTTCCAGGAAAAATCGGAAAACTCCGTCTCCGCCTTCAAAAGCCCGGATGCTTTCGCACTCAGCATATCGCGGAACTTTTCACTCTTCAGGTAACCCCGAATCGCGATGACCGCGCCAAATCCGATCACCGCCACCAAAACGAGCAACCCGAGGGCGCTCCATGAAAGAATGGACAGCCAACGGGACTTTTTCTTCGCCTTTGCGGCCTTTTTCCGGGATTTACGCGCCATGGAAAGGGGTCGTGAATCCTACATGACCTCAGCCCTTTCGACGACCCATTTTTGAATTCGCCTGCGGGTGGAATCGGGCAATAATTGGTTCCAAGAACATCCAAACCCGCCGTGCTCCGACTCGAAGACATCACCTACTCCATCGAGAAAGACGACGAAGACGTCGATCTCATTCACAAAGCTTCACTCCAAGTCGCCTCGGGACACTTCATGGCCATCGTTGGTCCGTCCGGTTGCGGAAAGACGACGCTCCTCAAAATCGTCGCCGGCCTCTACGAGGAATCCGACGGAAAGATCTTCTGGGACGGACGCGATCTCGCCGAAGAAGGCGACTTCGATCCCGCTGAAATTGGCTATGTGCCGCAGTTCAGCATCGCTTACGACCACCTCACGGTCGACGAAAGCGTCAAAGCCGCCGTACAACTCCGGGTGAAGACGCGATCAGCAAAAAAGATCAGGACGATTCACGACAGTGTTCTCGACCGCACTGGCCTTCGCGACATTCGCGAGAAGCGCGTGAAGGTGTTGTCGGGAGGACAGAAACGCCGCCTTGGCCTCGCCCTCGAACTCGTCAGCAACCCACGCCTCCTCCTTTGCGACGAGGTGACAAGCGGTCTTGATCCAAAGTCTGAACGCGAAATCGTCGGACTCCTCCACGAGCTCTCGAACTCCGACAATCGCGTCGTCATCAACGTCACTCACAGCCTGAGCAACCTCGAGCTTTACGACTCCATTCTCGTTCTCTTCGATGGTCGCGTCGTCTACCACGGGCCGCCGGATTCCGTGAATCACTATTTTTCCGTCGAAAGCGCCGAAGAGGTTTACCCGCGGCTCACAAAACGGAAACCGTCCAACTGGCATGACTCCTGGCGAAAGCATGCGGCTTCCTACTACAAGACGTTCGGGGACGCCTTTTCCGTCGATCCTGTCATTTCAGATGGTGAGCCCGATATGAGTGGAGGCCCGAAAACCGAGCATTTGCCGACGAAATCTCGCTTAGCAGAGGAAGAAGACCTTGATGAAGAAGAGGAGGACGATATTGACGAAATCGAAGACGGTCCCTCCTCCACGCCGGGACGACTGTCGCAGTTTCTCGTCCTTCTGGGAAGGCGTTGGAAAATCTTCTCCCGAGACCGCGTCCAGTTGCTCCTCACCCTCGCCATGCTGTTGGGCTTTCCCATCATCGTCGCCATCTTCGGCATCGAAGGGATAGATCCCCTGGAAAAGCTTTCCGGTTCCAAAAGCGCCAATCCCCTCGCCGAGTTGAAAGAACAGGGCGATGTCGCGACGCAACACCTGCGCATTGGGTCGCTCATTTCGGGGCTCATCATGTTCCAAGTCGTCTTGCTGACGCTGATGGGCTCTAACAATTCCGCACGGGAAATTGCCTCCGAGCGCCTCATCTTTGAGAAAGAGAAATTCGCCGGCCTCCACCCGTCTGCTTACATCGGCAGCAAGGTCGCGTTTCTTCTTGTCCTCGTCTTGATTCAATCGATTTGGATGGGGATTTTCGTCAACTTCTGTATTCCATCGCTCCCCGGAGATCCCATCACGCGGATCGGCATGCTCATTCTTGTGAACTCAGCGATGACCTTCCTTTGTCTGGGAATCTCAGGATGGATGCGTTCACCAGAGCAAGCCTCCCTCATGAGTATTTACCTCGTGGGCTTTCAGCTTCCGCTCTCCGGCGCCATTCTTGCCTTGCCCGATTTTCTGGAACCGGTCATTCGACCTTTCATCTCCGCCTACTGGGCGTGGTCAGGAAATCTGGACGCCCTCAAGTCTACCGACTACGCGCAAGCCGTCGAGCGAGTCACCGAAGACACCAGCTTGCACGTCGTCGGAACTTGCATCGCCGTGCTCGCCATCCACACCATCGTCGGGCTGTTCGCCGCCTATTTCGGCGCAAAACGGCACGCGTGGGAATGAGCTGAATCCGGCAACAAATTCTCATTTTTGCTGCCGGAAAGTGCCAAAATATTATAATAATCATAAATTTCGTTGAAATTAGATTAATTTTGCACTAAAATGCAGGTTTTTCATCACTCAAGCAACGAAACCAGCTGGCCGACAACTATGCCTTTATTTACCGAGCTTCTTGTCTTCCTTCTCGTTTCCGTGGGCATGCTTGCCATCGGAATCTGGATTGGAAAGAGCGCACAACCCCCAACAGATGTTGGTTCAGGAGCACTCGCATCTTCGCTACAATTATTGCAAAAGCGCGAAACGGCCTTCTTCACCGAAAGCCCGTTTGCCGTCCTTGTCGATGACGGAAATGGCAATATCGTTGATGCCAATCCCATCGCCGGAGAGTATCTCAACTGTGCAAGCAACCGGCTGAAAGGAACAAGACTGGAAGAGATCTTCCCGCCATCGCTGAAGCCCCATGTGGAGGATTTGCTCGCTGGAGGAACACCGGGACGCCCCCATCGAGTGGAAACTAAAATTGCCCGCAGCGGCGGTGATACTATTCCCGTGGAAATCTTTTGTCGGCGCGTGAAGAACGGGACGACAGAACTTCGCGTCCTTTTCCTCCGCAACATTGCCGAACGCAAGCGCCGCGAATTCGAACTCACCGAAGCAACACGCCACTTGAAATTTCACCTTGAGAACGGGCCTCTCGCCTACATCGAGTTCGACGAGAAATTCCGTGTCACAAAATGGTCTCGCAATGCCGAACACATGTTTGGCTGGAAAGCATCAGACGTGAACGGCAACCATCCATTCGACTGGGACTTCGTCTACGATGAAGACGCCGAGCGCATGGAAGAGGCCTTTCTTCAGCTTTCCCGCACCGACGCCCCTGCTCGGAGCACATGGAAAATGAAACAATACCGCAAGGATGGCACGACCCTCGAATGCCGCTGGTTTCACTCTTCAGAAAGAGACGAAAAGGGCAAACCCATCTCTCACTTTTGCCTCATCCGCGACACGGAAGACTCTCTCCTCAATGCGCCGCTTGAAGTCAGCGGTCGCAGCGATCACAGACTGGGCGAAACCCGCACTCAGGAACTCAACCTCATTGCGCTTCACCGCGAACGCCAGCTCTTGAAATCCTGAGGGTCCGCAAAACGGCTACGGCGTCTTCCACCGCCAGCGCTTTGATTTGAATTCGTAGCGCTCCAGCGACCCAGCTTCAGCTAGTTCGATGGGGATCCGCAACGCAAACGCATCTCTCAGAGATTCCCCTAGCTGCTCAACTCCCTTTTCCTCGTCCGGCCCATTCCATTCCACGCGGATACACATTTCCGCCATTCGGGCCTGCTCGCTGATCTCCACCTCATACTCGTCGATCTCCGGAAATCGCCGGAGCACGCTTTCTACCGCAGACGGATAAATATTTACTCCTCGGACAACGACCATGTCGTCCGCCCGCGAGAGTATTCCGCCTTCAAGCGCAAGGACGTGCACTCCATCCAGTTCGACGTGTCTCTTCCGCACGAGATCTCCTGTGCGGTAGCGCAGGAGCGGACAGGCGCTTCGCTTTAGCGTCGTTAAAATCAACTCACCGATTTCGCCCTCTTCCACTTTGACGCCTTTTTCCGGGCAAACGACTTCCGCCAGGAAATGCTTCTCCAGCACGAAGAGAAAGCCGGGATGGTCCAAACTCTCAAAACTGACCGGACCAACCTCGGTCATGCCGTGATGGTCAAAAATGGCAGCACCTCCCCAAAGCGAAGAAAGCCGTTCCCGGGTCTCCGGAATGCTTCCTCCGGGTTCTCCGGCAACAATCAGTTTTTCCACCGCGTGCGCTGTACCTGTTTCCTTCACGACTTCACCAAGCCGCATGGCATACGTCGGTGTGCAGCAAAGGACATTGGCTTTCGATGATTTGAGCAAGGAGGCTCTGGCGCTGCTGCTCAAGCCTCCCGCGGGAATCGCTAAACAGCCCATGCGCGAAGCCGCCTCAAAGGCGAGCCAGAACCCGATAAACGGTCCGAAGGAAAAGGCGCAAAACACAGAATCCCCGCTAACAACGCCGGCTCGCCGAAGTATTTCTTCCCACCCATCCAGCATTGATCCCCAGGAATGCGGCGTGTCCAACCAGACCAACGGCTCGCCACTCGTGCCGGACGTGCGATGAAACCGCGTGTAGGCCTCAACCGGTTCGGTGAGGAATGAACCGTAAGGTGAATTTGCTTCCCGATCCCCAACGAGATCGGTTTTACTCGTGAGCGGGAAACGCCGTTGGAAGTCGTCCAACGAATCCAACTTTGCCGGTTCGAGGAACAGCTCCAGAATCCTTTCGGCGTAGTAGCCACCCTTGGCATTCGCGCATCGCTGCAGAACCTCCCGCAAGGCAGCGAGTTGATCCGTTTCCAACTCAGCGCGACTATCCACGATCGTCAATCGCGTCGTCCGACCCCGTAATCACCGGCAACAGCCGACGCGACCGCCACCGTCGCCACCTTCTTCTTGGGGGGATCGCCGGGTTTAAATTTCACAACAAGGTATCCGCCAACTGCCGCCATGACGATCCCGAGATAAAACGGCATCGGCACCGCGTCCCAGCCACCCTTCGGTGGATGAAGGCTCAAACTCACCAAAGCATTCACGATCGGCGCACCGGCGAAGACAATCGACATGACCTGAGGCGGTTTCCCGTTCGCTCCAAATGCCAACAACACGAAAAACGCCCCGGCCGCACCGACTATGCCGGCAATGAAACTCCAGGTTAATCCCTTCCCTGGATACTCCCAAAACTTCAAACTCGCGCCGTTCATTACCAGGATGATGATCGGACCCAGGACGGCCGTTACAAAGTAAGCCAAACCGACAAGCAAGAACGCTTTATACCTCCCATTCTCTTTGTCCAACATCCCCTCGCCCCCCATGTGCAGGAAGACGCCATAGACTCCCCAACAGGCAACAGTGGAGAGCGCGAAGATTAACCAAGTGGGCATAAGAGGTTGGGATGGGCTTGAGTTGGATGGAGTGGCGGCAGACATGAACAAGCTACGGAGTCACGCCTTTTCCGGCCGCGATATTATCAATTAGTTCAGGAGCAGCGGGCTCCAATTGCGAAGCCAAGCGATCAGGGATTATCACCGCCCGCATTCCTCCAGCCGCTTCGTCTTTTGTCACACACACGACCACCAGCCTCCCCGTTGCCGCCAATTCCCCGCGATCACCGGCCTCAGACAGTTTCCAAAATGCGATGGCGTGTTCCATCGTCCTCGGTCGAACCTCTTTTACGAGCAATTCGATTTCAAACTCCTCCTCAAAACGCAACGGCTTCCGGTAGTCCGCGGAAGCATGCACGCGTGGAAATCCGACGATGCTTCCCGTTTCATCCCCTTCCATCCCATGCACGGTCAAACCCAGAGACCGGTAAAATGCGTGCTCCACTTCTTCCATATAGCGGAAGAAATTCGAAAAGTGAACAATGCCGGCGAGGTCGGTTTCGGAGAATTGAACCCTTCGCCGGATGGAAAAAGTGGATGTCATGGACGCCAATTACGCACCGCCCATCATTCGACGGTAACGCTCTTGGCAAGATTCCTCGGCTTATCTACATCGCAACCCCGAAGAACCGCGATGTGGTAAGCCAGCAACTGCAGAGGAATGGAAGCCACGATCGGCGTAAGGTAATCGGGGCATTGTGGAACATAGAGCACGTCGTCGGCGACCTTCTCCAACTCCGTCTTTCCTTCTGTCGTCACCGCAATCACGGGACCTTTCCGTGCCTTAACCTCCTCGATGTTACTCACGTTCTTCTCAAAGACCGGATCGTCGGGTGCGATGAAAACGCACGGCATATCCTCTTTCACGAGGGCGATGATTCCATGTTTCAGCTCCGCGCTGGGATGACCTGACGCATAGATATAGCTGATTTCCTTCATCTTCAGCGCACCCTCCATCGCCGTCGGATAATTGTACTGACGACCAAGGAAGAGCATGCCTTCTGCCTCGCAATATTTGTGGGCGATCGTCGCAATCTGGTTGTCTAGTTTCAAACACTGTTCGACAAGATCCGGAAGCGCCTGCAAATCGTCGATCACTCGCGCACCCTGACTAAACGACAAATGCCGCATGCGCCCGAAGAGCAGACCAAGCAGAGTGAGAATCGTTACTTGGCTCGTAAAGGACTTCGTGGCCGCGACGCCAATTTCCGGTCCCGCGTGCATGTAAACTCCTCCATCGCTCTCCCGCGCGATCGTGCTCGCCACGTTGTTGCAGATACCGAGAACGCGGTGCCCTTTGCGTTGCCCCTCTCGCAGAGCAGCCAGCGTGTCGATCGTCTCACCACTTTGACTCAAAACGAAAACCATGGTGTTGCGGCTGAGCGGAGTATTCCGGTAACGAAACTCACTGGCGACCTCCACCTCGGTGGGAATCCGCGCAAAGTTTTCAATCAAATACTCGCCCGCCATACCCGCGTGCATGGCCGTTCCACATCCGGAAAGGACAATCCGCTCGATGTCCCGCAATTCCTGCGCCGACATGTCCAAGCCTCCCAGTTTTGCCGTCGCATCTTCAATGGAAAGACGCCCGCGCATCGCATTTCGCAGCGATTCGGGCTGCTCGTAGATTTCCTTGAGCATGAAGTGCGCATAGTCGCCCTTCGATGCATCATCCTCGGTGAACTCGACTTGACTGACTTTGAATTCCGCGGTGCCTCCCTTGAGGGATTCCACTTCGAAGTTCTCCGGCTCAACGGTCACGATGTCGAAGTCGTTGAGATAAATCGCCTCCTTCGTGTGCGAAATAATCGCTCCGACATCACTCGCAATAAAATTCTCTCCTGTCCCTAGTCCGACAACCAACGGGCTTCCCAGCCGAGCACCCGCAACAAGGTCCGGAACATCGAGATGCGTGATGGCAAGACCATAAGTTCCCTTCACCTCGACCAGAGCCTTGCGAATCGCCTCAACAAGACGCCGACGGGAATGCGCGAGAACACTTTCGTCGTAGTAGGCGCCAATCAAATGCGCGAGGACTTCACTGTCTGTGTCTGACCGAAAACTGTGCCCCTTCGCCTCAAGCCTCTCGCGAATGGACTGGTAATTCTCAATAACCCCGTTGTGGGTGAGGGCGAGACGCCCCGATTTATCAAAATGAGGGTGCGCATTGAGGTCTGTCGCGGGACCATGCGTCGCCCAGCGGGTGTGACTCACCCCGCATTTTCCTTTCAGCGGCACTTCCTCGAGCAACTCTGCCAAACTCTCAATCCGACCCGCGCACTTCCGCAAATCCATATCGCCTTGCGAAACCACCGCCATTCCCGCCGAGTCGTAGCCGCGGTATTCGAGCTTCCGCAACCCTTCGAGCATGATGGGGGCTGCCTGACGTTTCCCGGTATAGCCGATAATTCCGCACATATTTTTAAGTTTTCTAGATTTTTTATAATTTCGCAGAATTTTGCGAACCCTCAAGGATCATCTGAGTGATACCTGTATTCACCTCGAACCACTCATCCGGGGATGGGAATTCTGTCACAAAACCTTCCTTTTTGCACTCTTCGAACGGCACTAGGGTGCGAAATGGATACCACCAATGCCCCAACTGTCAGTATTTCCCTCACCGCGAAGAACGCGGGGGCGGCCCTCGACTTCTATAAAGCGGCCTTCAGAGCCGAGGAAGTCTTCAAATTGGCGGACCCGGAAGGCGTTGTCGCTCACTCGGAATTCAAGATTGGGAACACGAAAATCTTCCTCTCTGGGGAGTCTCCCGACTGGAAGGCATTCGCCATGCCCGAGGGGACGTTGAGTTCGAATATTCTTTGCATCTTCTCGGAGAATTGCGACGCCGACTACGAAAGAGCCCTAGCGGCGGGAGCCGAGTCGATTCAGGGACCCAAGAACGAGTTCTGGGGCATGCGATCCTGTGTCGTCGCCGATCCCTTTGGCTACCGCTGGTCCATCGGCCAAATCGTCGAGGAATTGACTCCTGAAGAAGTGGCCAAGCGAGCCGAGGATTTGTTCTCCCAGGACAACTGACCGCGTCGAAAAATAAGAAGGCGGCGTTCCGAACTGGAATCGCCGCCTTCTGGATCGGGAGGTAGGAGGAAGATCTTTTTTTAGCGCGAGTAGAGCTCGACGACAAGTTGTTCGTTCACCATCGGGTCAACTTCTTCCCTTTCGGGTATCCTTATAACAGATCCTGATAGGTTCTCTGTATCAACGGAAACCCAATCGGGCTTGACCATGGCTTGAGTCATGTCCAGTCCCCTCAAAGCTAATTGCTTGGAACGGGGATTGTCACGCACGGCGATGACGTCGCCGGGACGGCAGTTGTAGGAAGGAATATCACAGCGACGACCGTTTACGAGCACATGGCCGTGGCCGACAAACTGGCGAGCCCCACTTCGCGTGTTGGCGAAGCCGAAGCGGTAAATCACATTGTCGAGACGGCGCTCGAGCAATTGGATTAAAAGCGTGCCGGTAACGCCACGCTGGCGCTGGGCATCCTGGAAGTAGCGGCGGAATTGCTTCTCAAGAAGGCCGTATTGGAGACGCAGCTTTTGTTTCTCTGCGAGAGCGATCGCGAACTCCGACTTCTTGCCGCGACGACCGCCACGCGCAGGACCATGCTGTCCAGGAGGATAAGGACGACGTTCGAGAGATTTGGAAGGGCCGAAAAGCGGGACACCGTAGCGGCGGCTCAGCCTTTCCTTGGGACCAATATATCTTGCCATAATGCTTGAAAAGTAGTGTTGCGGAAGAGTGTTAGACGCGGCGGGCTTTCGGCGGGCGACAGCCGTTGTGCGGGACGGGGGTGACGTCACGAATGGCGAGGATTTCGACCCCCATGTTTTGGATGGCGCGAACCGCAGATTCGCGCCCTGCTCCGGGACCTTTCACGCGCACTTCCGCTTCCTTCAATCCGTGGCTCATCGCCTGACGGCAGGCATCCTGCGAAACAACCTGCGCGGCATAGGCTGTGCTCTTTCGGGAACCACGGAAACCCATTTTGCCGGATGTTGACCAGCCGATGACATTCCCCTTCTGGTCAGAAATGGTCACGCTGGTGTTGTTGAAAGTTGCGCGAATGTGGACGATGCCGGTGTGAATGTTCTTGCTGCCCTTGGCCTTGAGAATCTTCGGCTTGGAGGCTTCTTCGCCGCCTTCGAGTTCAAGAAGGACGTCAGCCGCTGTGCGCTCACGCTTTTCTTCGCGGGGAGCGCCCTCTTTGGAACCCTCTTCCGCAGCTGGCTTGGCTTCTTCGGCTGCGGCAGGTTTTGCCTCTTCTGCGGCGGGAGCCTCTGCAGGCTTTTCTTCTGCGGGCGGTGCTTCGGCAGCCTCTGCCTTGGGCTCTTCTTTTTCCGCGTCAGCGGGTTTGGTTTCTTCGTCGGCCATGATGGTGAATTAGCGGGCTAATAAAATGTTAGTGAATTCCCTTCTTCGCGTTCGGGTTCCGGACGACGCCGACGGTGCGCTTGCCACCTTTGCGTGTGCGGGAATTTGTCTTCGTCCGTTGACCGCGGACAGGAAGTCCTCGGCGGTGGCGGATCCCTCGGTAGCAATTGATTTGCTGGAGGCGCTTTAAGTTGGACTGGACGTCACGACGAAGGTCACCTTCGATCATGATGCCGCTGTTGTTGATCACGTGGATGATCTTGTTGAGTTGCTCGTCGGACAATTCGCCGGTGCGTTGGTTCGGATCGATGCCCGCTTGCTCGAGAACTTTCTTCGCCATCGACGGACCAATGCCGTAGATGAACGGCAGCGATGCTTCGATGCGTTTTTCGTTGGGAATTTCGATGCCTAGTAGTCGGGCCATGATGAAATGTTTGAAGATGGTTTGTGGGACAATTCGTGCGCTCCTCCGGATCGCGTGCCGCCACTGGTGACCTCGGAAATCCTGCGAAAGAACGAACCCGGAAAAAGGGCCGGAGGCAGGAAACGAGGGGGAGCTCTATTTAGCACTTTTTTTCCATTTCGCAAACGCGGATATCTGATTTTTCCCTGATTTTTCAGGGTATCGCGGCGATTTCCGGGGTCATCGCCGGGGTTTCCGACGTGGTCGTCCGCGGACGGGGCGTGAGCACCTCAGGATCGCCCTTCGTGACGAGGACCGTGTGCTCGAAATGAGCCGACGGCTTGCCGTCTCTCGTGACGACCGTCCAGTCGTCCCCGAGGATTTTCACGGAGGCCGTCCCTAAATTGATCATGGGCTCGATGGCGAGGATCATGCCGGCCCGAAGGCGGGGTTTGGCGCCCTTTTCGCCGTAATTCGGCACTTGGGGTTCCTCGTGGAGTTTTCGACCCACGCCATGGCCAACAAATTCCCGGACCACCGTGTAACCGTATTTGACCGCCGTGGCTTCGACCGAGTGCGAAAGGTCGCCAAGCATCATTCCATCGCGGGCCTGATTGATCGCGACTTCAAGCGATTCTTCGGTCGCAAAAAGAAGCCGGTGCGTCTCGGGATTGATTTCGCCGACGGGAACGGTCATCGCGTTGTCGCCGACCCAGCCATTGCGAATGATGCCGACGTCGATTTTCACAATGTCGCCGGATTGAATCACGCGATCACTGCCGATGCCATGGACGACTTCCTCATTAACTGAAATGCAGATGTTCCCCGGGAACCCTCGGTAATTCAGGAAAGCGCTTTTCACGCTGTGCTTTTTGATGAGATCAGCAGCAAATTGATCGACTTCGCCGGTGGTAGCGCCCTCCTTGATTTGCTCACCTGTCGCCAAAAGAATATCCCGAGCGAGCGAGCCGGAGGCCCGCATCATCTCAACTGGTTTTCCTCGGCGAATGGGAATCATGGTGCAACAGCTGCGAGTTTCGACGTGATCTCCGCGAAGACAGTTTCGGGAGTCTGGTTCCCGTCGATTTCGAGTAGAAGATCCCCCTTTTTGTAGTGAGAGACAAGCGGAGCCGTCACCTTTTCGTATTCGCGAAGGCGCTCTTCAAGCACTTCAAGGGTGTCGTCATCCCGGCGAGCCAGCGTGCCGGGGCCCTTCGGGCAAGGATCGGAAACTTGGAGTGAATCACGGCCGGTATTGAAAATGGCCCCGCAAGACGGGCATTGAAGGCGTCCGAGAATACGGGACTCTATAACTTCACGGCGAGCATCGATAAAGAGAACGGCGTCGATTCTTTCATTCAGGTCGGAAAGCATGCGCTCCAGTTCCACGGCCTGCGGCACTGATCGGGGGAATCCGTCGAAGAAAAATCCGCCTGCAGCCTCTCTGTTGCTCAACCACGATCTGACCATGCCGCAGACGATTTCATCTGACAGGAGTTGCCCGCGGGCAATTCCCTCTTTCGCGGCTATTCCCAACTCTGATTCCCGGCGAATTTCGTCGCGGATGATCTCTCCCGTCGAGACATGAGGAACCGCAAACTCGCGACTGAGCATCTCTGCTTGAGTTCCCTTCCCCGCAGCGGGCGGGCCGAGCAAAACGAGTTTCATCGCCTGCCCTTCGCGCCGTTCACCGGATTCCATCTCACCGAACAGATCGCGATCAACGCGTCGCGAAGTGGTATGCAACGCCAACGATCAGGAGCACTCCGAGGACGAAGTAGAGCCAAATCAACGTCGACGAGGAAGCAACCTTTCCGGCGCCTTGTTTGCGATCAAATCTTCCGCGGATCTTGCCTTTACGGAGGAACCCGTCGTAGTGGCGCTGCAGGAGGTGCGTTTCCGCCTGTCGCATGACGTCGAGGATGACACCGACGAGAATGAGGAGACTGGTCCCGCCGAAGAATTGCGAAACGTTGTAGTTGATGTTCATCATGGCCGAAACCGCAGAGGGCAGAATGGCGATGACAGTGAGGAAAAGGGCGCCGGCAAAAGTCAGTCTGCCCATGGTGTAGTCGAGGAATTCGGCGGTGGGCTTACCGGGCCGCACACCGGGGACGTAGCCGCCGTTTTTCTTCAGGTCTTCAGCGATCTGGTTCGGCTGGAACATGGTCGCGACCCAGAAATAACTGAAGAAGAAGATGAGGATTCCCGAAGCCACATAATAAAACCAATGGCTTTGTGACAACCACTCCGTGATGCGGTCCACCCAAGTCGATTCCTTGAACATGAAGCCGAGGATCTGCGCTGGGAAGAGCATGATCGCCTGCGCAAAAATGATCGGCATGACGCCCGCGTAATTGACCTTGAGCGGGAGGAACGTGGACTGTCCCCCGTAGACTTTGCGGCCCACAACGCGCTTCGCATATTGGATGGAAATCCGGCGCTGAGCCTGCGTGATCGAGATGACTCCGGCGACGACAATCAAAAGGAAAGCGAGGAGAAGGACGAGCTGGACCGGCCTCATCGGATCCTCGGTCGCCCGTGTCACGAACATGTCCCACGCCTGCACAAGAGCCCCGGGAAGAGCCGAGACAATGTTGACACTGATAATGATGGAGATGCCGTTCCCGATCCCCCTCTCGGTAATCTGTTCACCCAGCCACATGAGAAGCATACAGCCAGCGGTGATGGTGATGACGGCGATAATGACAAAGTTCAACCCAAAGCCAGGCACAAGGTCCTTGCCCGTCTTGGTGATTTCCCCGGCGATCCCCTGAAGGAAAATATTCTTGCTCGGATCATCCAACGAGAAAGCAAGCATGGCGCCCTGGAGCAGACAAAGCACGATCGTCACGTAACGCGTGTACATCGTGATCTTCTGACGACCTCCATCCTCACGGGACAACTTCTGCAGTTGCGGGACGACGGCACTGAGCAGCTGCATCATAATCGACGCGCTGATGTAGGGCATGATGCCGAGGGCGAAGACCGCGCAGTTGGTGAGGCCTCCACCGCTGAAGATGTTCATCAATCCGCCGATCGGATTGTCACCAAGCTTGTCCTTCGATGCATCAATGGCCTGATGCAGAACGGCCGCATCGACGCCCGGAAGTGTGATCGCTGCTCCGACCCGGACGATGACAATCACGGCCAACGTGAAGAGAATACGCTGGCGCAACTCGGGAATCTTGAAGGTATTAGTAAAGGCGGAAATCATCTGGAGTAAGGGAGGCGTTCAACTAGCGGCAGGACAAGTCATATCCGCTTTATTCAGGATTCCGGCTCATCGGCTGGTTCTTCCGGAGCGGGTTCCGATGCCTCTTCCGGGGCAGCCGCAGGAGCGGGTGCTTCTTCGGCGGGCTCGGCAGCGGGCGCTGATTTCGACTCCTCACCTCCGTTGATCAACTCCGGAGATGGCTCAGAGCAAGTTCCACCCGCTTTTTCGATCTTCGCTTTTGCACCTTCACTGACCTGATCAGCGACAACGGTGAATTTCTTCGAGAGATCTCCAGTTCCGAGGATCTTGATCCCATCCCATCGCTGTCCTTGGACAATGCCTGCATCGCGAAGGGCGACTTCATCAATGGTCGCACCATCTTCGAAGCGTTCTTCCAACGTGCCAACACTGATGACGGCGTAATTCGTCTTGAAGCGCACGTTGCTGAAACCTTTTTTCGGCAAGCGGCGGTAAATCGGCATTTGGCCGCCCTCAAATCCGAGGCGGACGCCGCCACCGGAGCGGGACTTCTGGCCGTTGTGGCCTCTGCCGCAGGTTTTCCCCAGACCGGAACTCTCACCATTGCCAACGCGTTTGCGGCGATGCTTGGAACCGGGATTTGGTTTGATGTCGTTCAGCCTCATGGTGAGAAGTTTTCAGTTAAAAAGTTTTCAGTTTTCAGTTTGGAAATTCACTGCTGCTCCCAGCTTGTCGGTTCTCAATTTCAGAATTCTGAAAACTGACAAACTGAAGACTCTAAATTGCTTTCTCTTTCGCCTGCTTCTTGCCGCGCAGTTTGTAGATCTGGTCGCGGGTGCGCAGATGCTGGAGGGCGGAGAGCGTCGCTTTCACGACGTTAAACGGGTTGTTTGAACCAAGAGATTTCGCGAGGACGTCCTTCACGCCCGCAGCTTCAACAACAGCGCGCACGCCACCGCCGGCGATGATCCCCGTTCCGGGAGAAGCCGGCTTCAAGAGCACTTTGCCACCGCCAAATTCGCCGAGGATTTCGTGCGGGATGGTGTGGCCATCGACGGAAACCGGCACCATGGCCTTTTTCGCGGAATCACTGGCCTTGCGGATGCACTCGGAGACTTCGTTCGCCTTGCCGAATCCGTAACCCACTTTGCCACTGTGATCGCCACAAACGACGAGCGCACTGAAGCTAAATCGCCGGCCACCTTTCACGACCTTCGCGCATCGGTTGATGGAAACCACCTTTTCGACCAGCTCCGGCTCATCGGCCTCGTCACCGGAGGCAAAGGCTTCACCAGGCTTCGGCTCGTAACTTGTCGCGCGGATGGAGTCGCGTCCCTCCGTGCTCGATTCTTCGGGCTTTTTCTCGCCGTCGGCCGCGGCTTCAGGCGCTGGAGAGGCTTCGGCGGCCGGCTTAGCGGCAAGTTCTTCCGCTGGAGTAGCGGGAGCAGCAGCAGCTTCTTTTTCTTCCGGATTAGGTGTGGGCGAATCGCTCATGATGATGAATTAAAATTGAAGTCCCCCTTCGCGGGCGGCGTCGGCGAGGGCTTTCACCTTGCCGTGGAAAATGTGTCCACCGCGGTCGAAGACAACGGTCTCGATCTTTGCCGCTTTCGCGCGTTCGGCGATCAGCTTCCCGACGGATGTCGCGGTTTCCTTGTTCGCGGAAGACGATCCTTTGGAAGCGGAATCCTTGGTCGAGGCTGCGGCGAGCGTCTTCCCGGACTCGTCGTCGATGAGTTGGGCGTAGACGTTCTTGTTGGAAAAATGCACGGCGAGGCGAGGCCGTTCCGCGGTGCCGGAAATTTTCTTCCGGATGCGGCGGTGGACTTTTGCGCGAACTGCTTTGCGGTTCAAAGTGGGCATGATCGTGATGGTTACCGTGTGGAAATGAAAATGAATTACTTTTGGACGCTCTTGCCCGCTTTCCGTCGGACGTATTCGCCAACGTAACGGACGCCTTTGCCTTTGTAGGGTTCGGGCTTGTAATAACTGCGAACTTCTGCGGCGAACTGGCCAACGAGCTGTTTGTCGATGCCGGCTACGCTGATTTTTGTATTTTCGTCGACCTTCACTTCGAGGCCTTCCGGAATGGGATGAAGAACGGGATGCGAGAATCCAAGGCTGAGGTCGAGGTTCTTGCCCTTGACCGCGGCCCGGAAACCAACGCCCTGGATTTCGAGCTTCTTCTCAAAGCCTTCGGAAACGCCTTCGATCATGTTGGCGATGAGGCTGCGAGCCGTGCCGTGCATGGCATTCGCCTGCCGGGTCGTGCCGGTGGTCTCGACGGTGATCTCTGCGTCCTCCTGCTTCAAGGAGAGTTCGGCGGGTAATGTCCACTTCAATTCCCCCTTCGGACCTTTGACGGTCAAGGTGGAATCGGAAGCGACGTCGACGGACACCTTGTCAGGGACGCTGATGACGGATTTTCCAATACGGGACATGGTTTCGATTCGTTGCGTGAAAACTTGTTAGGATGCGATTACCAGACTTTGGCGAGGAGTTCGCCGCCGACTTTTTCCCGGCGCGCCTTGTGGCCGGTCATGATACCCCGGGAAGTGGAAAGGATGGAGATGCCGAGCCCGCCAAGGACGCGAGGAATGCTCTCGACGGAAACGTAGCTGCGTCGCCCCGGCTTGCTCTCGCGCTTCACGTCGGTGAGGGCCGGCGTGTCGTCGACGAACTTCACCTTCACCTTGATTTCAGGGAACTTCCCGGATGTATCGACTTCGTAGCTCCAGATGTAGCCCTCTTCCTTGAGGATGCGGGCAATCTCGACCTTGATCTTCGAATACGGAGCGGTGCACTCTTCGTTGTGCGCGCGGCTCGCATTCTTGATGCGGATGAGAAAGTCGCCGATGGGATCGCTAATGGCTGCCATAATCTTCTAAAGTTAGTTTGTTTCTCGGTTAGGCGGCGGCCTCCTGGCCTTCTTCGGTTTTCTTTTCGACCTTGCGGAATGGCATGCCCATCTCGGCGAGGAGCGCCTTCGCGTGGTCGTTGGTCGTGGCGGAAGTGACGAAGCAAATGTCGAAGCCGAGGTTGCGCTTCACTTTGTCGAGTTCCACTTCGGGGAAAATCGTGTGGTCATTCACACCGAGCGTGTAGTTTCCGCGACCGTCGAAGGCCTTGAAGGAAACGCCACGGAAGTCGCGGATACGCGGAATAGCCATGCTCACGAGACGGAGGAAGAAGTCGTACATCTGGTTTCCACGAAGAGTGACCTTCGCGCCGATGGCTTCTCCTTCGCGGAGCTTGAAGTTCGAAATGCTGTTCTTGGCTACGGTGGGCACACCACGCTGGCCGGTAATCAGCGAAATCTCTTCCAAGGCGTCCTCAACGGCGGCTTTGCGGTCGGGCTCGCGACCAATGCCACAGTTCACGACGATCTTTTCGAGTCGCGGGACTTCGTGCGGGTTCGCGAGTCCAAGCTTTTCCTTCAAAGCTGGGACGACGCGGGTTTTGTAATCTGTCAGGGCTGTCGGTTCCATGGTTTTCTATCCGTTGAATCAGGCTTCGCTGACGAGTTTGACGTTGGAAATGTGAATCGGACCTTCTTTCTCGGTGATACCACCTTCCGGCCGGTCCTGGGACTTGCGCTCGTGCTTCTTGATCATGCGCACGCCTTCAACGAGGACTTGGTCCTTACCAGAAATGACCTGCAATACCGCGCCGGTCGAACCCTTGTGGTTCCCGGAAATGACTTCGACGGTGTCGCCTTTCTTGACGTGTGTTTTCTTGCGGCTCATGGCGGATTAAAGGACCTCGGGAGCGAGGGAAACGATTTTCATGAAGTTCTTCTCGCGAAGTTCGCGAGCCACGGGTCCGAAAATACGGGTTCCACGTGGATTCTTGTCTTTGTCTATGATGACGATGGCATTGCGGTCGAAACGAAGGACCGATCCATCGGAACGACGGATGGGCGAAGACGTGCGGACAACCACGGCCTTCACGACCTCACCCTTCTTGATGTTCGCGGTGGGTGTGGCCTCGCGGACGTGGGCGGTGATGATGTCGCCGACATTCGCCGTCTTCGAGCGGGTTCCGAGGACGCCGATCATCTTGGCAACACGGGCTCCCGTGTTGTCAGCGACGTCAATTTTGGACTCCATCTGGATCATGGCAGTAAAGAGAAAGGTATTGGAAAAACGGTGGAATTAGTGGGCAAGCACCTTCGCGAGGCGCCAACGCTTGGTTTTACTGAGAGGACGGCATTCGACGATGCGAACTTTGTCGCCGACGACAGCGGTTTCGTCCTCGTCGTGGGCATAGAACTTGGAAGAACGTTTGATGATCTTACGGAATTTCGGATGCGGAACACGGCGCACGACTTCGACGACGATCGTCTGTTTCATTTTGTCGGAGACAACCTTGCCGACTCGCTCCTTGCGAAGGCCGGGCTTCTTCTCGCTGGCTTCCGCTTCTTCGGCAGGCGCCGTATCCGCCTTTGCTTCGGCTACGGGAGCTTCTTCTTCCACCGGCGCAGCGGCAGGAGTTTCCTCGACAGGTGCTTCAGCAGCAGCGGCGGTTTCTTCGTTCTTTTCTTCGTCACTCATGGGATAAATTCAGTTTCGTGGTTGATCGAGCTTCGGTTAGGCCGTCGCGGCTTCTTGAGCCTGAGCCTTCTGGCGTTCGGAAATCACCGTCTCGATGCGGGCGATCTCGCGACGGACCGTGCGAATGCGAGCCGGGTTCTCAAGCTGACCGCTCGCCTGCTGGACGCGCAGGTTCACCATCTCGAGCTTCAGGTCACGGGCCTGAGCCGAGAGTTCGTCGATGGTCAATTCACGGAGTTCGGTGATCTTCATGGTTTGGTGAAATTGTAAGGATGATTAGTTCTCGTCGCGCTTCACGAAGCGGGTGCGGACGCCGAGTTTGTTGGCGGCGAGGCGCATGGCCTCGCGGGCGAGCGTTTCGGAAACGCCGGAAACTTCGAAGAGCATGTGGCCAGGACGGACGACGGCGACCCAGAATTCCGGAGCGCCTTTACCTTTACCCATCCGGGTTTCCGGGGGACGCTTTGTGACCGGTTTGTGAGGGAAGATGCGGATCCAGACCTTTCCTTTCCGCTTGAGGTAGCGGTTGATGGCAACACGGCAGGCTTCGATCTGATTGTTCTTGATCCATTCACGGTCGAGAACCTGCAGGCCGAAGTCGCCGAAGCTCAGTTGTGTTCCGCGGGAAGCATTGCCGGCACGACTGCCGCGCTGGCTTTTGCGGAACTTCACTTTTCTGGGCATCAATGGCATGGCTGAAAAAGGTCGGGATTAGAATTCTGTTCGAAAGATTTGTTCGTGCTTAGCTGGCGACTTCAGCGGTATCAGTCGCGATAGACGCTTCGGGAGCAGGCGCGGACTCCGCTGGTGGCGTCGGAGTAGTGGGCGCTGGCGCTGGCGCGCCACTTCCACCACCCTTGTTTCCTCCAGGACCTCCGGGGCCGCCGCCGCGACGATCACGGTTACCACCACGGCGGTCACGGTTGCCCGCATTCTTGTTGGCATTTTCCTCGGCGTCCTTGCCTTTGTTGAGCCAGCATTTCACTCCAATGATTCCGTAAACGGTGCGGGCTTCGGCAAATCCATAATCGATGGGAACCCGCAGCGTTTGAAGCGGGACCTTCCCTTCACGGTACCATTCCGCACGGGCAATATCGGCACCGCCAAGACGACCACCACACCGGATACGGATCCCCTCAGCACCGAAGTCACGCGTCGTTTGAACCGCGCGCTTCATGGCGCGACGGAAAGAAATCCGGCGCTCGAGTTGCACGGCCACGCTCTCGGCAACAAGCTGGGCGTCGAGTTCAGGTTGCTTGATCTCAAAGATATCGATCTTGGCCTCGCAGCCACCAGCCATCTTGGAAATCTCCGCGCTCATCTTCTCAATCTCCGATCCCTTGCGTCCAATGACGAGGCCGGGGCGGGCGGTGAAAAGAGTGACACGCATCTGGTTCCAAGCACGCTCGATGACGATCTTCGAGACGGCAGCCGTCATAAGCTTTTTCTTCAGCCAGTTACGGACGCGCAAGTCGTCGTGCAGGAATCCGGAATACTCGTCTTTCGCGGCATACCACTTCGAGCGCCAGTCTTTCTCGACGGCGAGGCGGAAACCAATTGGATTTACTTTCTGACCCATGAGATTTTAGATTTTTGATTTCAGATTGTTGATTTGTCAGGATTTATCGGCGTCTTCGGCAGATTCAGGTGCCTCTTCTGGAGCGGCGGGTGTTTCAGGAGCAGCCTCTTCGGTGGTGGCGGCTACTTCTTCCTCGACTTCCTCTTCAGGTGCGGGCTCCGGCTTTTTGGCCGCTTTTTTCTTCGATGATTTCGGCTTGGGGCCGTCTTTGGAAACGTGGTAGCGCTTGTTCACTTCCTCCTCTTCATCGATTTCGTCGCTGACGATGACAGTGATGTGACTCGTACGCTTTTTGATCGGAGCGGCGGATCCGCGGGCGCGGGGCTTGTAGCGGCGGAAGGAGGGGCCGTCGTCGACGACCGCGCTCTTCACGATCATGGATTCGACGTCGACATCGATTTCCTTTTCCGTCCCGATAACCTCGGCGTTCGCGATCGCGGACTTGAGCGTCTTGCCAATAAGAAACGCAGCCTTCCGAGGCGTGAAGTTGAGGACATCGAGTGCGTCGGAGACGGGAAGCCCCTGGATTTCACGAGCAACATCGCGTGCTTTCAAGGGCGAGACTCGGGCGAATTTGTAAATTGAGCGGCTTTCCATGGAGACGATTCAGTAAAGGATTAGCGGTTCGGCTGGGTTTGGAGGAAGGCGAGATCACCCACCGCGACCTTCCCCGTGTTCCCGGAGAATTGGTGGACATAGATCCCAGAGATGTGATCCCTGACATCGACGACGGTGGCGGCCCCGACGGGCTTTCCATTTCGCATGAGACTAAAAGGCATCCCGATGTTGACGCCCTGAGAGGTCCCGAGGTCGACAACGGCGATTCCCAGGTCCTGCTTTACGCTGACAATTTTTCCACCTTGGGAAAGCTGGGAACGGTCACGCTTGTCCAGCTTCCTGTCCGCAGCACCAAGTGCCCGGTCCGCTTCCCCGAGGGCATCGGCAACTTGTCGTGAGACTCGTTGATCTGCAGAAGGAGACGAGGCTTGCAGAGAGAGAGTCGCATCAACGAGTCCAACCAGAGCTTTGCGTAGCGCCTTGTTTTCCTCGTCGAGGAGCAAGTTCTCATTCACTGCCTGCATCAAACGGCGGGCTGTCCCTTCGGATCCTTTGCGCACGGATTCGATGCCGAACGCCTCCATTTCGACGCGCAGCTTCCGGTAGTTTTCGGTCACTTCCCGCAGTTCACCGTTCGCGGAAAGGAGACTCTCGCTGAGATTCCGGTTTGCAGCTTCAAGATCGCGCACGCGACGTTCGAGCTCGGACTTTGAGACCAGCGTCCCCTGCCCTTGTGCGCAGACACAACTCGCAGTAGCCAGGAGAGCGAGTGCTCTCAGGCTTGCCTTGCGGAGTTGTGACGTGAATCTCATCATACTTTCCGATCGGCTCAGATTGCCATCGGGGTGAAAACTACTTTTTACCCATCCCGCCGTGGGTCGTGAATTTACGGGTAGGTGAAAATTCGCCGAGCTTGTGCCCGACCATGTTTTCGCTCACGTAGACGGAAATGAAGTCTCTTCCGTTGTGAACGAGGAAAGTGTGGCCCACGAAATCAGGAATGATCATCGAGCGGCGCGACCAGGTCTTGATCGGCTTTTTCTTTCCGGATTCTTCCATCGCATCGACTTTCAGAAGAAGCTTCTGATCAACGAACGGGCCTTTCTTGAGTGAACGTGGCATGGTTTAAATATTGGAATTTATCGTTTCTTCGATTTCCGGCGCTGGACGATGACCTTGTTGCTAGCCTTGAATTTCTTGCGCGTCTTTTGTCCTTTCACGTGGCCCCAAGGGCTCTTGAGGTGCTGACGACCGCCACCGGACTTGGACTTACCTTCACCACCACCGTTCGGGTGATCGACCGGGTTCATGCACATGCCGCGGACGGTGGGGCGAGTCCCCTTCCAGCGCGTGCGACCAGCTTTCCCGGAGACGACGTTCATGTGATCGCTGTTGCCGACCTGGCCGATGGTGCAGTAGCACTCGACGTTGATCTTGCGAATCTCACCGGAAGGCAATTTCACGAGAGCATATTTTCCTTCGCGGTTGGAAAGAATCGCTTCCTGTCCGGCGCTGCGGGCGACTTGAGCACCTTTGCCCGGGACGAGTTCGATATTGTGGATGCCTGTTCCGAGCGGGACTTTTGAAAGCGGCATGGCGTTGCCGGGTTTCACCGGGGCCTTTTCACCGGCGATGACTTTGGCGCCAACCTCGAGTCCTCGTGGGGCGATGATATAGCTTTTCACTCCGTCCTTATACTCAATCAACGCGATGCGGGCCGTGCGATTCGGATCGTACTCGATGCCGACGACGGATGCTTCGATGTCGCGCTTCGTTCGTTTGAAATCGACGAGACGGTATTTCCGCTTGTGACCGCCACCGATGTGTCGGCAAGTGATGCGGCCCGTATTGTTGCGGCCGCCCGACTTCTTGAGGGGGCGAAGGAGACTCTTCTCAGGAGTGCTCTTCGTAATCTCTTCGAAAGCCGGCCACTCCTTGTAGCGGTTCGACGGGGTTACGGGTCTGAATTTCTTAAGAGCCACGGGATTTTAGGTTTTTGATTTTAGATTGATGATTGGAAGGTTTAGACGAATTCGATGGTTTCGCCTTCCTTGAGACGCACGATAGCCTTCTTCCAGTGAGCGGTGCGACCGAAGTCCGCGCGACGTTCGCGCTTCTTCTTGCCGCGGTAGTTGCAGGTGTTCACCGAGTCGACCTTCTTGCCGAAGACAGATTCCACCGCGCGCTTGATTTCAAGCTTGTTCGCACGGCGATCGACTTTGAAGACATACTCATTGTTCAACTCGCCGAGGAGAGTCGCCTTCTCGCTGAGTTGAATAGTTTTGATGATTTGGTGGAGGTCCTTCATCGGGTTATTTGGCGGTGCGTTGCGCGAGCGTGTCCATGGCGCCGCTGGTGACGATGATTTTGTCGAAGTAAAGAAGTTGCTCGACGTTCACCTCATCGGCGGAGATGAGAAGCGCGGGCTGGACGTTGCGCGCGGCGAGGTAGGTATTGTCCGAAAACGAGTCAGAGATAATGAGAACACTTCCGGTGTCCGGGGAGATGCCCGCGACTTCACTGATGAAGCTCTTTGTCTTTCCGTCGGCAATCTCGAACCCATTGACAGCCAGAACGTCGCCAGCCTTGATACGTTCACTAAATGCTTTACGAAAAGCGAGTCGGCGGGTGCGCTTGTTGACGGTCTTTTCGTAAGAACGGGGGCGCGGACCAAAGACAGTTCCGCCACCACGCCAGATCGGGGAAGCGTTGCCGCCTGCTCGTGCACGGCCGGTTCCTTTTTGGCGCCAGGGCTTCTTGCCCGTTGCCGCCACTTCGCCACGTGTCTTCGTGTTAGCGGTGCCGGAACGGCGATTTGCGCGCAGAGCTGTCACCATGTCGTGCACGGCCTGACTACCCTTTGCGTCCTCTTCGATCACTTCGAAGTTCGCGCCGCGGGCGTCATCCAATGTCAATACGCTTGCTGCCATGGTTTTGGGAAAAAGTTAGGGTGTAGTCTCGGAAATTTAGTTTCAGTCTTTCTTGGCGCCCGCTTTCACGGCCGGACGGATGATGACGTATCCCCCTTTGGCACCCGGAACGGCGCCGCTGACGAGGAGGACATTGTCGTCGGCACGGGATTCGACGATGGTCAGGTTCTGCACGGTGATACGCTCACCGCCCTGGCGACCAGGCATTTTGGTGTTTTTCCAAATGCGGGCTGGCGTCGAGCCTGCACCCACCGCACCAGTCCGGCGGTGCATCATGGAACCGTGGGTCATCTTTTGACCCTGGAAATTGTGGCGACGCATCGCGCCCTGGAAGCCTTTGCCTTTGGAGGTGCCTATAACGTCAATCATCTGGCCCTTCTCGAACATGTCGGGACCAAGCTCAAGATCGTCGGCGGGAAGTTCTTCGTCCGAATCAAAGCGGAACTCCTTCACGACGCGCTTCGCACCGCTGCCGGAACTCTGGAAATGACCAAGCTCCGGCTTGTTCACGCGCTGCTCTTTCTGGTCGTCGAATCCGACCTGCACGGCGGAGTAGCCGTCGGGGCCATCAGTTTTCTTGACCTGCAAAACCGTATTGCCCCCGACCTCGATAACGGTCACGGGAATCATTTCCCCGTCGTCGTTGTAGACGCGGGTCATGCCGATTTTCTTTCCTAGGAGTCCGATGCTCATGGTTTAGGAGGTTTGAAATTGTCAGAAACGAGTCTGGAGCGGATTAAATTTTGATGGTGATGTCGACGCCAGCGGGAAGGTTGAGCTTCTTGAGTTCATCGACGGTGCGCGCAGTCGGCTCGACGATGTCGAGGAGGCGTTTGTGTGTGCGGATTTCGAATTGGTCGGCGGACTTCTTGTTTACGTGGACGGATTTGTTCACGCTGAACTTCTCGATGCGGGTCGGAAGAGGGATAGGTCCAGCCACCTTGGCGCCGGTGCGCTTGGCCGTGTCGACGATCTCTTCCGCCGACTTGTCGAGGGCGCGGTGATCGTAGGCGCGAAGGCGAATGCGTATGACTTGTTTTTCCATTGTTGGTTGGTGGCGGGAAATTTGGCGGGAGGATTACCAGCGGAAATGGGCAAAGGCGCGGTTGGCCTGCGCCATTTTATGGACGTCGTCGCGTTTGCGAATCGCTGAGCCTGAGTTACCTGCGGCGTCCTTGATTTCGTTGGCAAGGGCGACGTGCATCGGCGTGCCGCGACGGGCGCGCGCAAAATTGACGACCCATCGCATGGCGAGGGATTCTTGGCGTTCGACGGCGACTTCGAGCGGAACCTGGTAGGTAGCACCTCCGACACGGCGGCTTTTCACTTCGACGCGGGGCTTCGCATTTTCGATCGCGCGGGTGACGATTTCTAAAGGATCGACGTTGTCGCTGCCTTGGTTGGCACGATCGATCGCGGCGTAAACGATGCGTTCAGCGAGGGCTTTCTTGCCACGGCCCATGACCGTGTTGATCAGCTTGGCAACGAGAGGGCTCTCGTAGCGGGGATCTTTGATTTCAGGCTTATGGCGAACTCTTCTTCGGCGGGACATTGGACTCTAATTTCAGATTCTTATCGCGCGCTGATTGAGGAAAATCCTCAGCCGGCGTCTTTCTTCGGTCGTTTCGCTCCATACTTCGAGCGGCCTTGTTTACGGTCGTTGACGCCGAGGGTGTCGAGGGCACCGCGGACGATGTGGTAGCGGACGCCGGGAAGGTCTTTCACCCGGCCACCGCGCACGAGAACGATGGAGTGTTCCTGCAAATTATGCCCTTCCCCGCCGATGTAGGCGATGACCTCGAACCCGTTGGTCAGACGGACCTTAGCCACTTTCCGGAGGGCCGAGTTCGGCTTCTTCGGCGTGCGCGTCATCACCTGCAGACAAACTCCGCGGCGCTGCGGACAGTTGGTGAGGGCCGGCGACTTCGACTTGTCGACGATCTTCTTCCGTCCGTGATTGACGAGCTGGTTAATGGTGGGCATTGCGATGCAGTTTTTAAAATTACTAGAATTTGG
>JBCCWV010000048.1:0-27350 GCA_039192745.1 Verrucomicrobiota bacterium | reverse complement strand
GGATACAAAGTTTCTGCGATGGAACCTGACTCTGATGGATTTGATTTTGCTTCAAAGGTTGAAGGAGTTGATGTCCAAAAGATCGGAATCGAAGATTCGCTTCCTGATGCTTGGCGAGAGCAATTTGATGTCGCCGTCTCTCTCGAAGTTGTGGAGCATCTTTTCAATCCGTCAGCGCTGGTAAACTTCGCTCGTGAAGCATTGCGTCCCGGGGGCACTTTGGTTCTGTCTACTCCTTACCACGGATACTGGAAAAATCTTGCTTTGGCTGTCGCGAACAAATGGGACTTTCATCATCATCCTTGGCGCGTAGGCGGGCATATCAAGTTCTGGTCGCGAAACTCACTTTCCCGATTGCTGAAAGATGGCGGATTTGTGAACTCAACTTTTTCTGGGGTAGGGCGGTTCTCCTATCTTTGGAAATCGATGATTCTTCGCTCTGAGAAACCCGCTCCTTAAAAATCGTGGCGTGGAAAACCAATACCGACACGCGCACTGGAGCGAGTTTTTCACTGCAGAACCGCTTCGCACGCCTCGGGTGGGGAATTGTTCAAGCCACGCTTTTTCGCTGGAGTCCTAATCCATTGCATGAATGGCGAAGCTGGCTCCTTAGGCTCTTCGGCGCGAAAATTGGGAAGGGCGTGCATGTTTACCCCAAGGTTTTGATCTGGGCCCCCTGGAACCTTGAGTTAGGTGATCACGTTGGGGTTGGAAACGGTGCGATTCTTTACTCCCAGGACGAGCTGGTGATTGGGGAGCGAGCAGTGATTTCCCAAGGAGTCCATCTCTGCACGGGAACCCACGATTACGATGATCCTGGATTTGCTTTGTATACCAAGCCAATTGAAGTTGGAGCTGAAGCATGGTTGGCAGCGGAGGTATTTGTACATCCCGGGGTTGTTTTAGGGGAGGGTGTAGTGGTTGGGGCAAGGTCTGTAGTGGTGAAAGATTTGCCAGGTTGGACAGTATGCGCTGGATTTCCCGCAAAGGTCATCAAGGAACGGAATCGTCTTAGAAAATGATCTCCGTAGTCGTGCTCACCAAAAACGAAGAACGGGATCTGCAGAGCTGTCTTGAAGCAGCGTCGCCATTGGGAGACCTTCATGTGGTTGATTCAGGCAGTGAGGATTCTACGGTTGCTATTGCGAATAAAGCGGGTGCGAAGGTATTAATTCACCCTTTTCAGAGCTTTGGCCGCCAGCGCAACTTTTCCTTGGATCACTGCGAGATCGAATCCGAGTGGGTGCTATTTCTTGATGCTGATGAATTGGCGACTCCCGAATTCCGAGAAGCAGCACTCGCAGCAACGCGAGAAGCGGGTGGAGACATTGCAGGTTTTTATTGCTGCTGGAAGATGATGCTGGACGATCGCTGGCTGAAGCGCTGCGACAGTTTCCCAAAATGGCAGTTTCGGCTTCTACGTATGGGGAAAGCCCGATTCACTGACTTCGGACATGGGCAAAAAGAGGGTCAAGTTGAAGGACATATTGGATACCTCAAGGAGCCGTACTTGCACTTCGGATTCTCAAAGGGCTGGAGTCATTGGCTCGCTCGACACAACCGTTACTCAAGTCAAGAAGCCAGAGCACGTCTGGACTCGAAACGTCCTTGGCAAGAGATATTTTCAAGGCATCCTAGCACCCGAAATCCGGCTCTTAAAAGCGTGCTCAGCAGACTACCTGGTTGGCCACTGATAAGATTTTTTTATCCGTATCTTTTGAAATTCGGGTTTCTTGAAGGGAGACAGGGATTTATCTACTGCGTGAACTTAGCTTACTACGAATTCCTGATACAAATCAAGATGTCTGAGCTAAAGCACCAAACATCGAATAAAGTAGACATGATCTCTCCTCTTTGATTCTATTGGCTTTGAAATCTCAAGCATTGCTTTCACTCTGGATGCTAATCAGCCTGCTACTCGCAGGCTTTTTTTTGCTGCGGGGAAGTCCGAATGTAGGGGATTTGACCTGGGTTCCAGCTAGTATTTCGTGCTGGCTAGATCAGCACTGGGATTTGAGGACCTTCTTGTTGGCCTTTCTTATCGCCGTGCTTCCTGCGTTTCTCCTGATGCATCGTCCACCCTATCGATGGGTGATTCTCGGCGGGATCCTTTCGGTTCTTCTCTTCCTTGAAATTGGGCAGCTCTGGATTCCGAGCCGGACGTTTTCCTGGGTGGATATGGGGTTTTCCTTTCTCGGCGTCTTTCTTGCTGAGTTTGCGGTCTGGACAGGCCTGCTTGGTCTCGCCGTCTATTCGGCGGGACTGGAGTCGGCAGGGATGCGATCGGGGCCGACTCGTCTGCTTATTTATGGACTCAACTATTCGCCGGAGTTGACGGGAATTGGGAAATACACCGGCGAGATGGGCCCGTTCCTTCACCGTACGGGTTTCGACGTGCGAGTCGTGACGACCCCTCCCTACTATCCGGAATGGAAAATCGCGCCCGGATACCGACGATGGTGGTATCAGCGGCAAGAGGTAGAAGGTGTGAAAGTGTGGCGCTGCCCGTTTTATGTCCCGGCGTCCCCCTCGACCGTGAAACGCATCCTTCACCTTGGAAGCTTTGCGCTGACGAGTTTCTTCGCCCTTTGGAGACATGCTTTTTGGAGACCGCAGGTCGTCTTCATGGTTGAACCGGCAAGTTTCTCGGTTCCCGGAGGACTTCTCTTCTCACGAATTGTCGGAGCGAAGACCTGGCTCCACGTGCAGGATTTTGAACTCGATGCGATGTTGGGGTTGGGGATGCTGGGAGATCGTCAGCCGGGACGAGCGCTTCGACTAGCATTTGCAACAGAGGCTTGGTTCAAGCGGCGATTTGATCGAGTCTCATCCATATCAAATACTATGATGGACAGGCTTCGGGAAAGAGGCGTCAAGGAGGAACGTTTGGTCTTTTTTCCGAATTGGGTAGACACGGAACTTCTAGCACCTGGAGTTCCACAAAGAGACTTCCGGGAAGAGTGGGGGGCGGACGAACAGACTTGTGTTCTACTTTACTCGGGAAATATCGGCAAAAAACAGGGCCTTGAGATCGTTCTTCAAGTCGCCGAACATTTTGAAAGGAGACAGTCTGATGCGAACTACGCATTTTGGATTGTTGGCGAAGGAGCAGCGAAAGCAGAACTTGTCGCTCTGGCGGAGTCGATGGAATTACAATCCGTACAATTCCATCCTCTGCAGCCTTACAAGGATCTCCCGGATCTTTTGCGTTCCGTGGATCTTCACCTCGTCATCCAGAAGAAAGGAGCGGCAGATGCGGTGCTTCCTTCTAAACTCACTTCTATTCTTTCCGTTGGAGGACACGCACTGATCACGGCCGAGCCGGAAACCGAACTTGGAAGACTCCCCCACGCCCATCCGGGTATCGCGACGGTGATTCAACCCGAAGATACCTTGATGCTCGAAAGAGCCGTTGTCCGGTTCTTCCAGGAAAATACGGAAAAAACGGTCAATTCGGTGGCACGGTCCTACGCTCAGGAATGCCTGCGGCTGGAGGCCATCCTGAGTCGAGTCGGAAAGGAGATTCAGGCGCTTTGCGACTAAGCCATCGCAAAGCGCTATGGCTAGGCAAGTCTCTCTTCCCCAACTAGACGCAAGACTTGGACTGATAAAAAACTACTATTCAAATGTTGACGTGTTCGGCATGAATCCTGTTATATGGCTATAAAGTTTATAAAATGCTAGTTTTTCGGGAGAGAGGGATTCATCAGGTCACGGTTGTCTTCACAACTGGGGTCATTGCGTTGCTGAGCACCAGTATCTTCATCGGTCACCTCCTCTTACGTCCAAGCATGGCTCCAGCGTTTTCCTCCCATGCTATGATTCTGCTGGCCCTTACCGGGGGGATGCTTTTGGAGGGGCTGACACGCCCTAACGAATGGCTCTATCGGCGAGCGCGGCGCGGCTCGCAACGCGTGAGGCACCTCGTGCAGAGACAGTGGCTTTGGATCAGCGTGTCTATTCTCTTCGTTCTCGCCATATCCCGTGACCAAGGTGCGAGCCGCCTATTCATCGTCACCTTGTTGGTCGCATTGGTTCCAGTGCTCTGGTGGGTGCATCACAGCCTAGTTCCATGGTTTCGTCGAAAACTTCTCAAGAGGAGCCCACACTGGAAATTGACCACCGATGTGGTGGCCTCGCCCGTGGAGATGCGAAGCCTGAGGGAAGAAATACTTACGTCATCGGATTTTCTCAATTCCGGACGGGAAATGCCCATCAACCGTGACACGCAGCTAAAGAACATCGAAAGCTGGTGCTCAGAGTCCAAAGCAGACGTGATACTTCTGGGAACCAATATCCCCTCACACTTTGCCCGCTACCTCTTTGAGCTAGGAGACCGCAAGGGAATTCGGATTTGGATGCGACTCAATTGCAACGGCCTCGAGGATCGTGCCCTGGGCTTGGACAAGGTTGGCAATACACAGGTGCTTGTTCCAAAAATTTCTCCCCTCAGTAATCTCACAAACCAGATGATCAAACGAGCTGTCGATGTCGGCGTTTCTTCGCTTATCATCTTTATAGTACTTCCTCCTCTCATGCTCTTGGTCAAGCTGTTGCATCTCAGATATTCGCCGGGACCGCTTTTCTTTCGACAGCGAAGAGTGGGGCGCAATCATAAACCCTTCGACGTCCTCAAATTTCGCACGATGCACGTTCACAATGATGACGAATGTCGGCAAGCGACGAAAAGTGACGAACGGATTTTTCGTGGCGGGGGTCTTTTACGAAAGCTCAGTCTCGATGAATTCCCGCAGTTCATTAACGTTCTCCAAGGACACATGAGCGTGGTCGGTCCAAGACCTCATCTGGAGCAGCACGAGCGCGTCTTCGAAAACTCCTACCGGAAATATGGACTTCGAAGGCTTTCCAAGCCCGGCGTCACTGGTCTTGCGCAAGTACGCGGCTACCGCGGGGAAATAAGAAATCCCACCGATATTCGCGGCCGTGCCCGCTACGACTTGATCTACTCGCAGCGCTGGTCGCTCTCGCTTGATTTTTGGATCATTTTCCGAACCGCCCTCCAAGTAGTCGCCCCTCATCGCAATGCCCATTAGAGGTAGTCTGGTTTCATCCGAAGTGCGGACTCTTTACGAGACCTGGATTGCTAGGCTTCTTTGAGGCGTTAGATTTCGTCACTCTTTCAACTCACCCATTCAAAAAACTCTCTCATCGACCGGGATCTTTAGAGTCCAGGTTTTTTTTTATCAAAGATTGTGTAAATCTCCACGGCACCAGCGAGATGCAGCTTCTCCAAACGAACAGCCTCCTCAATAACTGATTCCTCATTCTCCAAGAACCTATGAAACGCGCACTCATCACAGGCATTACGGGCCAAGACGGCTCCTACCTCACTGAACAACTCTTGGATCTGGGATACGAAGTTCATGGCATCATTCGCCGGGCTTCTTCCTTCAACACGAACCGAATTGACCATTTATTCGAGAATCCCGAGCTTCACGGAAATCGGCTCTTTCTTCATCACGGCGATATGACCGATTCTTCGAATCTCAATCGGTTGCTCGAACAAACAACCCCTGACGAAATCTACAACCTCGCGGCTCAAAGCCACGTCAAAGTCTCCTTTGAGGTCCCGGAATACACGGCAGACGTCGATGGAATCGGCACACTGCGATTTTTGGACGCGATCAAGGAAGTTGGCCTTAAAGACAAGACTCGCTTCTACCAAGCGTCGACTTCTGAACTATACGGCAAAGTGCAGGAAGTCCCCCAGACGGAGAAAACCCCATTCTATCCGCGCTCACCCTACGCTGCCGCCAAATTGTATGCTTATTGGATCGTTGTTAACTATCGCGAGGCTTATGGGCTCCATGCTTCCAATGGAATCCTCTTCAATCACGAGTCGCCGCGCCGCGGAGAGACCTTTGTCACCCGCAAGATTACGCGTGCCGTAGGCCGCATCGCCTCGGGCGCACAAGATAAACTCGTTATGGGGAACATCGATGCAAAACGTGACTGGGGCTACGCGCCCGAATACACGGAAGGAATGCGTTTGATTTTGCAACAGGAAAACCCGGATGACTATGTACTGGCCACCAATGAAACAACAACCGTCCGTGACTTTATTCAGATGGCATTCCGGCACGCAGGAATGGAGATCCATTTCGAAGGAGAAGGCGTCGATGAAAAAGGAATTCACGCAGACTCTGGCAGAACACTGGTAGAAATCAGCCCCAAATACTTTCGACCGGCGGAAGTGGAGCTTTTGATCGGCGACCCAGCGAAAGCCAAGGCGGCTTTGGGTTGGGAACCAAATACCAAGATTGACGAATTGTGCCAAATCATGGTTGAAGCAGACGTGGAACTCGCCAAGCGAGAGCAGGCGATACGGGCTCTGTAAAACGCGAGCTTTTAAGTACAGCTTTAAAGTTGAAGTTAGAGGGTCATGACTCCTCAGATTGATTTCACCTGTCCGTCTGCGGCGAAAACCAACGATCCGCCGCAGCAATATATTTCCTTTCAACCATTCCCATCCCTTACCCGACTTCAGCTTCCGTTTGCGGATGACCGCTTCCTTTCGTGAAGCAAACTCTTCCTCATCGATAAGTCGCCCTCATCGATAAGTCGCCAACCGCCACCGAATCTCACCGGATAGCGACCGATTGCATTTTGCGGACTATTGTGCTGTTTCAGCCGCTTCTTAATGTCATCAGTTTGTCCCACGTAATACTTCCCATGCTCATCGTTCCAAATCACGTAAACCCAAAACATCGAAAGCAGAGTGAAACCGCGATGGCTCCTCAGGTTGGGTTCGCCTGTCCGCCTGCGGCGGAAACCAACGATCCGCCACGGCGGATTAACAGCCACACAAAGTGGTTCATTTAGCACGCGGTAATAGATTTCTCTTCAACCAATCCCGTCCCTTACCTGACTTCAGCTCCCGCTCGCGTATGACCGCTTCCTTCCGTGAAGCAAACTCTTCCTCATGAATACCGCCACTGAATCTCTTTGTATAGCGACTGAATGAATTCTGCGGAATATTGTGCTGTTTCAGCCGCTTCTTTATATCATCAGTTTGTCCCACGTAATACTTCCCATGCTCATCGTTCCAAATCACGTAAACCCAAAACATCGAAAGCAAGGTGAAACCGCGATGGCTCCTCAGGTTGGGTTCGAACCAACGACCTAGTGGTTAACAGCCACCCGCTCTACCGCTGAGCTACTGAGGAATTATCGCCGCGAATCGGGCGGAAAAAGTGCCTCAACCCGACGAAGTCGTCAAGTTTTCGCGCCTCTTCGCCCGGCTATATTCCAGTTTTCACCGTGAACGTGTAGCGAACGAGCCCTGAGGCCCTCTCTTCTTCACGCGTCACGCTCGCCTTCAGCAAATCTTCGAACATCTGCTCCTCCATCCGGTAAACGGTCGGATACTGCTCGGCGACTTCGAGGAGTAGGCTGTGATATTCGACGATTTGCAGGCCTTTTTCCCGATGATACTCGACCACCGAGAGGTGCCCCTCGGCATCGCGGAGCTTGGCGAGGGAAGCGGCGCGCTCGGCCACACTTTCGCCCTTCATCTTGGGCGCATACTTCTTCGAGAGCTTCCGAAAATAGGTGAAGAGAAGCTTGTCCGCCGCGTTTCCGCCGTAGGTCTCTTCGACCGACTGCAGGATCTCCAAAGTCAGGTCATTGCCTACTTGGGGAAACAGATCGTCGAGCTTGTGGGTCAATCGGTAGGCCTTTTCCGGGCGCCCGACTTCCTTCGGCCGGCGCCAAGTGTCCAAATACCCCCGTTTCTGCATCTCGACGCAGTGCTGTTTGACTCCCATGTAGCTCATTTTGAGCTGCTTGGAGAGCTCAGCGACCGACATTCCCGTCGAGCGCTTCAGGTGGGAAATAATCTCGTACCACTGGGGTCTGGCGATATCACGTAAAACTTTTGAAAACATGGGCTAATGATTGGATTTCGTCTTGGTTATGACAATTACATGAGAGCTTAAGGAAACTTGTTTGTCAACGTATCCTAAATATTTTTTACCAATCGCGTAAAAAGCTGCTCATTATCAATGATTTCGGAAGGAAATGAAGATTCACGGGAATTGACTTTGCCTATCTCTCTCCTACTGTCGCCCCTTGGTTCGGCGATGCAGTTTTTACGTTCTGCATCCATTTATGCCCACATCTGCTCAACATTCTGACTACGACTTCGTCTCCCACGCGCCCGGCTACTGGGCGGCCGAGGACACTTCCCAGTGGAACGACTGGAAATGGCAAATGCGGAATCAGGTGACGACGTTGGAGCAATTGGAACAGCGGATCGTGCTGACGGAGGAGGAACGGAGCGGCGTCTTGCTTTCTGGAACCAAACTCGCTCTCGCCGTCACGCCCCACTTTTTCAACCTCATCAATCCTGAGGACCCCGACGACCCAATCCGCCGCCAGATCATTCCGCGAATCGAAGAGACGTGGGAATCCGAGTGCGAGATGTCTGATCCCTGCGGAGAAGACAGTCAAATGCCGGTGCCGGGGCTGGTCCATCGCTACCCGGACCGCGTGCTGTTTCTTGTCACCGACCGCTGCGCGTCCTACTGCCGGTATTGCACGCGGAGTCGCGTCGTCAGCGGCGCGGGCGAGCAGTCGCTCATGACGAAGTTCAAGGCCGCCTTCGAATACCTCGAGCAGCACACCGAGGTGCGCGACGTTTTGCTTTCTGGCGGCGATCCCCTTCTCTTCACGAATTCACGCCTCGAGAAATTCCTCTCCCGACTTCGCGCGATTCCGCACATCGAGTTCATCCGCATCGGCACGCGTGTCCCGGTTTTCATGCCCCAACGCATCACGCCGGACCTTTGCGAGATGCTGCAGAAATACCATCCGCTCTGGATGAGCGTCCACGTGAACCATCCGCGAGAAATCACGACCGAGGTCAAGGAAGGTTTCGAAAGACTCGTCAATCACGGTGTCCCCCTCGGCAATCAAAGCGTCCTCCTTCGCGGCGTGAACGACGAACTGGAGACCATGCGCACGCTCATCCACAAACTGCTCCGTTGCCGTGTGCGGCCGTATTACCTCTACCAGTGCGACCTGATCGAGGGTTCCTCGCATCTCCGCACTTCGGTAGCGAAGGGCATCGAATTGATTGAAAACCTCCGCGGACACACCACCGGCTATTCGATTCCGCAATTCGTCATCGACGCACCCGGCGGCGGCGGCAAAGTCCCGATCAACCCGGAATACGTCATCCATCGCGACAACGAACGCGTCGTGTTCCGGAATTTCGAGGGGAAGGTGTTCGAATACCCAGAGCCCATGCCCCATCCGGTCAAAAACAAGTCGGCGGAATCACGCTGCGGCGCCCAGTAGGAATTCCAATTACGGAAAGTCTTGCCACGGCTCCCGGATTGCGATTTTATCTGGGACGTGTCATTCCTCACCACCAAAGAACGACTTCTCATCGTCGGAATTGTCTCGATCTTCGTTCTCGGGGGCGCCGTGAAGCTCATGCGCGGGCAAAACGGAATCGATCACCCAGAAAACGTCTCGAACAACGAGCGGCTCGCCCAGAATGAATGACGAAATGAAGTTCGAGAATGCTCTCGAAATCATCATCGAGGGCGGCTCTCCTTTTCCGGCCGACGCTTACCGTTTCGTCCGCGACTCACTCAGGCAGTCGATGAAAGAAATAAGACGCCGTGAGTCCGGCGAGGAGCGCCACGTCTCAGGCCCCGAGTTGCTCGAAGGCTTTCGCCGGAAAATGCTCAAGGAGTTCGGCCCCATGTCCCGATCCGTGCTGGAGAATTGGAACATCGCGTCGACCGGCGACGTCGGTTCCATCGTCTTTCAATTGATCGAAGCCGGAACGTTTGTCGGCTCACGAAAGGACACGCGGGAGGACTTTGAAGATGTCTTCGACTTCACTGAGGCGTTCGACGAACCCTTCCTTCCGGAATCACAGCGCAGAAGAAGTGCGCTCGAGACAGAGCCTTGAATTCAACGACGCCTCCGGGCAAGGACAACGCCGGTCACACACAGCAGGAGGAGCGCAGATCCGGGCTCTGGAATCGCCGGGATTTCCACAAGCAGGTCAAAACCGTCAAAACCAGGTGCGTCCGTGAATATCGTGCTGATTTGGCTGGCGTTTAACTGGTGACCCATGATGTTTGCCTCAAGAAGGTTGTTCGTTATCGTAACGTGTTGAAGTCCGAGGTTGTGCGCCAATTCGTGAGAAACCACCGCCGCGATCGCTTCCCGCCCCAACACGCCAAAGGTCGATTGGGTATTAGCGTTTATCGACATCGCCACCCCTTCGGCGTCGACCAATGCGTGGCCTCTCACTTGACTCGAAGGAGGATGAGACTGCCCGGGGACTGTATGCACGAACCACATGTTCACCACCGAAGGTACCGTGCTCTCGATCGTATCCGAAGTGAGCTGGCTAAAGAACTGCAGCGGGATACCGGAAGCATTGGAATCGTAAAGAGCATTGTTGTTCGTTAGGAATTGCGGTGATAACCATTCCACATCGATTCCCGCCTGAGACATGATTGTGTCGACAAATCCTTCGATTTCCAACCGCTGGGTATCCGTCCCGAAAAAGGTCGCGACTTGCCCGGAAGTATTGCTGACTATGATCGGGTTGACCGTGAGGGTGTGGGTGATGGGTTGCGGCGGAAGGACCGTTAGCGCAGCACACGCCTTCCCCGCGAAGGCAAACGAAGCGAGGGCGATGAGGAATTTCGGAAGCATCCCCTGCCCTTTAGCGATAGTTATCGGGCTATCAAGAAGAAATTAAAGATACCTTAATAATTAAGTTTTCAAAAATTCACAATGCACGACCAGCACACCAGCTCGATTGGCAATACTCCCCATTCGCCTATGCAATTTCCCTCCTCAGACGCAACGGTTCACACGCTTGCCAACGGCACGACAGTAATTTTAAAAGAGGACACTGCGGCTCCAGTAGTCAGCTTGCAAGCATGGTGCGAAACCGGAAGCATCCACGAAGGCACTTGGCTCGGTGCCGGCGTTTCGCACTTCCTCGAGCACATGGTTTTCAAAGGAACGAGCCGTCGGACGACGGCGGATATCCCTCGCGACGTCCAGGCTTCCGGGGGCGCGATGAATGCCTACACGTCGTTTGACCGCACGGTTTACTACATCGATTGCCCTTCCGACCAATGGGAACCCTGCCTCGACGTCCTCACTGACATTGTCACCAACGCGTCCATTCCAGAGGAAGAATTCGCGCAGGAACAGGACGTCATTCGCCGGGAAATCGCCATGGGCAACGACGACCCCGACAGCACACTCAGCGAACTCCTGTTCTCCACCGCCTTCTCTACCCACCCGTGCAAATACCCCGTCATCGGCCATCGGCGACTCTTCGACCGGATTCAACGCGACGACCTCTATCAATACTACAAAACCCGCTACTCACCGGAGAACCTGTTCTTCGTCATCGTCGGCGATATTGATTCCGACCGCATCCTCGAATCTTTCGGTAAAAGCGTCGGCAATCTGGAGCCGCAGTCCTTCCAGGAACCCGCACTTCCCGCCGAACCCCGCCAAACCGGTCGCCGCGTCGTTCACCGTCCATTCGCCACCGCCGTCACCAGCTTCGGCATGGCATGGCGTATTCCGGCGCTCGACCACCCAGACTCCCCCGCCCTCGACGTCCTCGCCTCCATCCTCGGCGACGGCCGTTCCTCGCGGCTCTATCGCGAGATTCGCGAGAATCGACAGCTCGTCCACGGCATCGACGCCTACTCCTACGCGCCAAAATTTGCCGGGGTCTTCGTTATCAGCGGCGAGTGCGAATCCGAGGCCCGCGACACCGCGATCAACGCCGTATTCGAAACCGTGGCCGAGATTCAAAACGAAGGCGTGAAAAGCGAGGAATTGCAGAAAGCATGTAGCCGCATACTCGCGACCCAGTTTTCGACGCTTTCCACCGTGAGCGGCCAGGCCGGCGATCTTGGCTCGAACTGGCACGAAGCACGCAACCTCGACTTCACCCGCGATTACCTCGAAGCCGTCCAGCGGGTGACACCCGAAGACGTTCGCAACGCCGCTCGCCAGTATCTCGTCGATTCCGGTCTCACGATTGTTTCCCTGAACCCCCTCGACAGCGAAGCCACCACCACCTCATCAGCTCCCAACATCGGCAGGTCCTCTGGCTCCGAAATCCAGCGCACGAAATTGCCGAACGGACTGACTTTGCTCGTGCACGAAAACCCGAAGACGCCGCTCGTTTCCATCGCCGCTACCTTTCGCGCCGGCCTTCTTGGCGAAACCGCGCGGACCAACGGCATCTCCCAGCTTTGCGCTCGCACACTCCTCAAAGGCACCGAAAAACTCTCCGCCGAAGAAATCTCCTCCCGCATCGAATCGACGGGCGGCTCCATCCGATTCTCCGCCGGAAACAACAGCATCGGCCTCTCCGCGCGCGTTCTCCGCACCGAACTCGACGGTGGCATCGACGTCCTCGCCGATGTCGTGAAAAACGCCACCCATCCCGAAGACGCCTTGAACCGCGAGCGCGAAGTGCAACTCGCCACCGTGCGCGAAAACGCGCAACAACCCTTCGCCAACGCCGTCCTAAAACTGCGGTCCGCCCTTTTCCCGGGTTCTCCCTTCGGCCTCAGCCGCTTCGGCAGCGAGCAATCCCTGCCCTCCATCAATCACACCGCGCTACGTTCCTTTCGCGACACCCACTTCGCCGCAGAAAACGGCGTCATCACCGTCTTCGGAGATGTAGATTCGAACGCAGTCGCCGACTTGATCGGGTCGCAACTCTCCGACCTGCATCCCGGATCCTCACAATACGACCAAAACAAATCCATCGCTCCACTCGACCAAAACACGGAGATCGAAACGCGCCTCGCGGAAAAAGAACAAGCAGTCATCACCATCGGGTTCCGAACCTGCGGAATTGGCCACGAAGACACCGACACCCTCGAGGTGATCGACGAGGCCTGCTCGGACATGGCATCGCGCCTGTTCACCCGCATCCGCGAAGAACTGGGCCTCGCCTACTACGTAGGCACCTCTCAGTTTCCCGGCCTGCATGACGGTGCATTTTACTTCTATGTCGGCACCGACCCGGCACGCGCGACCGAAGCCGAAAAAGAACTCCTCGGCCAAATCAATACCCTCGTCACCGACGGCATTGCCGAAGACGAATTCACACGAGTCAAAGCCGCCTACCGCGGAAAAACCCTCCTCGAAAGGCAATCCAACAGCGCTTTTGCCCAAACCGCGGGCCTCGACGAACTGTTCGGACTCGGATTCGACCACCACAAAAAATCCCTCGAAGCCATCGAATCTCTAGAAGCCTCCACCATCCTCACCGTCTGCCAAAAATACTTCACCACCCCCCGCATCATCTCCCGCGTCCTCCCGCCCTGACCACTGATCACTGATCACTGATTACTGATTACTGATTACTGATCACTGACCACAGACCTCCGGCATGAACGTCCACCACCTCGAGCTCTTCTACTTCGTCGCCAAGCATAAGGGAATCACCGCCGCAGTCCGCGCCATGCCCTACGGCATCCAGCAACCCGCCGTCAGCGGACAGCTCGCGAAACTCGAAGCCGACCTCGGCGTGAAACTCTTCAACCGGCGCCCCTTCGCCCTCACCCCCGAAGGCGAGGAACTCTACCGCCACATCGAACCGTTCTTCAGCGGACTCGGCAACGTCCGCGACTCGCTCACCGGAACAGGCCGCCACCACCTGCGCGTCGCCGCTTCCGCCATTGTCCTCGCCGATCACCTTCCGAAAGTCCTTAATCTCTTCCGCCGACGCCATAAGGAGCTGAAGCTCACCGTGCGCGAAGTGCCCATTCCCGACATCGAAGTCCTACTCGACCAGCAGGAAATCGACTTCGGAATTTCGGCGCTCACTTCGCCGCCCGACCCTCCACTGCGCAGCCTTCCATTGCTCAAGCTAAAGCCCATCCTCCTCGTTCCGGTGAACTCAAAGCACAAGTCCCTCAAGTCCATTCTCGCCGAACTCAAAAAATCCGACCTCCCCCTCATTTCGCTACCAGGCGCCGAGCCACTTTCCCGCATCTTTCGTGAGGAACTCTCGCGCCGGAAAGTCGTCTGGCCACCCTCCATCGAGGCCAGTTCCCTCCGCCTCGTGGAAACCTACGTCGCCAGCGGCTTCGGCATCGGCGTGAGCCTCCTCACGCCCGGACGGCAGGCCGACAAGCGAGTCCGCGTCGTCCCCCTGCCCGGATTCCCGCTCCTCGAAATCGCCGCCGTTTTCCAAGGGAAACTCAAACCCATCGCCGCCGAATTCCTCGCCGAAGCAAAATCCTACGCCAACAGCCTCGCCCGCAAGAAGGGATGAGCGCTTTCGATTTTGGAGATTGATTCGGGGGCCAATTGGCGGCTTTATTAGGGCGTCGTATGTTTGGTCGCCTCCTTCCTTTTCTCAGTTCCGATGTCGCCGTCGATCTCGGAACGACGAACACGCTTATCAATCTCAAGGACCACGGTATCGTCCTTCGTGAACCATCGGTCGTCGCCGTAAAAAACGGCTCCTCCGAGGTCCTCGCCGCAGGCGACGAAGCCAAACGCATGCTCGGTCGCACCCCCGAAAACATTCGGGCCGTTCGCCCTCTTCGGGACGGCGTCGTCGCCGACGTCGACATCACCCGCGATATGCTCCGCGCTTTTCTCGAAAAAGCTCTTCCCGGTCGCATCTCGAAAATGCGCATGATCGTCGCCGTCCCATCCGGCATCACCGAGGTCGAAAAAAAGGCCGTCCAACAAGCCGTGCAACAGGCGAGCAGCGCCCGCGAGATCCACCTGCTCGAAGAACCCATGGCCGCCGCCATCGGCGTCGGCCTCCCCGTACAGGAAGCCGCCGGAAACATGATCATCGACATCGGCGGCGGCACGACTGAGATCGCATTGCTTTCCCTTTCCGGCATCGTCTTCAGCCGCGCCACCCGCGTCGGCGGCGATGACATGGACGAAGCCATCCAGAGTTACTTGCGCCGCGCCTACGGGCTGTCCATCGGAGAGCGCACCGCCGAAGAAATCAAAATGCGCATCGGTTCCGCCTCGCCTTTGAAAAAAGAACTCGGCATGAACGTGAAAGGCCTCGAACTCATCTCCGGTGTTCCAAAAACGATCCAAATCAATTCTGCGGAAATTCGCGACGCGCTCGAAGAACCCCTGCGCGCCATCATTCAGGCCTTGCGCACTGCCCTCGAACGATGCCCGCCAGAGCTTTCCGGCGACCTCGTGGACCGCGGCGTCATGCTCGCCGGCGGCGGCGCCCTTCTCCGCGAAATCAGCAACCGTCTCTCGAAAGAAACCGGTCTGCCCGTGCACACCGCCGACGATCCCCTCAGTGCCGTGGCCGACGGCGCTGGAAAGGTACTCGACGAACTCGTATTCCTGAAGAAAGTCACCAGCATGGACGGCTGACCGCCAAACTCCGCCCTTTGCTTGATCCACCGTGTCCTTTAATCGCTTCAATCTCGTCGCCTTCCTCATTTTCATCGCCCTCTTTGTGGGCGTGATCATGCTGCCGACGCCGCAAACACGGAAAATCCAATCGACCATCCTGACCTTCTTTGGCTTCGGGACGAAGACCGTTCACAACGTCACCTCCAACCCGGACAACTACAACGGTGTCGACCTTTCGGCGGAAGCACTACTCCAAGACCCAAAAAAACTCGCCAGCGACTACGCCGATCTTTACAAGGAATTCGGCGAAATGAAAGTTTGGAAGGCGGAAGCGAAAAAGCTCGAAGCCGACAACGCCCAGCTGCGCCGCGCTCTCGACTTCAAACGCGAGTACGAAACCAGTTTGGAAATCATCGCCGCCCGCATCATCGAACGTCAAGCTTCCACATGGTGGGAAACCGTCCTCATTGACCGCGGCGAAAAGCATGGCGTCTTCCTCGAAGACCCGGTCGTCGCCGACAACGGCGCGCTCGTTGGAAAGATCATCCAACTCGCTCCCGACACATCTCGCGTCCTTCTTCTCACTGACGAGGCCTGCCAAGTCTCCGCTCGTATTCAAGGGACTCTGGAAAAAGGAATTCTTTCGGGATCAAGAGTCACGATGTCCGACCAAACACCAGAGCTTCGACTAAAGTATCTCTCAAAGGACGCCACCGTCCCCGTCGGTGCTCGCATCTTCAGCACAGGTGTTTATCGGAAAGATCTTGAGATGGAACTCGGCGTCTTCCCCGCCAATCTGCCTCTCGGCAACGTCAAATCCTTCCGCAAGCGCGACACCTATGGCGAAGTCGTCGTCGAGCCCAACGTCGATTTCTACTCGCTCACGGACGTCTTTGTCATTCAACCTCCGCGAGAAAAACAAACGGCACCGCCCGCGAAGCCTTCCGCGCCCACCAAGGCCATTCCCGTGCCATCACCTTTGCCAATCGGCACCGAATAATCATCCACCGATGGCATTCTGCGCCTACGTTTTTCTCTTTTTGTTAGTGACGCTTCGGCTTCACGAATTTATTCCTCCATTTACGTGGGGATACGATGCGAAGCTGATGCTCTTCCCAGTCGCATTTTACGCCGCCGCCGTCGTTGTCCCCTTTCCCGTCATGCTCCTGTTCGCCTTCACCATGGGGTTGCTCTGGGACGGTCGATACGCCGTTATCACCGGTAATGAGCAAATCGATCTTGAATTCGGATACTCCATTCTCCTCTTCGCCCTCATGGGTTCACTCATGCAGGGAATCCGCCCCATGTTCCGCCGGGGTAGATGGGAACTCCCTGTCCTCATGGTGGGAATCGCCACCATGTCCTACCTCGCCGTCGAATTCCTTTTTCTGAATTTCCGCCGGGGCGAGTTTTACTTTCCCAAGGAAATCTGGTATAAAATATGGACCTCGGCATTGCTCTCGGTTCTTGTCGCCCCGTTTTTTTTCCTCGGATTGCACTGGTTGGCGAAAAAAACGAACTTCAAGATCCGTTATGAAGGACTATACCGCTATTCCCAGAGCCGGACATGAACCTCCAGAAACGCATCCGCCTTTACCTCTTTTCGCTCGTCGTCCTCGCCGGGCTCGGCGCCCTGCTTACTCGCCTCTATTCAGTCCAAATTGAGCAACACTCCGATTTCGTCGACCGCATTCCCGCCAAGTCCGAAGTCACCGTTCGCATTCCCGGAGCCCGCGGCGAGATCAAGGACCGAAACGGTATCACTCTCGTCGATAACGAGGTCAGCTATCAGGTTTTGTTCAACCTGAAGGAAATCCGCGAAGACTACACCAAGAAAATCAGCAAGGACGTTCCGAAGACATCCTACACCGTCGCCACCGCAAGCGGTCCGCAAAAGCGCTCCGAGACCGACATCGTCGCCGTCGTGAATGAACTTGTTGTTCCTCGCCTTGCCGAGTACGGGCTTGATCGGCCGTTCAATGCGGAAGACATGCAGCTTCACTGGAGGGACAATGAGGGGCTCATCCCATACGCCTATGCCGACGAACTCAGTTTCGAGGAATTTGCGACGTTCGCCGAGCACAGCCTCGACTTTCCCGGCGTCTCTGTATCCATCAAAGGAAAAAGAAACTACATCTACGATTCCCTCGCCTGTCACATCCTTGGCTTCGTCCGCCTTGCGGATATCAAGCGCGTTCCTAGTAATGAGCGTCGCGCTTACACCTACTATGTCCCCGACGATTACGGCGGTGACGGCATCGAAAAAACCCGCGACAACGATCTTCGCGGCGTCCCCGGAAGGCGCGTTTTCGCCAAAAACGAAAAAGGCCGTATCGCTGAGGAAATCACCTCAAAATACATCGAACCGCAGCGCGGATCCGACGTCCATCTCACCATCGACGCCCGCATCCAGTTCATCGCTGAGCGCGCGCTCCGAGATGCGAACCAAGGTTCCGGCATCGGGCGAGGCGCGGCCGTCGTCATCGATCCCAACGATGGCTCCATCCTCGCCATGGCATCCGTGCCATCCTTTAATCCCAACAAATTCATCCCAAAAATCGATCCTGACGACTGGGACAAATACCGGTTGAATGAAGTCCGGCCGCTCATCAACCGCGCAATTAAAGATTTCGCTCCAGGATCAACTTTCAAAATTCCTGTATCGTTTGCCGGATTCCTCGACGGATCTTACAGGCGCCCCTTTTCCTGCTACGGAAGCGTCACTTACGGGAACACCAGCATGGCCTGCTGGATCGGTGCCAAAGGCGGCTCCCACGGTAGCCTGTTCCTCCGCGACGCCATTATGCGCTCGTGCAATTGCTATTACTACAACTTTGGCAACGCCACCGGCATCAACAATGTGATCAAGGCCACGGATCTTTTCAGCCTTGGTGAAAAGACAGGCATCCCGCTTCTCGAGGAAGACTCCGGGCGCGTCCCCACACCGAAATGGCACCGCATGACGGAAGGCTGGGGCTGGGGCGACGCGCAGACCGCTCTGGTCTCCATCGGCCAAGGCGCCACGGAAGCAACACCCCTGCAAATGGCCAGTGTCTCAGCTACCGTCGCCTCCGGCGGCGTCAATTACCAGCCACGGCTCGTCCAAAGAACTATCGACGCCGCTGGAAACACCACCGAGTTCACCCCCAAGATCCGCCACAACCTCGTCGAGGCCGGAATCGACAAAGGCATGGTCGATATCGTCAGAAGTGGCATGTACGACGTCGTCAACACCGCCGGGGGCACGGCCCGCCGTGCCCAATCCCAGCTCGCCAAGCTCAGCGGAAAAACCGGCACCGCCCAATTCTTCCGCTCCGGCGAGCCCGACAACCACGCGTGGTTCATCTCCTTCGCCCCATTCGACAGCCCTCGACTCGCCGTTTGTGTCTTCGTGCAAGGGGGCAAGGCCGGTGGCGTCGTCGCCGCCCCCGTAGCCAAGAAAATCATCGAGGAAAGCCTTCTCATGTGGGACAGCGAGGAATTCGAGATTGAGTTGGCCGCCGTCGACGAAACTGAGGGAAATTTTGACTTTCTCGAATACGTGAGTTTTGATCCAACCATTCCCGATGAACTACTTGCCGCCGCCGCCGATGAAGATGATGGCAGCGCTGTGGCTGCTCGTCAGAGCATTCCAGTGCAGGTGGCTCGGACTGTTACGCCCACTATCGCGAAAAGACCAGACGCCCGCGGCTCCAGCTCGAGCGGATCGGTCAACCGCAGGCGCGCGTCCCGGTTCCGCGGAATATTTGGCCGCCGCTGATCGGCTTGCCTCTCTTTTCGGATTGAAATTCGGATACCCCCCGTTGCGGTTTGAACTGGTTCCCGCGAACTCCTCTCGCGCCGCACGCCAACCACTTACCTTAACACTTTTACGCAATGCTCAAACGCTTCAAACGCATGTTCGGAGGAAAGGACTCCGGACCAGAACAAAAAATTGTCATCAACGTCGAGAAACTCGAGAACCGTGTCGCCGTCCTCAATGGCGGAGTTCTCGATGAACTAAGTATCGAACGCTCCGAAGACGAAAATATCGTCGGGAGCATCTTCAAAGGCCGCGTCAAGAACATCGAACCTGGACTGAAGGCGATGTTCGTCGACATCGGTTTCGAGAAGAACGCCTTCCTTCACTTCTGGGACGCCATTCCCGCCGCCATCGACGACGAGATGGAAACCGTCCAGCGTCGCGGAAAGAGGAAGCAACAAAAGCGCATCCAAGCCAAAGACATCCCCAGCATCTATCCCGTCGGCTCTGAAGTCGTTATTCAGGTCACCAAAGGTCCCATCGGCACGAAAGGACCACGCGTCACGACCAACCTCTCCCTCCCCGGCCGCTACATGGTCCTCATGCCGCTTACCGACCAGTTCGGCATCTCCCGCAAAATCGAAGACCCGAAGGAACGCCAGCGCCTCCGCAAGATCACGGAAAAACTCTCCGTCCCCGAAGGCATGGGCGTCATCCTCCGCACCGTCTGCGAGGGCGCCCGCGCCCGCTATATCGTCCGCGACCTCCAGATGCTCCTCAACCAATGGGAGGAAATCGTCGAAATCCGCGAATCCAACAAGGCCCCCGTCTGCGTCTTCGAGGAACCCGCCCTGATCGAACGCACTGTCCGCGACTTCCTCACCGACGACGTGGGAGAGGTCCTTTGCGACGACGAGCAAACCGTCGAGGAAATGAAGGAAATGGCCGGCGAAATTTCCCGTCGCTCAAAGAAACGCATTAAATATTTCCCCACCCAGGAACCCATCTTCGACCGCCTCGGCATCGAACGACAGATTGCCAATGCCTTCCACCGCCAGGTCTGGCTCCCTTGCGGCGGTTACATCGTCATCGATGAAACCGAAGCCATGATCTCCATCGACGTCAACACAGGGCGGAACAAGGGCAACAAGAACAACATGGACAAGATGATTCTCGAAACGAATCTCGAGTCCGCCGACGAAGTCGCCCGCCAACTCCGACTCCGCAACATCGGTGGCCTCGTCGTTGTCGACTTCATCGACATGAAAAGCCGGAAGGACCAGCAGACGCTCTACCGCCGCATGCGCGAAAACCTCCTCAACGACAAGGCCAAAACCCACGTGCTCCAGATTTCGCAGCTCGGCCTCATGGAAATGACACGCCAGCGCCTCAACGAGAGCCTCAGCACCTCGGTTTACGACAGCTGCCCATATTGCGATGGCAAAGGCACCATCAAATCGACTGTCACCATGAGCGTCGAAATCCAGCGCCAGGCCGCCGCCTTCCTCCAACGCCCGCGTCCCGACCTCCACGACCTCGTCATCGTCGTCCACCCCGACGTCATGGAGCGCCTCCGCACCGCCGACGACCAGCACCTCGTCGAACTCCAACGCAAATTCGAAGGCCGCCTCACCTTCCGCAGCGACCCCAACTTCCACCGCGAAAAGGTCGCCTTCCTCAGTGCCCAAACAGGCAAAGAAATCGAACCGTGAGGACAGGGACGAAGTAAGAAGGATCAGGTATCAGGGAACCGGGTAACTCCCCGGCGGACCGCGGATGTCCACATCCGCACCATTCCCTCCCGACCAACGGGAGGCACTCCATCTCTTTGCTCTCCGCTCTTCGCCCTAAGCTCTCCGCTTCCACCACCCCACAATCGCACCACCCATCGCCACAACAAGGCACCCCACCGCGAACACATCTCCCACCTTCGCGTAAACCGGCGTTCGAGGAGCATTCGGCACGGCAATCGTATCCGCCATGAATCCGCGGATAAACGTCGCCCCCGTCTCCGGATCCGAAATCACCCGTTCCCCCGCTGCCAATTCCGCCCCCCGGTGATATAGACTTCCGATCTCATCAATCACCGCTGAAACCCCGTTATTCGTGGAACGCACCATTGGTCGACGAAGCTCGATGCACCGAAACTTCGCATTCGCCAAATGCTGCGCCGCCGCCTCGGTTTCGCCGAACCAGCCGTCGTTGGTCACATTGACCATCAACTGCGGTGCTTCCCGCACAAACTTCCGCATCAACCGCCCCACCGTGTCCTCAAAACAAATCATCGGGATGACTTCCACCTTCGAGTTGGCCAGAGGCAAAGGTTCCGTCTCCGTCCCCGCGTCGAATTCAAAACGCATAACCCGTTCCGCCAACCACCTCGCCGGCGGAAACCAATCTCGACCCGGAATGAACTCCCCAAACGGCACCAAGTGCACCTTGCGGTACACTTCGAAAGTCTCGACGTCACCATAGAAGATCGCCATGGCATTGAAGTCCCCTTCATCGAGCGCATCCTCGTTCACACCGGTGATCAGGGAAATATCCTGCATGGCCAGCAATGGATTCATGACCTCCTTGTGAAAATTCATGCCATGGAAGAGCGGGAAATACAGCGCACTCTCCGGCCAAATCACGAGATCAAATTCCGCGCTCTCCATGTTCAGTCGCGTCAGGTCATCATAGACCCGGTAATTTTCGTGCACTTTGTCCGGGTCCCACTTCTGCCCTTGCGGAATGTTCCCCTGCACAATCAACGTCCTCAATTCCGTGACCTCCTCGGGCACCGGCCGGGTCAATTCTTTCACGCCATAGAGGAACTGCAACGCCACGAGCACCACTGCGGTCATGAAATCGAAATGCGGCCTCGGTCTCCCCTCGCGCAATTCATCAGCCAAGCGCACCACCGTCGCATAGATCACGACATTGAAAAAGACGACTGCGAAGGCCAGTCCCGACACCCCGACAACATCCGCAGCCTGCGCCATCGCCAGTTCGTCATGAAAAGATACTCCCAAGCCATTCCATCCAAACCCGGTGAAAATATAGCCTCGCGCCCACTCCAACCCTGTCCACGCTGCCGCGCAAAGAAAAGCCGACCGAATCGCCGGCCATGACGCCGCGAAGAACCCTTTACCACCGTCACCACGCCTCCAACGTCCCACCGTCCCTGCGAAAGCGCCAAAGACGCCGAAGTAGATGGCCAAATAGGCATGCAGAACGACGACGCCCACCGGCGGCACGAATTCATTCGCATGCAGCCACTTAAGATTGATCGAAAAGAAAACAAACCCACACAAATACCCCCAACCAAAGCCGCCCCTGCCGCCAGGAGACTTCGGATCGGCCCAGAGAACCGCGAGCAAGGGCACCAACCCTATCCAAACCACCCAAGGCACATCAAACGGCGGGAAACAAAGTGCGAGCAATACCGCGCTCATCACCGCTCCCGCAACACGAAGAAAGATGGAAGTCGACAATCCCTTCACGAATCACCTAACCACTAGCGCATTTTCCGCGGACCGGAAACCGAACTCAAGCAAGGAATCACGCTCCAGAATTTGAATCCCTGTGAAGCCAGCCGCCCAGCGTGAACCTCGAAATGAAGCGAAAATGCACGAAAGGAATTCTATGAGAATCTTTTCGCGGCTTTTCGTGGTTCAAAAAACTGGCCCGCCGAATCACTTCTCCAGCGATCTCTGAGAATCACCCGGCAACCGCACGCTCTCTGCGACGTCCCTGCGGGCGCGGGCGCCGTCGTCTTCGCGGCGGACGGAAATCGCGCTCCGAACGCTCTCCACGCTCATTGGACTTACGAGAGAAATTGCGTTTCCCGGACTTCGATGGCTTCCCGCCGCCACCACTTCGAGGCCCGTGAGCATGCTGCTTGGCCAGCGCCTCCAAGTGCCACTCATGATCGGCATTCACGTCGATGCGCTTTTTGATCAATTTTTCGATCGCACGCAAATACTCCCGCTCATCGTGGGCGCAAAACGAAATGGCACAACCATCCGCCCCTGCGCGGCCCGTGCGGCCGATCCGGTGCACGTAGGCCTCAGCCTCGTTCGGTAGATCGAAGTTCACAACCAGCGTCACCTCCCGCACGTCGACGCCCCGGGCCGCCACATCGGTTGCCACCAGGACTGGAAGTCGACCTTTGCGGAAGCGATTGAGCGTCTTTTCCCGCTGGGATTGCGAACGATTGCCGTGAATCGCCTCGGCCCTGACCCCCGATTGCGTGAGAAAGCGTGCGAGCTTGTCGGCGCCGAACTTCGTCCGCGAAAAAACGATGGTAAGTTCCCGTTCATCCTGACTCTTCAACGCTTCAAGCAGAAGGCTCCGCTTATTCTCGCGCGCAACGAAGCAAACCCGCTGTGCCACTTTCTCCGCAGTGGTTTTCTCAGGCGCAATAGTCACCATCGCTGGATCACGGAGAATCGTCTTGGAGAGATTCACAATCTCCGGTGCCAATGTCGCGGAGAAAAAGAGCGACTGTCGATCCTTCGGAAGCATCGAAACGATCCGGCTCACGTCCTTTTGAAATCCCATATCGAGCATGCGATCAACCTCATCGAGCACGAAAAACTCCACACTCCGCAAATCAATGTAGCGCTGGTCCACGAGATCAAGAAGTCGACCCGGACACGCGACAAGCACATCCACTCCACGTTGCATCGCACGCACTTGCGGTCCCTGCCGCACGCCGCCGAAAACAAGCGCGTGCTTGAAGTCCAGGAACTCTCCATAGTCTTCAAGGCTCTTGCCCACCTGCGTCGCCAGCTCACGCGTAGGTGTGAGAACGAGAACACGCGGCGATTTCTGCCGCAACGGCTTCCGGTTTTCGTGAAGGGATTGCAGGATCGGCAGCGAAAATGCCGCCGTTTTCCCGGTGCCGGTCTGGGCGCAACCGAGCAAGTCGCGACCTTCGAGAAGGAGCGGAATCGCTTCAGCCTGAATGGGTGATGGCGTGACGTAGTCGCGAAGCGCGAGCGCACGCTGAATGGGCGAAGCCAGTGGCATCGCCTCGAACGAGGTAGGTGTCATTTTTTGAGTGCCCGGCTTGTCCATGTCGGCGCCTGGGCAGGACTCGATGAGATGTTTATTGGTAAAAACCCAGAACCATTCTCTCATCGATGAAGACCGGAAACGGGGCGAACCACTCTAGGCCCGCGACTTCGCGATCAGGCGAAGTGCGCAACCAATACGCTTCCCTGACAAAATAGCAAGGTTGAATTGGAAGAACGCCTGCTGCGCTCAAGCCAACCGCCCGCCGATGTCGCCATCGATCCAACTCCAGAGTCGTTCCAAAGACGCCTCTGTATCTGCCTTCACCTGCGCCAACGAATCGGCGTCGAAAGTATCCGGCTTCACCTCGGCAAAGAGGTAGAACTTGATCTTCGGTTCGGTTCCCGAAGGACGAACCGCGAAGGTCCGGCCATCGGCGAGATCGAAGAAGATCATTTTCTCCTTCGCGACAAGGTCGCCTTCTTCATCGTAGAGGTCTTGCGTTCCAAAGTTACGCACGCTCGTCACAGCGGCACCATCCACTTCGCTCGGAGGATTGTCTGAGTAACTTGCGGCCAACTTCGCAATATTCGCGGCACCTTCGGCACCCTCGTAATACTTGCTCTTGTTGATCTCGAGGAAATAGCCGTATTCGAGATAAATCTCATCGAGATACTCCACCAAAGTGATCCCCCGCGAGGACGCGTAAGCCGCCGTCTCCGCGAACATCAAGGCCGCTGCGTTTCCATCCTTATCGCGGCAAAAGTCGCAGGCGAGGTAGCCGTAGCTCTCCTCTCCGCCAAAGACCATGAACTTGCTGTGCTCAAGCCGGATGTCGCGCGTTTCGGCTTCGGTTTTGTCGAGATACCCTTCGTGCGCTTCGGCGGGAATAGCGTTCTCATACTTCCGCAGCTTCTGACCGATATACTTGAAGCCGGTCAGCGTGTTCACAAAGTCGATGCCGTGCTTCTCCGCGATTGCCGTCTGCATATTCGTCGTCACGAAGGTCTTGATGAGGATGGCGTTCTTCCTGTTCGATTCATTCAGGATCCCAAGATCGAACATCGTCTTCACCCGGTAAGCCGCCATGATCGAACCGATCTGATTTCCGGTGAGCAACGTCATCTCCCCCGCCTTGTTCCGGACAAACACACCCATGCGGTCGCAGTCAGGGTCCGTGCCAATGACGATGTCCGCGCCTTCCTTTTCGGCCAGCTCCTTGCCCATGGCGAGCGCCGGCGCGTTCTCCGGGTTCGGCGACTCCACGGTCGGGAAACGGCCGTCAGGAACGTCCTGTTCCGGCACGGTGAGGCACGTGAATCCGAGATCTCGCAGCAAATCCGGAATGAAAAACCCGCCGGTTCCATGGATGGCCGTAAAAACGACCTTCGATTCGTTCCCGCCTTCGAGCAATTCGGGTCGCAAGAGCATCCCCTTCACGCGGTCGATGTAGATCTTGTCCATGTCCGCGCCGAGGGCCGTGATCGTGCCTTGCTCAGCTTCCGGCGCCGATTCGTAAGACTCGCTCGTGATCGCTTCGACTTCGCCAATTATCCCATCCGTCTGCGGCGGAATGATGGCCGCGCCGTCAGCGAAGTTCACTTTGTACCCGTTGTCATGTGGCGGATTGTGACTGGCCGTGATCATGATCCCGGCCTGCGCGCCCAGTTGACGCACGGCGAAGGACATCTCCGGTGTCGGGCGAAAACCCTCGAAGAGAAAAACATCGACGCCAAGATTCTTTCCGATCTCCGCGCATAGCTCAGCGATGTCTCGCGAGTAGTGACGCGTGTCGTGACACACGACCAGTTTCGGCTTCCCGCTCTCGCCTTTCTCGGCGAGGTAAGTCTTCAAGTAGGCAATTAATCCGCGGGTCGCCCGGCTCACGTTGAAATAGTTCATCGTCGCCGTCCCCACACACGGATACTCCGGGCGATCATTCTCCTGCGGCGTGCCCGCCTCGGCCTTCGTCACCGTCTCGCCGATCGTCCGGCCACGCAGTCCGCCGGTGCCAAAGGCGAGCTTTTTATAAAACCGGTCGTTCAATTCCTTCCAATTCCCGGCCTCCACCAGCTCGGCGATGCTCTCGGGATAGACGGGATTCTCGGTGATTTCGAGGAATTCCACGATGTTGTCCCGCGCGGACTCGAGGAGGGACCCGGATTGGACGGCGGATTCAAGGGCTGCTTTGATGTCGGACATATGAGTGAGCGATTGGTGGAGAACGAATTTTCGCCGAACCTAAGCACGGCCCTCGCCAAACGAAAAGACCTCTTTGCGAAAGGTTCCGACACGAATGCGTATCGCCTGATCAATGGACCGGGCGACGGATTCCACGATCTCATCGTGGACGGTTTCGATGGTCACTGGATCGCCCACACAAAAAGCGACCCGCTCCCGGAAGAGCTACAGGTCAGCACGGAATTTCAATCCCTCTGGTGGAAGCGGCTCGCGAAAGAAGAAAAGGAGGCACCCGAACTCGCTGCCGGCACCGCACCCGATCCGCCCCTCCTCATTCGGGAAAATGGCGTCGCTTTCGAAATCGATCCAACCGCCGGCTACTCCTGCGGACTCTTTCTTGATCAACGGGAGAATCGTCGGCGTGTCCTCGACTTCGTCGAACCCGGACAGAAAGTGCTCAACACCTTCGCTTACACCTGCGGCTTCTCCGTCGCCGCCGCCACCGCAGGCGCGAATACAACCAGCGTGGATTTGTCAGGAAACTATCTCGAATGGGGAAAGCGTAATTTCGAACACAACGGCCTCGATCCTGGCGAGCACCATTTCGCCAAAGACGACGTCTTCGAGCGACTCACGTTTTTCGCCAAAAAGCAGATTCTTTTCGACGGCATCATCCTCGACCCGCCGACCTTCTCCCGCAGTAAATCGCGCGGCACCTTCCGTGTCGAATCCGACTACGCCGACCTCGTTGAACTCGCCACAAAGTGCCTCGCCCCCGACGGCTGGATCCTCTGTTGCGCGAACACGCACCGCCTCAGTGGGCCGGAATTTGACGCCATATTGCGATCAGCCGTCGGCCAAAGATTCGCCATGGACGCCGCCCCCATGCCGCCAGATTTCCCCGGCAGCGATTACCTGAAATCCATCTGGCTGTGCTAGGGACGCGCTCAAACTCGCGAAGCGAATGGTGGATCGCGACCTCCGGGCGCGATGGATTTCTCGTCGCGCGACAGCGCGCAAGTCAGTCCGTTTCGCG
>JBCCWV010000047.1:0-27368 GCA_039192745.1 Verrucomicrobiota bacterium | reverse complement strand
GCCTTTGTCCTCATGATGCTCGGCGTGTGGATGAAAATGGCGCTCTTCCCGTTGCACGGATGGTTGCCGAACGCTTACGCTTACTCGCCGACGGGCACTTCGGCCTTCATGGCGCCCATGGTCACGAAGGTCATGGTTTACATCATGGTGCGCGTCATGCTCGGCGTGTTTGGCGTCGATTACATCTTCAGCTCGAACTGGGCGAGTGTTGCCTCTGCGCTTGCTACCATCGCCATTGTCGCGGGATCGGTCCTTGCCCTTTCGAGACGCGATATTCGCCGAATGCTTGGCTATCTCATTGTTGCGGAGGTCGGTTACATGGTCGGTGGCGCGTGGACGGCGACCCAAGCCGGAATGACCGGGGCGATTTACCACATCCTCAGTGACGCGGCGATGACGTTCTGTCTTTTCCTCGCCGTCGGCATCATCATCCACCGCACGGGCAAGCACCGTCTCGACGCCTTCGACGGATTGTTCCATAAGATGCCCCTAACAATGACGCTCTTTACCATCGGCGGGCTTTCTATGATCGGACTGCCTCCGACCTGTGGGTTCATTTCGAAGTGGTATCTCGTGCAGGGCGGTATCGAAGCGGGCCAGTGGCACTATGTCATCGCGCTTCTCCTTTCATCGCTCGTCAATGCGATCCTCTTCTTCCGCATCTTCGAACGCGCGTTCTTTCGCGATATAAAGCACGAGAGTCTTGAGCGGTTTTATGATCCCGAGAAATCGGCCACGGTTTTGGAAAAGGTGCCGCTTTCGATGTTTATCTCGGCGGTAATCGCGGCGGCCTCTCTCTTTGTCATCGGTATCTATAACCACACCCTCACCACGTGGATACGCGCCGCGCTCGCGAATTTGAATCTTTAGATGGAAACCTTCGACTCCATGTTGCCGCTGCTCGCGTGTCTGGCTCCGCTCCTCGCGGTGCCGGCCATTGTGGCCATTGGGGAACGCAGCCCGAACGTGCGGGAAGGTGTGACGGTGCTGACGGGTTTCGTCGTCTTGCTTGCCGTTTTGAGCATGCTCAAACTCGTGATCGACGGCAATATCCTGCGATTTACGTTCATCGAAGTCTTGCCGGGTGTGGCCATTGAGTTTCGCGTTGATGGGCTGGGCATTCTTTTCGCGCTTGTCGCTTCGTCGCTGTGGATTCTGACTTCGATTTACACTGCCGGCTACATGCGCGGGGCGCATGAGATCAATCAAACACGGTTCTTTGCCTTCTTCGCCGTTTCGATTTCCGCGACCTTGGGCGTCGCCTTTTCCGGAAACCTTTTCACGCTCTACCTTTTCTATGAGGTCTTGTCGCTTTCGACGTGGCCGCTGGTCACGCATCACGGCGACAAGGAAGCCCGCACGGGAGGGAGAACTTATCTCACCTATCTCATGGCGACGTCGATCGGGTTTGCTCTGCCCGCGATGATTTACACTTACGTGAAGAGTGGCGGATCGCTGGACTTCACGGTGGTGGGCGTCCTTGGGCAATCACTCACCGGCGTCGAAGCCTCTGTCTTGCTGCTCTTGTTCGTCTTCGGTTTTTCGAAAGCGGGAGTCATGCCGTTCCATTCGTGGTTGCCCGGAGCGATGGTCGCGCCGACGCCGGTTTCGGCCTTGTTGCACGCGGTCGCGGTGGTCAAGGTCGGCGTTTTTTGCATTTTGCGCGTATTCACCGGCGTCTTCGGTGTCGATTTGATCGGCGAATTGGATGCCGCGACGGCGGTGAGTTGGATCGCGGGGACAACCGTTCTCGTTTCCTCCCTGATCGCCCTCAGCCAGGACAATCTCAAACGCCGTCTCGCGTTTTCGACGATCGGTCAGCTTTCCTACATCGTGCTCGGCGTGTCGCTTTTGAGCGAGTATGCGGTGCAGGGCAGCATGATGCACATTGCGATGCACGCCTTTGGCAAGATCACGCTTTTCTTCTGTGCGGGCGCGATCTACGTCGCTTGTGGAAAGAAATACGTGAGCCAACTCGACGGCATCGGCAAGGCCATGCCCTTCACGATGGGGGCTTTCGCGATTGGCGCGATGAGCGTGACTGGACTGCCGCCGACGGGTGGGCTTTTGAGCAAAATCTATCTCGTCTGGGGTGCCGCCGATGTGGGGGAATACGCGTTGCTCGCCATTTTCTTCGTCAGCACGATTCTCAATGGCGCCTACTTTTTCCCGATTGTTTACCGCGCCTTCTTTCACTCGCCGCCCGAAGGGGAAGCACCTATTGAAGGCATCAAGGAAGCGCCGTTCGCCTGCGTTTTCCCTCTTTGCCTCACCGCCATCGCCTCTGTACTGTTGTTCTTCTTTCCGGACTTTCTCCTCGAACTCACGAGATTGATTTTTGGCGCAAAGTAAGACTCTTCGACCATTCCATCCATGGCTCAACCTCCCCGATATCCTGACGAACCGCTTCCTGAAGAGGAAGAGGAGTTTGAGCAATTGAAGCACGATGCGGTGCCGGGTTATCCAAGGATCTTCGCCATCGCGTTCGCGAGCATGGCTTTGTATCTCCTCCTGATTTTGTTCACCTCGTCGGGGCCCGCCAAGGGCAGCCATTCTTCCAAAGACAAGACTCACCATGACGCCAAATCCAAAACCGACCACTGACCACGCGCACGGGGAAGACGCGGGCTGGTTCGACAAACCGGAGAACGTTCGCAAAATCCTCCTCGGCCTCTTCGGAGCCTGCGGGTTTTTTGTTCTCATCGACGTGGTTTTCTGGATCACGGGCTTCGACAAGCATCCCTATTTCCGTTGGGAACAATGGCCTGGCTTTTACGCGGTTTATGGCTTCGTCGCCTGCGTCCTTCTCGTCCTTATCGCGAAGCACGTGCTTCGCCCGCTCGTGATGCGTCGCGAGGATTACTACGAAAACCCCTCCGGCAAAAAGGCTGCCGCGGAAACCGAAGACTCTCCCTCTGATGCCTGACGCTCTGCCGCCATTTGCGATTTACCTCATTGGTGCCCTTCTCGTCCCCTTGCTTCGCGGACGGGCGCGGCAGGCATTTGCCTTGCTCATTCCGGTGATTGGGTTCGTGAACTTTTTCAACATTGTAGAAGGCGTTCACTGGACGGTGCCGTTGCTCGACTTCGAACTCATTCTTGGTCGGGCGGACGCGTGGAGTCTTATCTTCCTGAACATCTTCACCGTTCTCTCCTTCGTTGGCATCCTCTACATCATCCGGGAAAACGTCGCCCTCGATCTTTCGGCGGGGCTGCTTTACGCGGGCAGCGCGATGGGGGTCGTCATGGCGGGCGACTTGCTCACGCTGTTCTTCTTTTGGGAAATGCTCACGCTTGGCGCCGTGCTCTGCCTGCTCGCTAGGCGAACGGAAGCTTCGGGCAAGGCGGCTTATCGATATTTGCTGTTGCACGTCCTCGGCGGTGGCGTCCTCCTTGCGGGAGTGGTCATTCATCTCGGTTCGGGAGGAAGTCTCGCCTTTGACAAGATCGAGTTGGCCGGGCCGGGGCCGATCCTGATGTTCCTCGGTTTCGGCATCAATTGCGCTTGGCCGCTGGTCGGCGCGTGGCTGACGGACACTTACCCGGAAGCGTCGATTGGCGGCGTGGTCTTCATGGCCACCTTTACGACGAAAACCGCGGTTTACGTGCTGGCGCGAACCTTTCCGGGAGAGGAACCACTCATGTGGATTGGGATGGCGATGGCGACGATTCCGATTTTCTACGCCGTCATTGAAAACGATCTGCGACGAGTCCTCGCCTACAGCCTGATCAACCAGGTCGGGTTTATGATCGTCGGTGTCGGACTGGGCACACCGCTTTCGCTCAACGGCACGGCGGCTCACGCCTATTGCCATATTCTCTACAAGGCACTCCTGTTCATGTCGATCGGGTCGGTGATCTACCGCACCGGCAAGTCCAAGGCGACCGAGCTTGGCGGCCTCTACCGCTCCATGCCGTGGACCTGCATCTTTTGTTGTATCGGTGCGGCGAGTATTTCCGCCTTCCCGCTTTTTAGTGGGTTTGTTAGTAAATCCATGATCATGAGCAGCGCGGCGAAGGAGGGACAAGTCATCATCTGGCTTGCGCTGCTCTTTGCTTCGGCGGGCGTCTTTCACCACGCGGGCATCAAGATTCCATTCTTTGCCTTCTTCTCCCACGACTCGGGATTGCGTTGCAAGGAGGCGCCTGCCAATCAGCTCGCGGCCATGGGTATCGTCGCCTTCCTCTGCATCTTCGTCGGTACCTTCCCGAATGTGTTCCTCTATCCCATGCTGCCGAACGTCGAGGCCAGCTACGCGCCCTACACGGTCGCGCACGTTACCGACCAGTTGGCCCTGCTCCTCTTCAGCGCGCTTGCCTTCACGCTCCTCATGCGCGCCGGCCTATACCCGGCGGAAATCCGTTCGACGAACGTCGATGCCGATTGGCTCTATCGACGTGGTGGGTCGGTGATTTACCGCGTCATGGACCGGCTGTTGAACGGTCTCAATGCGCTGACCAAACGCCTCGTCGTGGACAAGCTCGTTGGGGCGCTCGCGCAATTTTTCCGGAATGCGCCCGCTCATCTTCTGATTGGATTTGCGATTCCCGTCTGGAAGACACAGGGGTTCACCGCCGCGGAAATCGAGGAGAAGCGAACGGCGTTTTTTGAACGCAGCCGGCTCGGTGCCTTTCCCATCGGGATCACCGCCGCCATCGCCGTCGTCATGCTCGGGCTGCTCTACGTGTTGTAGTGTTCGGCCAAATCCAAATGGTCGGACGTTCCCGATGATAAACCACAGACGAACACGGATTGGCGCAGATTGGAAAAAAGCGACGCGCCAGCCGCCCATAAAGAAATCCGCGTCTATCCGCGAAAATCCGCGGTTCAAATCAACCCGCCAGTTTGGACTTGCCTGACCATCAGGGCCAAAGCGGGATTCTGTATCAGTTGACTCTGCCCTCCGAGGCGTATCTTAATTCATGGCCAACGAAACACCGGAAATTACCGCTTACTTGAAGACCCACTGTGGATGGAGCGAGGGCGTGCGCGCGATCATGCGGAAGTACGATCTCGAATACGAAGAAAAGGACATTATCAAAAACCCGGCGCTGCGCTGGGAAATGGAACAGAAGAGCGGGCAGCCGCTTTCCCCGTGCGTCATCGTCAATGGCGAGATGCTGGCGGACGTGAGCGGCGAAGAAGTCGAGGCCTACATGCTGGAAAAAAGCCTCGTCGGCAGCACCGAGAAGGAAGCAGACGCACCGACCGACAGCGCCTGCACCGACGAGGAGCACGCCGCCATGGAAGCGGCCGCGCAGGCGGGCGGAAAGATTCGTTTTGTGGAGTGATGGTCTCTCATGAGTAATACCGCCGATAAATTTCGCGTTGATCGGACTGCATTCTCCGTTGGCAGACTCGAAGACAAGCAGACCGAACGGCTATCTTACTGGTTGACCCAACCCCCAGAAGACCGGGTTGCCGCCATCCAGACATTGCGCGAAATTCAATATGGCGAAGAGACAGCTAACGGAAGACTTCAGCGAGTTCTTGAGGTTCTTAAACGAGGAGAAAGTTAATTATCTTTTGATCGGCGGATACGCCGTCGGCTTTCATGGCCACCCCCGCACGACCGGCGATATGGACGTGTGGATAGCTATGAATATGGAGAATGCCTCCCGCTTGATGAAAGCACTGGAGAGATTTGGGTTCGTTCACAATGAGGCAAGAGCAGAGCTGTTTCTTGAGCCGGGCAACGTGGTTCGATTCAGATGGCCACCCATGCGGATCGAAGTGCTCAACCAGATTGACGGTGTAGATTTCGACGAGTGTTACCGTCGACGGGTTTTCGCTGATTTTGGAGATCTGGAAGTGCCGGTGATATCGCTTGAAGATCTTCTAAAAAACAAAGAAGCCACGGGAAGAGAACAGGACGCCGCTGACGTCAAGGCATTGTCCCGAGAACAGCCCAAGAAAGATTAGAATTGCGTAATTCAATCTCCCCGCTTGTTCGGGCGATTTATTAAGTCCAGATTACCATTGTCCTGCGAGCTTTTCTGAGGCCCGCCGCCCTTCATGAATTTCCGGCTCATTAGCAAGACCATCGGTCTTCTACTCTTGCTCCTCGCGGTGGCGATGGCGCTTTGTGGGACGACCGGGGTTTTGGCCAAGTGGCGGGATCCGGCCTTCACCGGACTAATTCTTTGCGCGGCGATCACCTTTGCGGCGGGGATCGGACTGATCTACGTGGGGAGAAAAGGGAAGGGGGAACTTCTCCGGCGCGAGTCGATCGCCATCGTTGTTCTTGGCTGGATCGCTTGTTCGTTGTTTGGATCGTTGCCCTACATCCTCAGCGACACCGGGCTTACTGTTTCACAGGCCTTGTTCGAATCGGCGTCAGGCATCACGACGACGGGCGCGACGGTTGTCGAGGATCTCGAAACTTGGAGCAAGACACTGCTCCTCTGGCGCTCAACTTCCCAGTGGCTGGGCGGAATCGGTATTCTGGTCCTGTTCGTCGCTTTGCTTTCCTTCTTCAAAATGGGCGGCAAAGCGCTTTTTCAGCACGAGTCATCCGTGCAAAAGGAACACATCACTTTCACCAGCATCAAACGCACGGCGCTGATGCTCCTGAAAATCTACATCGGCCTGACGCTTCTTTGTTTTGGCGCTTACTGGGTTCTCGGCATGTCGGTCTTCGACGCGCTGAACCATTCCTTCACGACACTGGCGACGGCGGGATTCGGAACCAAGAACGACAGCTTCGCCTCGTTTTCGCCGGCAATTCAATGGGTTTGCATTCTCTTCATGATTTCCGGAAGCATCAGTTTCCTTCTTTATGCGCGATGGATTCTGGCCCCCAAAGGGAACCTTTTCCGCATCGATGAGCCCGGCGGATGGTTCCTGTTCTCGCTGCTCGTCGGCGTGGTTGCCATCGGCTTGAGCCGCTACTTCGCGGCACCGGTGGCGCTGGCGGAATTCGAGCCATTTATCCGCGAAAATGCGTTCCAGGTCACAAGCATTCTTTCCACGACCGGTTACGCCAACGCCGACTTCGCAGGGTGGACAACCTTCAGCCAAATGCTCTTGCTCATTTTCATGGTCATCGGCGGGTGTGCGGGATCGACTTCCGGTGGATTAAAGATCAATCGCTTTGTCGCGTTGCTCCGCATTCTTCGCGAGGAATTGATTCGCTACTACCGTCCGCGCATCGTCCTGAACATTCCGGAAACAAAAACCGAAGAAGGCAAAGCGCGACGACGTCAGATTTTAACCATCTTCATCCTCGCCGCGCTCCTCACCGGAACCGGCACACTCTTCCTCGCCGCCTTCGAACCGTCACTCTCTCCACTCGACGCGCTTTCGGGAACGATGGCCTGCGTGCTCAACATCGGTCCCGCCCTCGGTCAATTCGGACCAACCAGTAACTACGCGTCCCTCGGCAGCGGTTCACTCCTCTTCCTCTCCATGCTCATGATCATCGGCCGCCTCGAGATCCTCGCCGCCATGGCGATCTTTTCGCGCCACTTCTGGCAGAAGTATTGAAAAGGCGTTTGAGAGGATTTTGGCAATGAAGCGAAATTTCCGGGAACGGGTTCGGTAGTAAATTGAAAATCCATGCTGATAATTAATTTCCACAGTTATGCGTGCTAGATTTTCGGGGTTTATTGAACCGAGTTGAAAACTATCCTAGGATACTCCTCGACTGTGCAGGAGATAAAGAGGTTGAGCGTTTTCAACCCGATTTAATCGACCTATTGCTCTGCAATAAATCCTAAATCACATCCGAATGAGCAACTCAGTGTTCATCGAAACGACGATCCCAAGCTACTACGTTGCTCGGAGGTCGCGTGATATTGTTCAGGCAGCGAGACAGGAGCTTACAGTCGAGTGGTGGGACAACCGCCGATCCCAATATGAGCTATTGTCTTCGCAGATCGTCGTTGATGAGGCCGCTCGTGGAGAAGAAGCTATGGCGGAGAAGCGATTATTGATGCTGGCTGAAGTTCCGTTGCTTGTAATTACCGATTGGGTCGTCAATGTGGCGGAGGAATTGCTTTCAGATGACGTTGTGCCTCAGAAGGCTTCGGACGATGCATTTCATATTGCTTGTGCTGGAGTCCACGGAGTCGATTTTTTGCTTACTTGGAACTGCAAGCACATCGCAAATCCTCACAATAGGAATCGGATACAGAAATGCTTTGATCGACATCAGCTCAGAATGCCTGTAATCTCTACACCTGAAGAATTCATTGGAGACAGCTATGGAAACGACAATTGAACGCCCCACAGATTCCATCATCGCAGAAGTTCGTCGTCTGAAGGAGGAGAATGCAGCAGAACACGGATTTGACTTGCGGAAGATTGCAGCCGCCGCCCGAGCACGTCAGCGCGAACACCCTGAGCGAATGGTCACGAGGATACCACCCAATGCAGAACAAGCGGATGGAGATCAACCGCTGACCCGCCCCGTGTCGAAAGACGACCTCTGATTCGGGCGTCACTCTTGAATTCAACCTGCGCTCCCGGTCAGCGGTGACTCACCCTTGTCGTTAGAGGAAAAATGAGCGAATCGGAAGCAGAGGAAAAAAATCCTAGAACTCCCAGACAATCGGAGAACATCCCTCTGTACCTTTCTGGCGATTTCAGTAAGGAACTTAATTACAAGCTCTGGTCTACCAAGGGAGCCCGATTCTCCGCCGCCGAGAGGATGCGCTTGAAACACCGCCTCTCCACAAGGGCAGTGAGCTTCCTCGCCGCCTACCTAATCGTCTTCAACTTGCTGGAAATTCTCATTCTGAAGAGCTCTGCGACTTACGCGGCTGAAGTGCAGACGTTCATCAATATCTCTCTATCGGTTGTGATATTGGTCTACAGCCAATTAGAGGCTGCCGGAAATTACCTGCTTCGATTTGATAGATACCACACATGCGCGATGGGCGTAGCGAGCCTCTACAACCGACTTCGTCAGCTGAAGACCACTGAAAAGGATGTGAGCATTGAATCGAGGGTCAAGACTATCTCCGATGAGTACGAGGATTTCCTTGCACGCTACGAGAATCACGAACCTATCGACTTCAAGATCTTCAAATCCCAGAAGCCCAAATACGAAGATCACAACCTAAACTGGTTTCAAGTGCGGGTAATCAAGATCGAGTATTATTTCAGGACGTCTTTCTTCTACCACCTCAGCATCTTTGTGCCGCCCATTGCGATCATCGCATACCTGATCTGGAGACCATGATACACGATGCGTCTAACAAGCAGGCAAACGCAAACCTGAGACGCGCCGCGGAGTTGACGCTTGAGATCAATCCGGACATCAAGACTTCATGCCACCTACGCTCCCGGTCTCAGGTGAGGCACCTTCAACATTCACTCTAGAAATGAAATTCCCACTAGCAGTTCTGCTATCGGCGTTCGGGCTCTCGGGCTGCGGAGACACTGGGCAGGGCTCCCCCGACGACCCCGCAGATCTCGGTTCTGCCAACCAGATTCTTGCCTCTTCAGAACTCCCGACGATTCCGACCGATGCTAAAGCCGAGGTATACTCGTGGAGCCTCATGGCGGCCGGAGTTTTCGCAAGATTCGAGTATTCTGCTGTTTTCATGGACAAGATTGAAGAAGAGCTCACGGCCTTCAACGAAGCGGATCCCTTGCCGAAAGAAATAGGAAGACTTGGAATACCCGAGACGCCGTGGTTCACTCCAACAACAATTCAGAACGGCAGTTACCTCATCAAAGAACTCAGCGATGACAACGAAACTCCGGAGGAATTTTTCCTTATCGTTGATGCAGCCAAAACGACAATATACTTAGCCTATTCTTGGAACTAACCTTCTGCCCCTTAACTTGGTTTAATCAACGCACTTTTCAGGAAAAAAATTCTCTCATGCGCACTTTGATCATCATGGCCGCGTTTTTCTCCTCCCTAGGCAAACTATTCGGTGACGACAAGCCTTCTTACGAAGTGGCTGAGATCTATACCGACATGCGAGAACAGGTTCTGAAGCTCAATGAGAAGGAAATGCCTCGCTTGAAGGGGAAGCCGGTCTGGGCGGTGCTGATGGAAACCGGATTTCCTGAAGCGGCGTACACACTGGTCGCGGCAGCCGACGGCGCCGCCAGTCTCTACTTTTCGAACGGCGGCGGTATAGTCGGCGCAGGAGAACATGAGAAGGTCCGTCCCGCTTCCCTCAAGATGGTGAAGATGGCTGAGGATTACCTCAAGCACATGAAGAAGGTCGATAAGTTCCCGGTGGTTCAGCCAGGCAAAACGACTTTCTATGTCGTCACTCCCAAGGGGATCTTCGCCTACAGCGCTGAAACGGACGATCTTGGTGAAGAGAGAGACAAGAAGCTATCTCCACTTTTTTACCAAGGCCACGAATTGATTAGGAAGATAAGAATGGCCGAAGAAAAACGTCAGGCAGAACAAGACGGTAAAAGACAGGGCGAGTAGCTCTACTGGCTCGTTCCGCTCTAGAGAGCTTGAATCCGTCTTGCCAGACCTCTACCGATTGCCTCAGAAGATGGATCGAGCCAAGCTACAGCGAAAGGAGCGAATGATTGCCGCGATCATTCGGCAGTACTTCCGAGCACTTGAAGCTAATGATAGTGAGGCCGTTGAACTTGAGTCCGTCGATCTTTGTTCTGCGACATCGTGGCTTCTGGAAGAACATCTGAAATGCGCGCCGGATTGGGACAGCGAACAGCGATGGCTAGATGGGGTGATTGACTCGAATGTCGTCGATTTGGCGAAGCTTTGCGTGCAGATCGAAGGCAAGGTGGTTTGGGGTCTTTCTGAGGACCCCGGCGGAAAGCAGTGGTCGGAACCGTTGTGGGCACGGATGCACGCCTCCGATGAGGGGCTAGAGCAGTATGAGATCCGATTTGGCCACGCAAATGAGGAGGAGTCTTCGGAGGTCGAGTTCGGATTTTATCAGACGATCTCTTCGAATCGCGTTAAGAGCGAAGTGCCTGATCGGCGTGTATTCAAGTTCGCGTTCAGCGGCGGACTCCAGAGACGATAGCTATCTTTTACGAGCTCGCGCTAAACGTGCGAAGGGCGATGAGGAAGGAGCCAGGGCCGATGAGTTGAAGTCACAAGAGGTTCGAGATGCGAAGTGACAAGCCCGTTCCATTTTCTCAATTTTAATAATCACTAGCAATAATTTTCCCATAATTTATAATTTTGGAGCCCCTCAACCGGTTTGGATTCCAAAAATCATCAAAATTTCAGCCTCCCTCGGCTGCGATATCGCCTGCTGTGGTTTGGTATCGCGGCGATGTCGTTGGTCTTCGGCGTCGCTTCGGAAGCGCGTGCGACGAACTACAGCGTCCTGAAGTCCATCCTCGTCGACGCCCAAATCGATTCGACGGTTCCCGCCATTACCGTCCGTTGGCCGCTTCGCACTGACATCAGCGAATACACGCTCACCCGCATCGACGATGATGGCAGTGAAGTCTTCTCGATGACTCTTCCAGGCAACTCGACGGGTTACACGGACTCGACTGTCACAACGGGGAAAGTCATCGAATACCGTGTGCGGGCATCTACGACAAACTTCCGCATTGCCACCGGCGTTGTTGCTGCGGCGATTGATCTTCCCGCTGTTGAGCAACGTGGCTCCGTTCTCCTCGTTGTGGAAGAGGGCGTTTCGAATTCCTTGGCGAGCGAACTGAATCAACTGCGGCTCGACCTCTGCGGGGACGGATGGCAAGTCTTTCAGGAAAATGTTAGGGCGGGGGACAGTCCGTTTTCCGTCCGTCAAAAGGTCGTTGCATGGGCAGATGTTGAAGAGCAGGCGACGGACCGTGCGGCCTTTCTCATCGGTCGCATTCCCGTTGCCGAGAGTGGAAACTTTGCGCCTGATGGTCATGCAAATCATCTTGGTCCTTGGCCATGCGATGGCTACTACGGGGAGATGGACGGCGATTGGGGATCGACCACGTCTCCATTTAACCCGAGTTACTTTCCGACCGACATCGAACTCATGGTCGGGCGTGTGGACCTCTCGAACATGCCGGCGTTTTCCGACGATGAAACGGGCCTGCTCAGGAACTACTTCACGCGCCTCCATCGATTTCGTCATCGTGAAATCACGGCGCCGCTGCGATCCCGCATCGACGACCGGATCAATTATTTCTCCGAGGGCCCCAGCATCAACGCCCGCAGCGGATTTTCCGCCATTTGCGGCTCGGCGAACCTGCAAACCGGCGCCCTCTTTCCCGCGATTTCCAACTACGGCTACCTCCTCGGTCACGCCAGCAGCACGGCCGGATACACGTCCATGAACGGGGTCGGATCGACAACGACGTTTGCGCAGAATCCTTCAAACGCGGTCTTCCTCACTCTCTTCGGCAGCTACTTCGGCGATTGGCCAAACACGAATAATTTTCTTCGCGCGCCACTTTGCGCCGACGGCCTCACGCTCGCCACCGGATACAACGGGCGCCCACAGTGGAACGTTCACCATCTCGGGCTCGGGTATCCCCTCGGTTTTGCCACGCGACTGAGTCAAAACACACCCAATGGAAATCCCTACCACACCAGCTACTACGCCCGTGGTATTCACGTTTCCTTGATGGGAGACCCGACGCTCACGTTGTTTCCGACGTCGCCGCCGGGGAATGCCATCGCCACCCGATCAACCTCCGCTCCATCCGAAGTCACCATCTCGTGGGGCAACGCCGACAACACCACATCGACGGACTTTCTCGGTTATCACATTTTCCGCGCCGCCAATTCTGAAGAAGCGTTCACGAGACTTACCACCGCACCAGTCTCTGCAAGTACTTGGACCGACACCGCCTCGCCCGTTTCTGAAACCGCCGTTTATCTTGTCCGTGCCCTCTGGCGCGTCACAACCGGGAGCGGATCCTTCCTCCAACTGAGCCAGGGCAAGTTCGCGTGGCCCGATCCGGAAGAAGCCTGGCGACAAGAACAATTCGGCATTGGTGCCTCCGTGGTCTCGGTCTCCTCACCAATGGCTGATCCGGACGGAGACCGTCGACTGAATTTCGTCGAGTACGCGCAGTTCACATCGCCGGTTTCAGCGAGTTCAGGTTCCGTCCCGAACACGATTCACCGTCACGAACCGCATAGCCCTCTCGTTTTCTCTTTCACGCGAAATGCCGAGGCCACCGATCTGGTCTTCATCCCTGAAATCGCCATCGACGGCGGGCCCTGGGAAACTCTCGACGCCACTCCCCAGCGCACGAGCGACTCCGGCGAGAACCCTGAGACTTGGGAAGTCCCGCTGCCCAGCGAAACCGAAGCCTGCGTCCTTGTGCGGCTTCGCATCGAACGCGCGATTTTGGACTGAGCAGGCACGACCCATCTTCGCGCTTGAGGATCGGCGGAACCGCGCCTAGTTCGGGGGGTCGTGCAAATCTGCTGCCATCAGCATCGCCTTCGCGGGCGTTCAACTCCGGCGAAATCGGCCGGACGTATCGTTTTGGCCACGTTGATTGTTGTCCTGTTAGCGCAATGTGCTGGATTGCGGGCAAAGCGGGACGAAGGTGAACTTGTTAAGGGAGAGACCGCCGAGTTACCGGCGGCCGGTGAGAACTTTTACTTTTGTCCGATCGAACCGTTGTTGCTGGAGAAAGAGCAATCCGGCGGACTCGCTTCTCTCGCCACGGTCCTCAACTACTGGGACACCGAAGCCTCTGAAGCCGCCCTCGCCGAGCGCTATCCTGTTGAAGATTCGACCTACCCCATTCTGAAACTACGCCGCATCGCCATCGACGAGGGCCTCATGGCTTTCGCCCTCACGATGAAGCAGAAGCCGCTCGAACAAATGGGCGAGCAGCTGGAACACGGGCGCCCGGTGATCGTTCCTCTTGAACAGCAAGAGGGTGAATTCTTCGGCGCTCCGGTGGATGATTTGGAGGAGTTTTCCTCGGTCCGGCGCGGAGAGGCGGCCAGCAGCGGCGACGGAATTCGATACGTCGTCGTCTTCGGGCAGAGTGAGAGTCAGTTCCTCGTGCTCGATCCGGGATTCGGAATTGTGAGCGTGGACAAGGACGTTTTCGGGGAAGAGTGGGGCAAAAAGAAATACTCCGCGCTCCTCTGTTCATCGTTCTGAGGCCGCTCGCGGAGCGCCAAAATCGGGTTTGGACCGGCGGGAGAGATTTCCCGCGTTTCCCTTTTATTTTTGCAAATCCGTCGTATAGACCACGTCCCACATATCGCACGCCCATGGATCTGTCCTCGAGAATCAAAACCATCACGCCATCCCAGACCCTCGCCGTCACCGCAGCCGCAAAAAAGATGAAGGAAGAAGGTCAGGAAGTCTTCGGCTTTGGCGCAGGAGAACCCGATCTCGACACCCCTCATCATATTAAGGAAGCCGCGATCGACGCCCTCAACGAAGGCTCGACCAAATACACCGCCGCCGCTGGCATCCCCGAACTTCGCAAGGCGATCGCTCACAAACTGCAAACCGAGAACGGCCTCAACTACCAGGACTCCCAAGTCATCGTCAACTGCGGCGCAAAGCACTCTTGCTACAACGCCATCCTCGCCACCTGCGAACCCGGTGACGAGGTCATCATTCCCGCACCTTACTGGACGAGCTATCCGGAAATGGTGAAAATGGCTGGCGCGGAACCAGTCATTGTCGAAACGAAGCAAGAGAACGGATGGAAGCTCACGCCCGATGATTTCGAAAACGCGATGAGTCCGCTCACGAAGATGATCATCATCAACTCGCCGGGCAATCCAACTGGCGTTGTTTACTCAAAGGAAGAACTCGCCGCTCTTGGTGAAGTCGCTTCTTATGAAGACATCATCATTCTCTCCGACGAGATCTACGAAAAGCTCGTTTACGGCGAAGCCGAACACGTGAGCATCGGTTCGATCAGCAAGGAACTCCATGACCTCACCATCACGGTCAACGGGTTCAGCAAGGCTTACTCCATGACCGGCTGGCGCCTCGGCTACACTGCCGCTCCCCCGGAAGTTGCCGCCGCCATTGCCAACATCCAGAGCCACAGCACCTCGAATCCCACGAGCTTTGCCCAATACGGCGCCGTCGCTGCCATCATGGGCGACCAGCAAGTCGTCTCCGACATGCGCGACGAGTACGACATGCGCCGCCAATACATGCTGAACCGCTTCCAGCAGATGAAGAACGTCACGACAGTGGAACCGCAGGGCGCTTTCTACTTCCTCGTCAGCATCGAAAAGATGGGCATCAAGTCCGTGAACTTCGCGGAGAAACTCCTCGCCCGCACCGGCGTCGCCGTCGTTCCCGGATCCGCCTTCGGCTCCGACTACACCGTCCGCTTCAGCTACGCGACCAGCCTTGATGTCATCAACGAAGGACTGAACCGCTTCGAGGAGTTCTGTAAGGCGCACTAGGTTGGAGTGATTGGGTTGATTTGATAATTGGAGCGATTAGGTTCATTCCATGAGCACCGAGGTTTCCCGGCTTTTGGATGAGGCCATGCAGCTCTCTTCCGATTCCCAGATAGAGTTGGCGGAGGCGATCTTAGAGAAATCCTTGCCTTCCGGGAACTTCATGGAAGATCAAATGAAGAAAGTGAAGAAGCGGATGAAAGACGTGCGGGAAGGGAAATCGAGGTTGATTCCCGAAGAGGAGGCACATGAATCCGTGCGTTCTTCTCTAAAGGCCCGAAGATGACCCTAACCTTCGAGGCAGGAGCATTGGAAGAATACAGAGAGGCGGCACACTATTCGGAAGAACATTTCGGTCTCGGAGAAGAATTTGTCACGTCCATGGAGGCTAGTTTGGATTTGATCAAGCAAGATCCAGAGAGGTATCAACCAATTGGGCAAGGAATTCGGATTCTACGAATGAAGCGCTTTCCGTATTATCTATTCTATGAATTCGATGAACGCGTGAATTCAATCAGGATTTATGCCGTTGCTCATCACAAACGTCGGCCTTTTTATTGGAAGAACAGATTAAAATCTCCTGATGCCTCATGAACAAGCTCGACGAAATCATCGCGCACAAGCGCACCGAGGTCGAAAAGATCCTTCCAAAGGCCGAACTCCTGCGTGCGGCGGCCACGGAGCGGAATGAATTCCGTTCTCTGGAAGCAGCGTTGAACATTGATGAGTTTCGACTTGGTCTCATCGCGGAGGTGAAGAAAGCGTCGCCCTCCGCCGGGACCATCGCCGAGGAATTCGACCCCGTTCGGCAGGCCAAAATGTATGACGACGGCGGAGCCAGCGCGATTTCCGTCCTCACTGACGAGAAGTATTTTCAGGGCAACTTGAGTTATCTCACTCGCATCCGGCAGGAGGTCTCCATTCCTGTTCTCCGGAAAGACTTCATCATCGATAAGGTGCAGATTTACGAGGCGAGCGTGGCCGGCGCCGATGCCATTTTGCTCATCGCCGCCGCGCTTACCGATGATGAAATGAAAGATCTTCTCGACACGGCCGCGACATTCCAGCTCGAGGTTCTCCTCGAAGTTCACGACCGCGAAGAATTAGATCGCGCACTGGACACCGACGCGCGCATCATTGGGATCAACAACAGGAACCTGAAAACCTTCGAAGTCGATCTCCGCACGACGGAAGCACTTAGTGAAGATATTCCGGACAATGGCTATACGCTCGTGAGCGAAAGTGGCATCAAGACCGTGGACGATGCCCTCCAACTTCAGTCTTGGGGTGCCAACGCTCTTCTTGTCGGCGAAACTCTCATGCGTGCTGACGACCCGGGCGCCATGATCGGGGAATTGATGGTAAGTGAAGCGGAGTCGTAAACTTGACCGCCTTGATTTTGTGCTTCAACGGCATTAATTGAAGAATGGACCGATCATTTGTGGAAGAGGCTATTGAAAGCAACCAACCGTTTACGGTAAGAACTGCGGCGGGCGATTCCTACCACGTGCCGCATCGCGACTTCATTTCTTTTTCCGCCAAACGCACGACGCTCATTATCTCATACGAGAAAGATGGATCCGAAAAAGTTGCCTATGTGCCTCTTCTCACTGCTACCGCTGTGGAGGTAGACTCAAAGCACGAGGGAGTTTGATGCAAGTTCCTGCGAACGTGATGGCTTCGCTGTCCGGCTAAGATTAAAGCTTGAACATGCCACAGCTCGTCGATTTCCACCCTGACCCGATTGATATACCCAACGGGTGGAAAATGCTCGAAGCGGAAACCCTCGCAGAGACTCCGTGGATCCGTCTCGACACCGAACGCTGGCACACGGCGGGGCGCGAAGGCGACGTGACTTGGACGGTCGCGCACCGGAAATCCGCCATCGCCATCGCCGCGATGACGGAAGACGAACGCTTTCTCATGGTCCGGCAAGAGCGCGTCTCCATCCGGCGGCCTTCATTGGAATTCGTCGCGGGACAAGTCGATGATGTGGAACAGAGGACAGAACCCGAGGTCATTCTGGAAACCATCGAACGCGAATTGGCGGAAGAAGCGGGATATGCCATTCCTGACGACGGCGAGGTCGTTTCGTTAGGGCACTATTTCACCTCTCCGGGATTCACGAATGAGCTGATCTACTTGTTTTTCGTCCGCGGCGTCATTCCAATTTCCGGGGGCAATAATCCCGATTCTTCCGAGGTGTTTCTTGGCAGCGAAATGCTTTCTGCCGAAGAATTGCGCACAGCCGTTGCCGAAAACCGGCTGGTGGACAGTTTGAGCCTTTCGCTTTTTGCCCGCATGACGGCGCGAGGACTTCTTTGACATTTTGGGCTGCTCCCTGCAGGATCATGGCCCGCTCATATGAACGTCGCCTTGCTCCACTACGCCTATCCGCCTGTTGTCGGTGGTGTGGAGTTCGTGATGGAGCAACACACGGAACTCTTTGCCCGCAACGGTTATGCCGTCCGCATCATTGCTGGTCGCGGGGAGTCGGAAGTCGAGAATGTGACGGTTCGGGAAATTCCAGAACTGCTGCCAACCCATCCTCGGGTCGTCGAAGCACAGGGTGAACTTGCGAAGGACCCTACCAAAGCTCCCAAATTCGAAGCCCTCACTGAATTCTTTTTCGATACACTCCGTGAAGCGATCGCCGGTTGCGACGCGGTCATCATCCACAACGTGATGACGATGCACTTCAATCTCGCCGCGACCACTGCTCTCGCTCGCATCGCTACCGAAAATGAAAACGGCGTGAAGTTCATCAACTGGATCCACGATCTCGCCGCCATAAACCTGGATTACGATTTCCACGCGCACTTGATGAAACCCCCTTACCGCCAGCTCACGCAATTGCCCCAGGGGATGCAAAGCGTGATTATCTCCAAGAATCGACAAAAGGAACTCGTCAAGCTGACCGGTGCAAGCTCGCGCGATTGCCCGGTGGTTCCCAACGGCGTGGAATCCATCCGCCTGCTTCGTCTTGCCCGCGACGTGCGGCGGTTCAATCGGCGGTTCGGTATCATCTACAAGGAATTCGTTCTCATGCAGCCGGCACGCATCCTTCGTCGCAAGAATGTCGAGTACGGAATTCAAGTCCTTGCCGAATTGCGCAAGCTGGGACACACCGCTTTCTACATGGTGACGGGTGCCCCCGATCCTCACCATGAAGCTTCCCGCGAGTATGGAGCGGAGTTGAAAAGAATGGTCGTCCACGAAGGACTCGAACGTGATTTTGCTTTTGTTAGTGAATACTTCCACGTCTCGGACACGGATCTCATCGGACTCTACTCGATCAGCGACGCATTATTTCTGCCAAGTAAACAAGAAGGCTTCGGCCTTCCGCTTCTTGAAGCCGGCGTGTTCCGTCTCCCCACGTTTTGTCCACGCATCGAACCGATGCAGTCCATCCTCGATCACAATGTGAGTCTCTTTGATCTCCACGAGCCTCCGACCGCTGTCGCCAAACGACTCATTCGATTCCTCCAGGCTGATCCCGGCCACCTCGCTCGGAAACAAGTTCTTCAGCGCTACTCTTGGGACCTCCTGTTCGAGAAAAAGATCCAGCCCCTGCTGCGCAAGTAGCCTTTCTTGCTTGCGTTCCATTGTGTTTACATCGTAAAGTCATGTTTATCGGCGCGCCGGATAGGGACGTAAAACCCTAACCCCCTCGTTATCATGTCGAAAGAAAAGGCCCATATCGTCCGCGCGCTTCTTGAACGCGCCCGCAATTTAATCGAAGAAGAAAAACCCGCCGACGCCCTTCGAGTCGCGCAAACCGCTGTCGAGACTGCGAGAAGGCAAGTGAACGAGGACTCCTCGAACGCACCTGAACTTGTATCTGCTTTGGAATTGCTCGGAGACCTTTGCCGTGAACAAGGGGATTACCCGACTACCGAAGGTTACTACATCGAAGCGTTGGGTTATGCCGAAACCTGCGACACTCCGTCCGACCAACTCGCTCGAATCAAAAGCAGTCTCGCCTCCGTTTACGACTTCACGGGCTACACGGAAAACGCGGTTCCACTTTACGAGGAAGCCATCGCCCTGTTCGAACAAGTTGATCCGCCACTTGAACTCGACGCCGCGAATGCTCGGAACAACCTCGGGATGATCTACAAGGACATCAATGATTTCGACCGCGCCGAGGCCAACTATTCGCGCGCCCTCGAAATGCTCGAACGCCACTACGGCCGCGAGCATGACGAAGTCGCCGCCGTTTACAACAACCTCGGCGGACTCTACTACCATGTCGGCCTCAGCGCCCAGTCGCGCGAGATGCACGCCCACGCGCTTGAGATCCGCCGCAAAGTGAATGGCACCGATCACCCTGATGTCGGCCAATCCTGCAGCAACCTTGCCGCAGCCTTGCACGAGCTGGGTGAGTTGAAGGAATCGATCAAGAACTTCGAGGAAGCTCTGCGCATTCTTGAAAGCAACCTGGGACAAGAAGTCGAACGCTTCGCCATTGTAAGCGACAACTTCGTGACGCTTCTTCGTGCCCACGGAAAATTGAAGCGTGCGGCCACGATCGAGAAACGCGCGCAAAAACTCCTGCGCAAAGCGGCGTCCTAAGTGGTGATTCAGCGGGAAAACGAGGGACCTTTGACCGCCGAAAAGCCCCTCGACTGGCGATCGCCTTCCGTCGTCGCCCTCCTCATCGCCAACGCCATTCCGCTCTTCGGCGTGCTTTTTCTTGGTTGGGAAATCTTCCCCATCATGGCGCTCTACTGGGCGGAGAACGTCATCATCGGCGTTTTCAATGTTCTGAAAATGCTGACTAATGCGGGTCCGGGAGGAGCGGGGACGCAGGCCAGCAAGTTGTTCTTTGTTCCCTTTTTTGCCGTGCACTACGGGATGTTCACGCTTGTCCATGGCGTATTTGTCATGGCATTGTTCGGCGGCGGAATGTCATTTGGCGGGCCTTTCGCAGCAGCCGGGGCAATTACATCGGAAATTGGACCCGGGATTTTTCTGGTTGGGCTAGGACTTGTGGGCAGTCACGGTTATTCCTTCGTCGCGAATTACTTCGGTCGTGGTGAGTTCAAGAAGTTGGCGATTCCTCAACTCATGTTCGCCCCGTACCCGCGCATCGTCGTCCTTCATGTCTCGATACTTTTCGGCGGATTCGTGACCATGTTCCTCGGCGCCCCCGCCCTCGCCGTCGCGCTTCTCGTCGTGCTGAAATCAGTCGTCGATGTCAAGCTCCACCTGCGCGAGCACAACGGATCGATGTTGCCGGGAAAATGGCAACAATTTGCCGACCAAATGCAGGAACACCGCAAGAGAGACACGAGACCTATTTCCAGGTGATTCATCACCATTCAATTCACAACACAATTTCGGAGAATGCCCTTTTTCCGGCCTGAAAGGTCGGTCGCACAAAGCACAGGGCTTCAGCCCTGTGTTGTTCCCAAAACAATTTCCGCGGGCTGAAAGTCCGCTCGCGATTTGCATAAACCGTTCAGCCGCGAGCGACCTTTCAGGCCGCAAAAAGAATATCTCGAAACACAGGGCTAAAGCCCTGAGCTTTGTGCGATTGCCCCTACAGGGCACTTCCAAACAAAGGTCGTCGAGTACTCTATATCTCCACCGCAAACTTGTCTTTGCTAGACACCGATCGCACAAATCCAACTAACAAATCCACGACTCGCTCCACGTCTTTCAAGTCCACGACTTCGATGATCGAGTGCATGTAACGCAGCGGCAGGGAGACAAGACCACTCGGAATTCCCTGCTGAACGTGATAAATCTGATCGGTGTCCGTCCCGCTGTAGCGTGACGAAGACTCGTGTTGCAGTGGGATCTCTGATGTTTTCGCAACGTCCATAAGGCGTTCCACCACCTTCGGATGATTGCACGTCCCGTGAGTGACGGTCGGACCGGCGCCGAGCTTCACCGCGCCGTGCTTGGCTTTTTCGATCCCCGGTGTGTCCGTGGCATGAGTAACATCAAGGACAACGGCAATATCCGGCATGAGGCGGTGTGTCACCATTTTCGCGCCGTAGCCACCGATCTCTTCTTGCACGGCGTTAACTCCATAAACTGTCGCGGCGGGACGCTCTTCCGCCAGCTGCGCCAATGCCTGCGCGATAATAAATCCACCAACCCGGTTATCGAGCGCGCGACTTACAATGCGGCCGTTGGCAAATTCTTCCGCGGAATCCTTGTAAACCAGTGGATGCCCAACCCGGATGCCCAGCTCCTCGACTTCATCCGCCTTCGCCGCACCGACGTCGACGTACAGCTCATGGATTTCCGGCGCCTTCTCTCCGCCCTTTTTGTCTCTGATGTGGATCGCCGTGTTTCCGATCACGCCGGAAACTTCCCCTTTGTCGCCCAAAATCCTAACACGCCGACCACGCCCGGTCGCCGCATCCGATCCACCGACGCGATCAATGAAAATGTAGCCATTCTCGTCGATGTATTTCACGATGTAGCCGATCTCATCCGCGTGGCTTTCGAGCATCACCACTGGCGCCGACTCATCGCTGCCCTTCACCGTGGCCCATGCCGTGCCGTAGGCATCACTGTCCACGGAATCGGAAAACTTGCGCACATAACCCGCCCAGCACTTCTGCCCCGGCGATTCGAATCCAGTCGGACTCGGCGTTTCGAGCAGTTCAAAAAGAAATTTTTTCGCGTCCTTTTTCATCGCTAACTTTATACACAACTTGTCGATGTGAATACGACGTATTTACTATTAATATACCTACTGGTGAAATAACGCGTAAATTAGCTATTCTGTTGGATTCCCGCGTCGTAATTAGCTACTGTAGACGGTGGCGGTCGCGATGAGGTGATCGTCAGCAACTGAAAGAAAAACCCCGAACCCAATAGTAAATGAAGAAAGCAGGATTGTTGATAGTATTGTTAGGATTCGCCCTGTGGACACCGACGGTTTCGCAGGTAGATGCGCAAGAAACCACCGCCAAGGCAAGCGCCTTCGATCAGGGTGTCGCCGCTTATAATCGCGGAGACTACGAGGCCGCAAAGGGCCAGTTTCAGAAGGTTCTCCAAGCCGTTCCGAACCACCCACAATCGATGCGATACTTGGCGTTGATCAGGAACGCGGAAAGAAGGGAACTGCTCAAGCCGTCCATGGAGAAATCTCTGGACAGAATCCGTATCCCTAAAGTCGAAATGGAAGAAACGGCTTTCGAAGATGTCGTCGATTACATTCGCCGGAAAACGAAAGAAATTAGCGGGGGCAAAGTCTCGCCGAATATCATCATGCGAGTTCCTCCCGAGAAAGCCGCCGAGCCCGTAACGATGCAGCTCGAACAGGTTCCCGTCAGTGAGCTACTCCGCTATCTGACGTCGATCACCCAGACGACTGCCAAATACGAGCCTTACGCGATTGTGATTTCACCTCGCAGTGCAGCCTCTTCTCAAGTGCGCACGCCTGTGAAATCAACCTCCCGATCACGACTTCCCTTCGAAAAGGAGCCAGAAAAAGATCCGTTCGGGCGCTGATTCGAGACGAATGTTTTGGCACCATGTGCCGCCTTGCTAGGATGAGGGCATGCCCGTTGCCCTCATCACCGGCGGCGAAGGATTCCTCGCGCGAAAAATCGCCAAGACACTTCGCGCCGATGCTTACGACGTTCACGCGCCTTCCCGTCGCGAGCTGGATGTGTCGTCGGTGGATTCCGTGGAGCAATGGTTCTCCACGAATGCAGATGCCTATGATTTAGTCATCCACGCCGCGGGAATCGCTGACGACGCGCTTGTCAGCAACATGAGTTCCGAGCAATGGGACAAAGTGCTCGCGGTGAATCTTCGCGGGGCTTTCCTCATCAGCCGCGCTGCCATGCGACCCATGCTGAAGAAGCGGAGTGGGCACATCATCTTTATCGGATCTTTTGCGGGCCTCTCAGGCACACTCGGGCAGGCCAATTACGCCGCCGCAAAAGCGGGACTGACCGGATTTGCCAAGAGCCTCGCCAAGGAAGCGGGCGGGCGGGGCGTTCGTGTAAATTGCGTCCTTCCTGGCTTCCTTGAATCTCCGATGACAAAAGGTCTTTCCGACGAACTGCGAGAAGCGGTGCGCGAAGCGCATGCGCTCAAGCGCTTCAACACCGGAGAAGAGGCCGCCAAGTTCATTGCGTTCCTCGACACACTTTCCCACGTCTCCGGTCAGGTATTTCAACTCGACAGTAGAATCGGTTAGAGTCGGAGATTGTAGAGTGGCGCTAAGAGAGTTAAATTGAACAGGTTTCTCATGCTGCGCCCTCTCGCCATCGGTTGCCTCGCACTTGCTTTGAATTCGTCCCACGCCGATGAGGACGACGCGCAGCGAATTCATTTCCACCGACCGTTCACCACCGGTCACCTCTTCTCTTACGCGGCGATCGCCGGAACGCATGAATCCGTGAAGGTCCGTTGGGCTGGTAGCGTGCTTGAAGACAGGGTTCGCGATATCCAGTGCGAACTGGCCGCTGCAATGCAAATCCTCGAAGTCGATGCCGACGGTTTGCCGGTGAAAGTGAAACTCACAACTTATCGCTTCGGAAAACGGGACGGGGCGAAATTGATTCCGCTTCTCCCAAAGGGTTCCATCGTCAACGCCACGCGGCTCGAAGGGGGAAAGATCGATTTCGAATTGGAGGACGATGCGACTCTGCTCAAGGAAGTGCGCACGGCCTTGGAATTGACGGTCACGCTCGACACGAAGAATCTCGATCCGGTCTTCGGCGTCCTCTCGCGTAAGAAACCCGGCGACAAATGGGCCGTCGATCCACAGATCGCGGTTCGCCAATTCGCGGAGAATGGAATCGTCGTCAATCCGGACGCGATCGGTTCTGTCGTGCGGTATCGCGGTGTCGATGATATCGCCGGACACGAATGCCAGATTCTCCACGCCGAGATCCGCGCTCCCGGAACGACGCCGGAACTCCCCGATGGATTCGATCCTGTGGAAGGCACCCTTGAAGTCGATCTCGAAACGAGCATCCCGCTCGACAAAACTCTCCCGCGCCTCGAAGAAGCGGTGCACTTCCACCTCTACTCCCTCGCCCGCGGCACCGACCGTGAAGCCACCGTCGAGGTCGAAACACGGGTGTCAACTTCTGTAAGGACGCGGATCGCGAAGCCGTAGGGGAACCACGAAAGGACGCGAAATTCCGCGAAAAAAGGAGGAGAGCATTCCGCGGTCCGCCGAGTAGAAAAAATTTTCGCGCCTTTTCGCGGCCTTTCGTGGTTCCCAAAAACTCAGATCCCGGTCGGATGATCGATGAAGGTGTGCTCCATACCGAATTTCTCTGCCATTCTCGCCACTAACCCCTTCACGCCGAACGTCTCCGTCGCATAGTGGCCGGCGTAGATGACGTTGATGCCCAACTCTTCCGCGAGACCGTAACTCCAGTGGGGACCCTCGCCGGTGATGAACGTGTCCACTCCTTCCGAAGCGGCGGCAGCGATTTCGCTCCCCGCGCCGCCGGTGATGATCCCGACTTGTTTCACTTGCTCAGGACCCGCCGGACAAACATGCGGTCGCTCACCTCCCACTGCCTTGGTCACCGATTCCATCAGCGCGTCGAGGGAAAGATCCACTTTCTGCCGCAGCCCTAACAATATCCCCTTCCACGGAAAAAATGGCTCCGCCGCATCGAGGCCGCAGGCTTTCGCGAGCAAAGCGTTGTTTCCAATTACCGGATGCACGTCGAGCGGAATGTGGACGCTGTAGATGGCGAGGTTGTTGTCGAGGGCGAGCTTGAGCTTTCGGTAGTTCGCCTTCGTCACCGGTTGCGCGCCTTGCCAAAACAACCCGTGATGGACGACGAGCAAATCCGCGCCCGCCGCCACGGCTTTCTCGATCACCGGCAGGGTCGAATCCACGGCCGCCGCCACGCGCGTGACCTCGCCATTGTTCTCTACCTGCAGCCCATTCACCGCGCCGGGATAATCGGGGATATTCGCCACGTCGAGGTATTCGTTCGCGTCGTCGATGAGTTCGCTGAGCCGGGCCATGGGACTATCATTCCGGCGTGCAAATCGGGAATCAACCCCTTTGCGAAGCCTGAATTCCCCTCTAACCTCCCGGCCTATGCTACGAGCCGGAATTGTTGGCCTCCCGAACGTCGGAAAATCCACGCTTTTCAACGCGATCACACGCACGCGCAAAGCGCAGGCGGAAAACTACCCATTCTGCACGATCGAGCCGAACCAAGGCGTCGTCACCGTCCCCGACGAACGCATCGACGTCCTTTCCAAGCTTTCGAAATCCGAAAAGACCATCCCCGCCGCCATCGAGTTCGTGGACATCGCCGGCCTCGTGAAGGGCGCGAGTGAAGGCGCCGGTCTCGGCAACCAATTCCTCGCCAACATCCGCGAAGTCGACGCCATCGTGCAAGTCGTGCGCTGTTTTGAGAACGACGACATCATTCACGAACTCGGCAACGTCGATCCCGTTCGTGACATCGAAATCATCAATTCCGAACTCATCCTCGCCGACATCACCGGTCTCGAAAAACGAAAGGTCAGCCGCGAGAAAAAACTCCGCGGCGGCGACAAGGAGGCGAAGGCGGAACTCGAACTCATGGAACGTCTCATGCCTCATCTCGATGCGGGCAAACCAGCACTGACCCTCGACGTCAACGACGACGAGAAAAAAGTAATGCGCGATTTTTTCCTCCTTTCTTCAAAGCCCACGATCTTCGCCTGCAACGTCTCCGAAGACGAACTCGCCGAAGCCACAGCCAATCCCCAAAGCCACGCGATGGTGAAATCGGTCATCGATTTCGCTGCCGAGTCGCACGAAGCCCAGGCCGTCGTCATTAGCGCCGCCATCGAATGCGAGTTGATGGACCTGCCCGAAGAGGAAGGCGTGGAATACCTTGAAAGCATTGGCGTGAAGGAGAGTGGCTGCGGGTTACTCATCCGGGCCGTGTATCAATTGTTAGGATTGCGGACTTATCTGACAACTGGCGAGAAAGAAACACGGGCCTGGACGATTCGCGCTGGCGACAAGGCCCCGGCGGCCGCGGGCGTTATCCACACCGATTTCGAACGCGGCTTCATCGCCGCGGAGGTCGCCGCTTATGACGATTACGTGGCAGCGGGCGACAAGGCAAAGCTTCGCGAGGAAGGAAAGCTCCGCAGCGAAGGCAAGGAATACGTCGTGGAAGATGGCGACGTGATCGAATTCCGCTTCAATGTCTGAAGTCATCGTGGAAGAGCCGGTGCGGATTTTCTCCGACCTGCACCTCGGGCACCCGGGTTCGCGCATTCACGAAGTCGAGCAACTGCGATCGATTTTAGTCGGCGCGAAGACAGTGATCTTCAATGGCGACACGTTCGAGGAACGCGCCAAAAGATACATGGAGAAAGCGAAGGCGCAGCTTGTCGAACTGAAGGCGCTTTGCGCGGACATCGGAGCCAAACCCATTTTCATCACCGGAAATCACGACCCGATCAGCCCGCCGAACCACTATCTCGATCTTTACGAAGGCCATGTCTTTGTAACTCACGGTGACGCGCTCTACGAAGAAGTCTCGCCGTGGAGTACCAACCGAAAGGCTGGTCAGGCTGCCGCAAAACGCATCATTCCCGAGTACACCGCCGAAGAAAGAAAGACGTTGGAAGTGCAACTCGCCATCGCCAAACGTGTCGCCGTCGAGATGGAAATCCAGCAAACGAAGGCAAAGCATGGATTGAGCGGAAAGCTTGCCTCCATCTTCAAGATCGCGTGGCCACCCCACCGACCTTTCGTCGTCCTCCACGTCTGGCTCACGTGCCACAAACTCGCGCACGCCTTCCACGAGCAGCACCGGCCCAAGTCACCGTTCATGGTCATCGGTCATACACACCGTCCTTACATCCGCAAAAAAGACGGCCGTACTGTGATCAACACTGGCGCGTTTCTCCCCATGTCCAACGCTTGGGCTGCGGATATCTCGGATGGCCAAATCAGGGTTTTGAAAATCGGCAACGGTGGAGACGGAAGATTTCAATTCGCAAAAGAGCTGGCTCGAATGCCGGTATAAAAACGAATCCCCGGCGGACCGCGGACGTCCACGTCCGCATCAGGCATCCCGACCGAAGGGAGGCAAATCTTTG